>CAUJGS010000041.1 GCA_963170185.1 Bdellovibrionota bacterium
TCGCATTGTTTCCCCGCGCGCCGATGGTGCCGGCAACGTGGGTTCCGTGGCCCTCGTCGTCGTCTGGATTGTTGTCCATGTTGATAAAGTCGTAGCCGTGATTCCCCATGCCGTCGTCCCAGAGGTTGTCGACAAGGTCCAAATGTTGAAGATTGATACCGGTATCGAGAACCGCAACCACGACAGCCGAGCAATCGGTGAGTTTGTCCCAAGCCGTTTCAAGGCCCATGTCTCTGCCGGCTGTTCCGACCGCGACACGGTAGCGGTTGTGAAACCTGTGCTGCAAGGGAATCGATTGTCCGGTGTTTTTAAGGCCCCAAAGGCTTCCGTAGCTGGCGTCGTTGGGTACGGCGAACTTCTGGTAGATATAGTCCGGCTGAGCCCAGGCGACATCGGGATTGCTATTTAAGCGCTGTAGGGCCGAAGCAACCGTCTCTTCATTCGTGTCGATCGCCACGACCAACATTGTTCCGTCCTCGTTCAGAGCACGCAAACTCTGACCCGTGGAAAGAGCTCCGACCTTCAGGCCGCTTGCTCGAAGCATGGACTCCGCAGAGTGAACGGCTTGCGCCTTAGAGAAAACGTTAGATCCCCCGAGGCGAGACTGAATGCTTGTTTGCTTCATTTGAACAAGGACGCGGTCAGGCGCGTTTCGCGGGGAGTTCGAGGAGTGGCCGGCTATTTGTTGAAGCTGGCTGTCTTCCGATGAGACAAACGAAGAGATAGATAGCGCTGTTACGAGAAACAGCGAGGTGAGAAGGAATGCGAGAGGGGACCTAAAATACTTCATCATCATTTTGGCACCGTGAAGTTGGTAACCGCCGAAAGTTCGGACTCCCCCTCGGAAGAGTACGCTTTAATGGCGAAATTGTAGACACCGGGCTGTAGTGAGGTGGTTGTGGATGTCACGTGCGTGCCGTTACCTGGATTCGCAACTCGAATGGGAGTTGCCAGCGCGACCGCTTTCGAAACGTGCGCGACGTAGAGCAGATAACCACCGCCAGCTTGAGCGACTTGTTTGGCGTTATTGGCAGTCCAATTGATCGTGACAGTTTTAGGGGGCAGGTTCGAAGGCGTCGGAGTAGGTAGCGCTCCGTTGCTGCCGGAGTTTGTGGAACTCAGGGTCGGCGAACCTTCTTCGCATCCTACAAGCAGCACGCTTGCGAGCACGATCGAAAGTCGGCGAAGGAAGATGATGTCGTTGAATGCCATGAGTTTTTCCACGAATTCTTATCGGAAGATTTCGACAAGAGATTGCGGAAAAAACGTTAAGTCCGTTTAAGAATCTCGGTTTGAAACGAAAGCCCGTGCATCAAAACGGGTCGTCTTCGAGTGTCCTTAGGACAAAGCCCTTCTTTTTTGGAAAAGACCAATCGACGTGCGCCAGCTGATCGAGGCGTTTTTCAATGGAAACACCCAAGGTCGAGGCCGGTAGGCGCTCAGGGGTGGGTGTCGAAAGCGAGTATGCGCTATACAAAGCTAGAGCAAGCCCCAGTGCCGCCGTGGTGCGAACACTCTGGGTTTTGAGAAGTGTCGTGACGGCGCGACGACGGCGCAAGTCGGGTTTGCGGGAGAGGGCACCCGTTCCCGACAATTGCTGAAGGTGAGCTTCGCGCTCGATGACCGTCGGATGAGCCGCGTTCGCGTTTAGCCAGGTTCCCGCTGGACGGCGATCAATGAGGCCTCCGCTTGCGAGCGTGAGTTTCGTCAGAGCCGCGATCAGGTCCTCGGCCTTTGAGCCGAGTCGGTGTACGGCAAACTCGTCGGCCTGGATCTCTTGCTCGCGAACGAGGAGTCCTAAGAGCCGAGGGTGGAAAAGTATAAAGTAGATCGGCGCGGCTACGGCGATAAAAAGTGGACCATGTTCTGCGCGAAAAAACATGAGATCGACGGTGAACAGCGCAAACAGACCGACGAGCCAGATTGCGATGCTTGCGATCACGCGTATGGGAATGTGCCATAACACGCCGTGCGCGAGTTCGTGGTGGATGATTGCACGAGTTTCGTCAGCTGAGAGATCGAGATCGGGATCTTGGCTGATCATGACGATCTGTCTAAAAGGAAAAGGGGCGAAGTTGAGACCCGCGATCAGGGCATTGTAGGTTTTCAATTTATTGAGGGCGAGAATACGCACCTGGGGTTGGCGCAATCCCAGCTTGTTAAAAGCTTCGTGAATAACGGTTTCGGTTTGTTTTTCTTCAGTAGACGCCGGCTTGTGCGAAGGAAGCATCATGCGAAGCATGACAGGCGCGATGAAAAGCTGAATGCCAACGACGTAAAAACAAAACTCCAAAAGCTTTGTCAGAGAGCCATCGAGGAAGGGGATGGGGAGGTACGCGGTTCTCAGGCTTTCAAGGACAAGTGCCGCGACCATGCCGAGTAGCGCGCCTAGCATGTGACCGGCGAACATCCGAAACGACGTGTACCCTGCTTTTGCTTGTTTAGGATCGATGGTGCGAAGCTGTTGGACGAGCTTTTGTTCTCGGTTCAAGAGCGAAAAGAGTATCAGTGCCGAACACAGGGCGGCTGTATTGACGATGACCGATAGTAGTGAACGCTCGAGCAGAGTTCCCGCGTAAATGAAAACGACGAAAATTCCGCCAATTGTCGCCTTGATGGGAAACATCATCTGGCCCACGGCGTGAAGGATCTCGTTCACCGGACGCCCGTTGTGCAGAAGGTTTTTTGACCAGATGTCGGCGATTTTCAGCCGCCGAAAGCCGATGAACGCAGAAGTGACCGCGGCAAGAAATAGGATCAGGGTGAGGCCGAAAAAAATCGTGTTTGAGAAGATGGCGTGGGATTCGACAATGAGAGACGCAGGTGTACGCAGCATCTCTTCATTCTTCACCGGCGACGGCTTGAGAACAAAACTGCTAGGCGGAAAATCTCATAATACGTCTCAGTTCGAGACGTTCACCTTTTCAAGTGTCCCATCGAGGTAGATGTATTCGTCGGGCCATCCGCGTTGATTGTAGAGGCTTGCCATCGTGCGACCGTAGGCCCCGGCATCGAACACCGCCAGGCGATCATCTTGTCGAACGTCCCCGAGGTTGCGCTCGCGCCCTAGGAAGTCCGCGGACTCGCAAATGGGCCCCACCACATCCACTTTTTCAAGAGACGGGTTGTTTGACGGACGGCGAATAAACGGTTCGATGCGATGTTGCGCTTCATAGAGGGCGGGGCGAATCAGAAGATTCATACCGCCATCCGTAATGACGAAGGTTTTATGCGGCGTGGTTTTTACGTACTGCACTTCGGTTACAAGTACGCCAGAGCGCGCGACGAGCCAACGTCCAGGCTCCGTCAGGATCTCTGTCAGCTTTCCGGAGTCGAGATCGGCGCCGAGATGTTTTTTTAAAAGACTCGCGTGTTGATCGACGACAGCTATTTCATCGCTCTCGTCGAACTGTGCGTACTGAATGCCGATTCCGCCGCCGACGTCGAATCGATCCAGATTCCACCCCGTGTCCGCCCGCAATCGATCTTGAACAAACTTGCCGACCTCAAGAGCTTCATCCAAAGCGGTGAGATCGAGAAGCTGCGAACCGATATGAAGACTCAAGCCTCGCAGGCGAAGCCAGGGGGCCGACTTGAGGATCGTAACGGCCTCGCGAACGGCCGGTTCTTCGAGGCCAAACTTGTTTTCCTGAAGACCTGTCGTGATGTAAGGGTGCGTTTCGGGGCAAACGTTGGGATTCAGACGCAGGCCAATATCAAATGGCCCTGTGTGCTTCATCTTCTCCGCGATCTTGGCGATGCGCTCGAGTTCGCCGAGGCTTTCGACGTTGATTTGGCCAACGCCCAATCGCAAGGCGCCCTCGATTTCTTTGACTGTCTTTGCGACGCCTGAAAACAAAACGCTTTCAGCTAAAAAACCTGCTTGGATAGCGAGTTCCGTTTCGCCAAGGCTTACGACGTCCGCTTTCGCGCCGAGACTGGCAAGTAGACTCAAGATACGAGGGTTGCAGTTGGCCTTCGTCGCGTAATGAATAGAAACTGGAAGCCCTTGTTTAAGGTAGGCCTCTTTCATCCGCGTGAATCGCGCCCGCACGTGATCCGCATTGTAGAGAAAAAACGGTGTCGCAAACCCCTTGGTAAGGCTTTCGAGGTTTTTCCCGGAGTCGCCAACTAAAATGGCCCCGTTCTTTTGCTGATAGGCAGATAGAGGCTTTGTCACCCGTTACGCCTTGTCCAAGCCGAATTCGCTGTGAAGGGCTTCTGCCGCTTCTTTTAGTTTTCCTTGCTCGATCACAGCGCTGATCTTGATCTCTGATGTCGTGACGAGATGAATTGGCACGTCTGTTTTTGCAAGCACGGCGAAGAAGCGGGCGGCAACACCGGGGTGGTTTCTCATGCCGACACCGACGACGGAGATCTTGGCCATGTTCTCGATCAACGTGATGTGCTCGGAGTTGGGAACAAAGTCTTTCAGTGCTTGGCGCGAAAGCGGGATGTCTTCTTTCGTCACCGAGAAAGCCAAGCGCTGGCCTTCGGTCGTTTCGCTCTGAGTGATGATGTCGACGACAACCCCTTTTTTTGCCAAGGTGTCGAAGAGGCGTGCGAGGAAGTCGGGGCCGGTCGGCACGGGAAAGAGTTTAAACACGGCCGTGTTGGCATCATGAGTAACGGCGGAAACAACGGGTTGTTCGATCTGAATATTCATAGTCGATGATCCTTTTGAAGTCGCAGGGGAGGCTGTAGCGAGATCTGGCGTATCGGGAAGAATCCAAGTTCCCTCTCGTTCCTCAAATGTCGAGCGGAGGTGGATTTTGACACCGTATTTCGCCGCGATTTCCACGCAGCGGATGTGTAGAACCTTAGAGCCGAGCGCGGCCATCTCCATCATCTCTTCGCACGAAAGTGATGGGAGCTCGCGCGCTTTGGAAACCAGACGCGGGTCTGCGGTGAATACAGCAGGTACATCCGTGTAGATTTCGCAATCACATGAAGCGCGGCCCTGAATAGCCGCGGCAAGAGCCACGGCCGTCGTGTCGCTTCCACCACGGCCAAGGGTCGTGATGTTGTCATCCTCGTCAACGCCCTGAAAACCCGCGACGACGGGGACCACACTTTTGCCGACAAGATCGAAGATCGGGTCGGTGTCGATCGACTGAATGCGCGCTTTTGCGAATGTCGAATCCGTGCGAATACCCAGTTGAAAGCCGAGCAGCGGTTGCGCCTTCACGCCACGCTTTTGAAGGGCAATCGCGAGCAGCGAGATCGAAACCTGTTCGCCGCTGGCAATCAGCATATCGTAGGCCGAGCCGCGGTAGTCGGGATCGATCTTTTCAGCCAGACCGATCAGGCGATTGGTCTCGCCCGACATCGCGCTTACGACCACGACCGGTTTTTGTCCTTGTTTGATTTCTTTCACCAGGCGATCCGCCAAGGACTCGATTCGTTCGATCGAGCCGACGGATGTCCCACCATACTTTTTGACTATTAATTCGCTCACGGTTCTGACTGTACCTTACTGGGAACGCCGGAGTCACAGGACTTTGATTCACGCCAGTCGTATCGGAGTGCGTTAAGTGGCTGAAAACCTACAGTTCTATGCGCTGCAACACCCCTTTGCGTAAAGGCGCTAGCGTCTTTACGCTATTAACACTGGTCGGGTCATCCGACAGTTAAGGAGTTAACGTGTTTAACGTGAAAGTATCTCGCAAAACCCCTCACATTAGAATCTTGAACGAGTTCTCGGTTTCGGCCGCAGCCCTCTTGGCGGCAGGTCTTCTCACATTGTCGCTCGCAGGTTGTTCGTCGAATCCTCACAAAGCGGAAGAGATAGAAACCAAGATCGATAACAAGGGACAGGTTTCGGGCGACACGACAGTCGGCGTAAAAGACGGCGACATGATCGTGCAAAAGAAAGTTCTTATGAACGAAGAGCTGCGTCGTTTGCAGAACGATGTTTACGAGCTTGAAGATCGCGTTTACGGCAATCGCAAATATGGATCGAAAGGTCTCTACGGCGTTTTGAAGGAGTGCCGCGCGGATCTCTCGTCCAAAGCACTTGGCGGAACGGGCAAGCTTCAGTGGACCGAGCCCGTTGATCGCGTCACAGACAAAGAAGAGGAATTCAAAATCGGTCTCGACGACAAGAAGCAGTTGATCGGTGTCAGCGAAGAGTTTTTGAAGGATCGCATCGAGCGCTTCAAGCAGTACAAGCTTGTTCTGCAAAAGCGTCAGGACGAGTATGAAGACAAAGTGGAAGTTTGCAAAGCGGAAGTAAAGAGCCGCCAAGCCGATGCGGCGAAGCTGAAGCAAGAGGCTGCGAAACTCGGCCAGCCGATGGGTAACACTTCTGAATCGTCGGAGTCCAATTGAACGAGCTCGAGCACTTAAGGCTGGAGGAACGATCGGACCGCCAGCTTTTGAATTTGGCTCACAAAGCGACGCAGATTATCGACGCCTTTCCGGATCGTGCGCCCAACGCGCGCGAGCTGGAAGAGATGACGAGAGTGTTTGGTCTCGACCTTGTGACCGTCGCTCTCGTTAAGATTCTGGGGCAGATTTCACCCAATCGTTTTTTTCTAGAACGTGTGGATCGCGCAATTCGCGACCTCAAGACGCCTGGGTTTCAAATTCCAAAGCCAGATCTTGGAACCGACTTGGGCGTCGATGCGCCTGAATTCTGTGTGATCGAAAGCCAAGATCCGTTTGCGCCTGGTTCTCAGTGGGGCGGGCATGTCGACGGCTGGCGAGCATGGGCAAGAGAGTGCGGTTTTACGACGGAAGTCATTCGCACGGAACGTGGCCGACACCCGCTGGAAAACGCCGCGTTGATTCGCGAGCAGCTTAATAAAAATCCGCACGAACATCGTGTGATCGCGACGGTTGGACAGGGGTCGGCGGAGTTTCGTCTCCTGGTCGAGCAGCTTTTAAAGTCCTCTCGTCACGAGCTTCATGGCATCAAGATGTGGCTAAATGTCTGTGGCCTCGTACAGGGCGCCAGTGCTCCGGAAATTCCAAATGCCGTCGATCGTAAGATCAATTCGTTTGGCTACCGTCTTCGCGGCTGGCCGACGGGCATCAACGAGTACTTGAGTCACAGCTACCCAAGGCTTCGAACCGAACCCGATTTTTCGGGGCTTTCGATGGTGGCGGTTTCGCTGGTGGGACTCCCGAGTCTCGAGAATACTCCGGGCGGAATGCGGGCGAACTTCGCGAGTCTCGCGGCACGCGGACCCAATGATGGGGTGGCGATGTTTCATGAGTCGATCGTGAAGCCTGGCTACATCGTGCCGATCACGGGGATGAGCCACAGGGCCGAACCAGAAAAGCTCGGCCCTTGGCTGAAAGCGGTTTTGTTGGGCTACCTAGAGGACTTTACTCTCGACTCGAAGAATCGTCGTCGTCTCCAAATCGACCTTTAAACTTTTTCGAGTGTTTCTTCATCAGCTCCGCGGCTTTTTGCTTTTGCTCGGGTGTGAGCTTGGCGTGGAAGTCCGCGAGCTTCGTCAGCCATTTGTCCATCATCTCCTTGCGACGAGTCTGATGGTTGTCGATCAGCTTGCGAAGCTCCGTCACATCGGCCTTTTCGGCGAGGACTTGTTTTTCGACCTCTTTGGCTAGCTCCGCGCGCTGAGGGCGTGTGGACTTAAAGTCGGTCGCTGCTTCGTTTGCCAGTTTCTCAAGTTCGGCCTTTTGTGCCTCGTTGAGATCCAGCTTGCGGCTTACGTGTTTGACCACCTTTACGGCGCGTTCTTCCGGGCTGTGCTTACAGGCGGGCATCGCCCCCATGGCGACAACCGCCAAGGCTAAAACCGTGAGGCCACGGGTAAGAACACGTTTTGATTTCGGACTCTGAGTTTGCTCGTTCATGGAGTTCTCCTTTGTTATGAACTCTGTCATGAACCCAAGATAAAACGAGAGACGGTCGGAAGCTTTTCAAGCTGGAAACAGGTTGTAACAAAGTGTAGTGGGGCCTATCCAATTCGTATCTAGACGGACTAAGATGGTTTTATGACGATTCAAGCTCTAATGATCGACGATGACACCAGACTCGCGGCGCTGACCAAGCAGTACGTCGAGCCCTTTGGTATCGAGCTTGAAACGAAAGACCGTCCCTCTTTGGGACTCGAGGCACTAAAGAGCGGAAGCTTTCAGGTTGTCGTGTTGGACTTGATGCTGCCGGAGATCGACGGCTTTCAGGTGCTAAAAAAAATCCGCGAGTTCTCGGAAGTCCCGGTCATCATGTTAACGGCCCGCGGAGAACTTACGGACCGTGTTGTCGGGCTTGAGCTTGGTGCCGACGACTATCTTCCAAAACCGTTTGAGCCACGTGAGCTTGTCGCGCGACTTCAGGCTCTGGTGCGACGTGCTTCGCGTGAAACAAAGGCGTCATCCGGTGTGAAACTGAAGTCAGGCCGGCTCGTACTTGATCGCAATATGCGCGAGGCTTGGTTCGCCGACGAAGCTTCACAGTCGGAGGCTCAAGCATCGGCGAAGACGGCTTTGCAGTTAACGACTTCGGAGTTTGCAGCTCTCGAGCTTTTGATGATGAAGGCCGGGGAGTCCTTGGATCGCGACCAGATCATGGAGGCTCTTCGCGGGATCGAGTGGGATGCCACGAATCGCGTGATCGACATCACGATGAGCCGACTTCGGCAGAAGCTGGGTGACGACCCTAAGAATCCGCATTTTATCAAAACAATTTGGGGAACCGGTTACGCTTTCATCGCTCCGGTCGAAAGCGAGGGGTAAGTGAAAGCGCTTCGCTTGACGCTAACGAGCAAGGTCATGTGGATTTTCATTGCGGCCTTGATCGTGCTTGGAGCTCTAGCATGGGGGTTTTCGAAACCGTGGCGTGGGCCGTGGCGCGATCAGTTACCGAAGGTGGCTTGGATCAATCTGCGCGCGCATCTTTCCAATGTCGTAAACGAGATCGGCTCCGACCCGACATCGGATTCCGCACAGGCTTTGCTTAAGGGGCTTCGGCTTCAGCTTCGCGTGAAACGTGCCAACGGGACGGATATCGAAACTCAACCGGGACTTCCGCCATGGACGGTTATTGAAACCGAAATTCGCAAGGAAGAAGAACGTTGGATGGAGAAACCCAAGTCGATGAAGTCTCGTCTCGGAGACTTTGTCGTCGGCCGACTGGGGGGCCGTATGTTCGCGGTTTTGGAAAAAAACGGCGACTACTACGCGTTCTTCATCGCTGGCCGAAATGAGTTTCAAGGCGGCTTAAGAGCCTTCAGTGGCTTTGTGTTTACGATCGCCTTTTTGTTGATCGCGATTTTATTGATGACCTCTTGGTTGGTTCGGCCAATGAAATCGCTGATCGCTGGGGTCAATGCGATTTCGGAGGGCAAGCTTGATACCCGAGTTCCTGTCGAAGCCAAGGGAGAGTTCGGGCGTCTTGCGGAGTCTTTTAATAAAATGGCGGATCGTATTCAAGCGCAGCTAAAGTCTAAGGACAGGTTGCTCATGGATGTGAGTCACGAGCTAAGAAGTCCCCTTGGTCGCATAAAGATGGCGGCCGAGATGTTAAAAGACGAGCGCTTGCAGCCGCAGATTCAATCCGACGTTCGTGAGATGGAAGACCTAATTACGGAGCTTCTCGATCTCTATCGCCTGCAGGGCGGTGGCGCGAATGGCCTTGGGCACGGTGGACATCCAAAGACGGAGATCACAGTCGAAGACCTTCTTAAGCAAACGATCTCTCCACTCTTAGAAGGCAAGCCTGGTTTGCGATATGAGATCCACGGCGGTGAGGTCAAGGTGCTTGTCGATGTGAAGTCGATGGTTCGGGCCTTTCGCAACGTGGTCGAGAATGCGCAGAAGTTCTCGCATCATCAATCGCGTCCAGTTGAAATTCGGGTCAGGACGATTGATCAACAGGTGGAGATCGAGGTCGAGGACTTCGGGATCGGGATGTCGGCCGATGAGGCGGCAAGGATCTTTGAACCGTTTTATCGATCGGACACGTCGCGCGTGAGAGAGACTGGCGGTTATGGCCTTGGGCTTTCCCTGTCGCGTGCGATCTTGCGGGCCGGGGGCGGTGATCTTCAGGTTGCACGTACGGAAGCTGGTCGCGGCTCCTTGTTCCGATTGAGTTTCCCGATAGCTCGGGCCGGTTAACCCGGTTCCGTTTAAAATTTCGTGACGCCGCTTGTATGGGCGTGAGTCAATGGACTCATGAAAAAGGGGCTAGCTAAAAAACTCGCCGAATGGGAGAAAGCAGGGCTCGTTCGGCAAGATCAAGTCGCTGCTATTTCACAGTACGAACAAAACCAGCCAGAGAGTCATTGGGTTTTGTCGGGTCTCATGATTCTTGGAGTCGTGATTATCGGGATCGGCGTGATCTCTTTGATTGCGGCAAACTGGTCGGAGATACCGGACGCCCTGAAACTTGCCGTCGACTTTCTGGTTTTAGGTGGAATTGGCTACGCGATCTTTCGAGCGGCACATTCCTCGGACTCTGGACGTCGCGAGATGGCTTTCAATGCCTGGATCGTCGCTATGCAGGTCGCGGCCCTCGCTTCCATCGGACTGATTTCTCAGATTTATCACACGGGCGGAAAGCTCTATCAGGCGATTTTATTCTGGTCGATACTTGTCGCGCCTCTTTCCTTGATTGCGACGAGGTTTTTTCCTCCGATGTTCTGGATGGGCGGACTTTTGGGAGCCACGACCTGGGCGGTGATGGACTCCGGGGTTTATAGCTCGTTGTTCTCCCGTAGCCCCGGATACGTGGCATTTTCTTTGACGACATTCTGCCTGATGCTCGCCGTGCTCGCTCGTCTTTTTAGCCGAGGCGAAGAATGGCCTCTGACACGAGTCGCGCGCTTTTGGACGTCCTATATCGGAATCGGTGCGCTTTTGTTTTTGGAATTCGCCGGTCGTGGGCGTTATGAAGCTGAGTTCGTTCCCATGTACTTGGGTCTTGTGTTCTTGGCGATTTCCCTTGGCGGAATCGCCTTGGGCAGAGTTTATAACCGCTTTCAGCGTCTTTCGATGATGGCGATGCTCTTGTTCTTCACGACACTTGCTCACATTCAACACCTTGGCTCAGGTGCCGGATATGACGGTCGAGGGGGCGAGTGGTTGGTTCGTGTGGGGCTTGTTATTCTCACCTTGCTTGCCGCGGGCGTATTCGCTGCGAGTTTGCGTGCCGAGCGGACATTTCAGCTCATCTTGGCGATCATAGGTATGCGTCTTCTGGGGGTTTACTTCGAGGCGGTTGGTGGACTTGCCGCTACGGGAGTTGGTCTTATCGTGTCCGGCGGAATCGTGATCGGCATGGGATGGCTTTGGAACAAGTATAGAAAGACGATTCAGGTGTGGGTCGAGGAGTTGTCGCGATGACAGATACAATCAATCCGGTCTCATCGCCTCTTCATCGAAAGTTTTTGATCTTCGCCATCGCCTTTCCGATTGTTCTCTTGCTGGTGTTCATGCTGCATAAGCAGCGAGTCGTTTCGCAAGGGGCACGCGTCGTTTTAAAAATCACGGGTTACGATCCGCGCGATCTGCTCTCGGGGCACTACTTGATTTACAATGTCGAGTATGGCGTAAACGCCGTGTGCACGTCGGACACAAATCTGGCTGAAGCGTATGTCTGCCTGGGGGATGGAACTTTCCGATTCGGATCCGTACGCGACTGCGGCCTGGCGATCGCCGGGAAATGCGAAAACTCGCGCTTCGTCGCGGGAATCGAACGGTTCTATGTTCCGCAGGAGAATGCACAGGAGTTAGAAAAACACGTGATGGGAAAAAATGCTTCCATCGAACTCGCCATTAAAAATGGTCGAGCGCAAGTCGTCGATCTTTTGATCGAAGGGAAGAGCTGGCGGGAAAAAATCAAAGAGCCGGCTCCATCAGAAC
Organism: Bdellovibrionota bacterium; assembly: GCA_963170185.1. Classification (GTDB taxonomy): domain Bacteria; phylum Bdellovibrionota; class Bdellovibrionia; order Bdellovibrionales; family JAMPXM01. The sequence continues at coordinate 11,836 of CAUJGS010000041.1, forward strand.
CGGCTCCTTAAAGTTAGTAATTTTTGTCGCGACCTTAAGGAAGGCCCGCTTGGTCTTTGAATTCGCGCAAGATTTGCGCGGGTGTTTTGCACGTGCTTGGGTTCTCGGGCATATTCGGCGGGCCTTTGGCGACTTCAGCAAGTTTCACGCGAACCTCTGCCGACACCTTGTCGTCGAGGTTTGAGATCGAACGGTACACCAGGCGTTTCACGGGTGCTGTCGGCGACGCTTGGTAGTCTTTGAGTTCGAGCATGATCTTTGTCGGCGATCCGAATGGAACACCGTGAGTCACGCAACCAGTAGCTGGGTCGCGACGGATTTGAATGCCGTTGAATTCTGTCACCAACATAACAGCGCTATCGCCGATGCAGTCGACACGAACCGGCTCAACAACGTACTTGTCGATATCGTTGGCCGAAGCCAGGAACGCCAGCGTTTCGACATAGTTGTTTGCCGTCCATTGACCGTTTTTCGCTGGGACCAGTGGTTTTAGCTGGGGCATGAGTTCCAGGAGTCCTGCGATCGAAGAGTGCCAGCTGATGTAGTCTGGATGGATTTGCTCGAGTGGATATCGCACTTAAGGTCTTCGACGCCAATCGCCGGATAACCAGGAGTTTTTCGAAACTGTCGATTGAACTCTGTTTCCGACTTAAGCCAGGTTCCTTCGCGCACCAAGCCGCCCGCAAATTTCCAGTGATTGATCTCGGTTTGAAGAATCAAGGTGATCGACTCGGTTTGCGGGAATCGTCGCTCAGGCGGCAAGGCAGCAGATTGAAAACCACGTTCGGTGGCACTTCGCAGCAGTGCACGTACGTGATCGGCAAGTGTCGTCTTGCCGAGTGATGCGATTTCGCTGATGAGTCCTGGGTGAGGCCCGAGCGCTTTACCGAATGTCTCGGTGCCGTACTGAGTCTCGCTCAGATCTTGAAGTATTTTGAGATCTTCAATGGCCGCTTGAAGCTCGGCTGAGTCGAGATTGACCAGAATATGAATAGCTGTGGGGAGAGCGATGCCAAAGAGATTGAAAGGCTGTGTAACAAGTCGGAGACGCGGTTGGCAGCCGGGGTCTCGTGTGAGGAGAAGTGTTGATGGGAGACCGATGTGACTTTCTTTTTTTATGCGAATGACTTCGCTACAGTCTTCGAATCGAAAAGATGTCAGTTTCCAGCGACGAAAATCTGTGATGAACCGTGAGTCGACATAAGGCAGATCCGCGAAGTCAGGAGAGTTCGCCGCCGCTTTGGGATACTCGAAGCGAAGGACCTGTTCAAAAATCTCTTCGTCAAGAACGCCTAGTTCTTGAATGGAAATAGCCGGATGTAACCCATGTGGACCCACGGGTAAAAGCACGCTGACGTCGTTGACGTCCAGGCCCCTTGTCGCTAAGCCGCGCGCCTTTGCGGAATACACCTGCGAAGCAGCCCATGTGGTAAGCGAAAGCGCAATAAGCAGGGTGATGCTGGCGACGGTTTGCGCATAACGCACAAGTGGCCGCAGCGGCTTTTTTGTTCGAGCATTCATACGCGCTCTCATACGGCAATACCAGCTTTCGGGGAATGAGAGTCCCATGACACAGCGGGCTTCTTTTGCTGATTTCGCGTCACAGAGATTTGAAACGAATTGGAACAAAAGATGTATCGGGAAGCGTATTCGTTCCGAAAACATCTGTTCGAAACACTGAGGTTGGCGATGAAGAGGTCGGCATTGACGAATTCGAGCGTGCTGTCGCGAAGTTCGACAGTGGTCTTATTTGCCATTGGCGCATTTGCATTTGCGGCGACGCTTTCGTCCTGCTCAAAGCCGTCTCCTGAATCGAACCTGGCGATTACAGACTTCAGCGTATCCGATATCGAAAAGCCAAACTCCGTTCGAGACGCCGAAGACGATGAAGGGGCCACAGAAACTCCACGTAAGTCTGAAGAGTTGGACGCACCCGTTGCCGCTCGTCCGGAAGTGTCTACCGGGGCGTCGCCTGTTGCCTTGGCGCCATCAAAACCCTACGCGCGGGCTGTTGAAATTCTCTCCGGTCACTCCACTTCGCAGCATGTGGGCGAGCCATGGGGCTCGGTCAAAGGCATGACGATGTTTCGCGGAAACCCGTCTCGCACCTACTACGGCACGGGACCGGTTCCTCGTACTCAGCCAAAAACCATGTGGCGTTATCCAGATAAACCGATGTGCGCGGAATCCTGCGTTGGGAAATCTTGTAAGCAGTGGTGTGGTCTCGGATGGACAGGGCAGCCAGCCGTATATGAACGAGCTGATGGCGTAACGGAAGTTATCTTTGGTGCGTACGATCGCCAGGTTCATTTTGTCGATGCGGCGACAGGCAAAGCCACACGTCCGCCATTTCCTACTGGCGATATCATCAAAGGTTCGGTCACGGTCGATCCGGATGGATTTCCGCTTCTCTATTTTGGATCACGCGATAACAAGTATCGTATTCTCGCTCTTGATCGCGATGTTCCAACAGAGCTTTTCCACTTGAACGGCAACAAGGTTCGCCGTCGCCTTTGGAACGACGATTGGGATTCCAACGGTGCAATCGTCAGCGATCGACTCTTTATCGGTGGCGAGAACTCGTGGTTCTACGTGGTGAAACTTAATCGCGGTCGCGACTCCCAAGGGAAAGTGAAGATCGATCCCGTTGTCGAAATTGAAATGCCGGGCTGGACCGAAGAGATGATGAAGATGCTCCATCCAGAAAAGCGCGACACGATGGTGTCGATCGAAAGCTCTCCGGTTGTCATCGGTAACCGTGCTTACTGGACGAACTCTGGCGGCATGGTTGTCGGAATCGATTGGACGAAGGTGAGAAACAAACAAGCCGACATCGTCTTCACATTCTGGACAGGTGATGATGTCGACTCGACTCCGGTTGTGGATGAAAAAGGCCATCTCTATATTTCCGTCCAAAAGGAGCTTGAGAACGGACGAAGCGGCCGTGCCTCACGAGAGCGTGTCGAAGAGATCGGGCAATTGATCAAGCTTGATCCTATGAATCCCATGAATCCGCTTATCTGGTCGGTTGCGATTCCGTCAAAACGTCAGGGTGACAAAGGCGGGATCTGGTCGACACCAGCATTGGATTTAAAACGAGGTCTTTTGATCGTGACAACTCATCCGGGAGACCTCTTGGCCGTGGACCGCAACACAGGCCGCGAGATGTGGCGAACACGCCTTGGTCACCACGAGTGGTCTTCGCCATTGGTGATCGGCGACAGCCTTGTTGTTGGTCGATGTCTTCACTCGGGTGTTCAGGCATTTGATCTCAGTGCCTACGGTCCAAGTGGTGGTCCTGGTTCCAGTGGACCTGTTCCGCCGGTTCTTTGGACCACGCAAGCACCTCGCGGTTGCGTTGAGTCGACTCCCACGATGTGGCGCGGTCGCCTCTACGTCGGCTCTCGCGACGGCTACTTCTACGGCTTGGCTGCGGAAAAATAATCAGAGAAATAGCTACGCCTCTTGTCAGTGGATGAGCGGGCCTTCGTAGTTCTGCGGGCCGGTCGCGCGATCGTTCGATCTTAGGCTCCATCCGTATAGCAGGGTCAATAGTCCTAAGACGGCCGGCGCGATGAGCAAGAACGCCCGATAGGTCTCGATCGATAAAGTTGGGAAGAATGGATTTAGGGTTCGAGTGAGGGTCTTAGAGACCTCGGAGAAGGGAAGCCAAAAGTAGGAGCTCAGTATGGCAAGCCCGGCAACACATAGGCATTTGCTCACCAGGAGTCGTAGCTGGGGTAGCGTGTGCCTTCCTTGATCCAGTAAAGTGCGTTTTCGCTCATTGTTTTCCTAAAGGAGCGCTGATCTTTTTTCGGATGTCTTTTCGAACTTCGAGCGAAATGACTTCCGGAGTGACGATGGGTGTCTGGCCGTCAGCTTCGAAGAACGGTGAGGGGGACTTTTTCCCGAGAATGAGTCCCTTAAGGAGAAAGGGAGCGACGAACACGATGTCGCGAAGACCCATCTTTTGGGAAGCGTCTTTGGGTGGCTCGCCGTGGGCAAACTTCGCCATGATCCGACTTTTGACCTGGCCAAAGTTTCGCTCGACGAAACCGACTTCTCCGAAGTTGTAGAGATGAGGACTGAGGCCCGCCCAAGGGGCGCCAAGCATCAAGTTTGCGACAGGTGTTTTACAGCAAACTGTCGAAAAGCGATAAAGACCTTTTGGCGAAAGCCGCGTGCAGCGAAGCTGTTCGCGTCCGGCCATGAATTTGATGGCACTTGGAAACGTGGGAATGACTTCGGTTCCGCCGTTTTGATCGAGCAGTTCGGCTCGCCCAATGTGATGAAGAAACGACTGGCAGTCGTCACAGTAGCAGACGGCTCGACCAGCTGTGGAAGCCTTGACGTCTATGACCTCAGCCTGAAACTTTCCGCACTCGCATCGCACTTTCGCAGTCATAGGTTCCTCTGGTTGTCTTTCCAGTTACTTTTCTGATTACTTTTCTGAATACTTTCTGAGGATCTTTTCGCGCTCCGATGGCGCAGTCTCTTTGTTGCTTTAGAGATCTTCTCCATAAACGAGATAGTTAGTCAGGCATTTCTCTTAAGCTCTTCTCGATTTCGATCCAGGCTCGCGCTTCGCGTCGGTTTGCACCGTTGCCCTCAAGCTGATTAAGACGAATATAGTCACGAAGACCAAGTACCGCTCGCCAGCTTTCTACAATCCGCGTGAATGGACGATGGTCCCAAAAACGGAGCCTCTCTCGAGAATTCGACGACACGTTACTGTCGGTTTGCCAACGTGTTCGTCCAGTCACGGCCTGTGCGATCGCACCAGTGATTGCGCGAATGAATCTTGCGTACGCAAAGCGATTCCCTAGCTTGATATGCAGGTGAAGGTGATTTCCGACATTCGCCATCGAAAGCACACGGACGCCGTTGGTGCGCGCAAATCGGAGAACGATGTTCGTCACGCGTCTGCGATGGCGGGTGTGTCGAAGTGACCACTCGCCCTTGGCGAGCGAAGATCGCAAGACCAGATGCATGGTTTGGCGAGTGGCAAGTGGCCTTGCGCCTCGGCCGGCGCGAGTTTTTCGAAGTTCACCACCATATGCGCTCTTTTCTCGTTTCAGCATGGCGAGCTGAGGTGAGCGAGGGGAGTTGCGTTTTGGTGGGTTCTTGCGCATGCGTTTCTTGTATGTGACCGATGGTATAGAGTCAACCAAGAGAGTCTGGCTAGACTATTAGGACGTGGGCAAAGAACGAGCTGGGAGGGCGTGTCGAAGCCGAATTGGTGATCACGGCGAGGCGAGGTATGGAGGCGAAAATGGTGCGCTATCGAGGAACGCGCGCCTACGGCCATCGAAACGTTTACGATCGCCCGCGCCTCCGAACGCGCCATCGCGCGCGCGAAACAAAAAAAGCGCAGCTGGTGACTGCGCCCTTTTGGCTGGCCTGAGCTATGGTTGTGTGCAGGCCGGAATTTTAGTTTGCATCGCGCGCCAGTCGAATATTCGAAGAGCGCAAGGTCTTAGGGCGGGAACTACTTGTTCATCACGTAAGCGAAGATCAGGGGCGCGACGATCGTCGCGTCCGATTCGATCACGAAGCGTGGTGTGTCGACGCCGAGTTTACCCCAAGTGATTTTCTCGTTGGGGATCGCGCCTGAGTACGAACCGTACGAAGTCGTCGAGTCCGAGATTTGGCAGAAGTAACCCCAAAGTGGCGTGTCGCGCTGAAGATCTTGTTGAAGCATTGGAACAACGCAGATCGGGAAGTCGCCCGCGATACCGCCGCCGATTTGGAAAAATCCAATCGACGATTTCGGTGCAGTTTCTGTGTACCAGCTAGCGAGTTCCGTCATGTACTCGATACCCGAGCGCACGGTGTGGACGTTCTTGATATCGCCTTGCATGCAGTGAGCAGCGTAGATGTTGCCGAGAGTTGCATCTTCCCAGCCCGGAACGATCATCGGGAGGTTTTTTTCGGCTGCGGCCATCAGCCACGAGTCTTTCGGGTCAATTTGATAGAACTTCTTAAGCTCGCCGCTTAAGAGAATCTTGTACATGAATTGGTGAGGGAAGAAGCGCTCGCCGGCTTTGTCGGCTTTTTGCCAATGCTCGAGAACAGCGTGCTCGATACGACGGATCGCCTCTTCTTCTGGGATACATGTGTCAGTGACGCGGTTTAAGTGACGGTCGAGGAGCTTTTGCTCGTCTTCCGGAGTCAAATCGCGGTAGTTTGGGATGCGCACGTAGTGATCATGAGCAACGAGGTTGAAAACGTCTTCTTCAAGGTTTGCACCCGTGCAGCAGATCGCGTGGACCTTGTCTTGACGGATCATCTCCGCCAAAGAAAGACCGAGTTCGGCCGTCGACATCGCTCCCGCGAGTGTCACAAGCATCTTTCCGCCGCCATTTAGGTGCTTTTCGTAGGCTTGTGCTGCATCTTTCAGCGCTGCCGCATTGAAGTGACGGTAGTTGTAGTCGATGAACTGGCGAACAGTTCCGGTCGATGCTGTGGTAGTAGCTGCCATTTTTTGGACCTCTTTAAAGCGTTTTACGTGTCGGGAGGTGATACCCCTTGTACCCCCAGCAGGCAATGCCAAATCGCGTGGAATTTTGGTGGCAATCTGACCGGTTTTCTCCTAGATATTCGGCCCCATGAGCCAACCTCCGCGTCCGTCGCCACTGCATTCGCCGATTTTTGCCGCCAAAGATCTGTTTGAAACCCGTTACCAAGGGGCCAATGCCGTGCTGGTCGCCGGTTCCGTTGTGCGCGGGGAGGCTTCGACGTATTCGGATCTCGATCTCGTCGTGATTTTTCCCAAAGTAGGAATGGCGTATCGCGAGTCGTTTACTCATAAGGGCTGGCCAGTGGAGGCGTTTATTCACGACCTCGAAACGCTTCGCTACTTCTTCTACCGTGTCGATCGTCCCGAGGGTTCGGCCACACTTTGCGACATGGTACGCGAAGGTCTTGAGGTTCCGGCGCCGACGGCGGCAACTCGTGAGGCGAAAGAACTCGCGGCCGAGATTCTACGCGAGGGACCTCCCAAGCTTGCGGCTGAAGACATCGAGGATCGCCGCTATATGATCTCGGAAATGATCGACGACCTTCGTGAACCGCGCAGTCGACACGAACTAAACGCCTCCGGCGCACGTTTGTTTGGTGAGCTTGGCGACTTCTACTGCCGTTCGCGCGGCGGGTGGACAGGACACGGAAAAGGACTTCTCAAGCGAATCAAGTCGCAGGACCCGGTTTTGGCTCGTCGTTACTCGGAGGCCTTTGATCAGCTCTTTCAGCACGGTCAACCGGCGATGGTGATCACGATGGCCGAGGAACTGCTTGCGCCATACGGTGGGCTGCTGTTTGACGCCTACCGTCGGGATGCGCTGCCAAGTCAGCGCGGCCGCTAGTTCGAGCTAGGCTTTGCCGGAGCGTTGGCGACCGATGCGAAGAAATGCATGAGCAGGATCTGAACGTTGGTTGTCTCGCCTTCGTCGTTGTCGACGATTTCCGCGACATCGCGATGGAATTTTTCGACGAGTTCCAAAACCTTACCGGAAGCCTCTTTTGACATCGGCCGTACGCGGACCGAGGAAACACTCGGGTTGATCCAGTCTTGTGCGGGGGCGCCAGATGGTACAGTCAAGTAGCGTTCGGCGGTGAGGCCGGTAGAATATCGCGTAAGACCTTTCAGTCTCGTGTTGGCGAGACTTCCAAAGGAAAAACAATCGCCCTGACTTGTGTATCTCGTTCCGTCGAACTCGACACAGCCGAGTTCGAGAAGGGCTTTCAGCGTGGTGCGTGCTTCTTGCGTTGAGCAAGTCGCGTGTCTGGCGACGAAGTCGTCGTCATGCTTTTTAAGCGCTTTGTAAACATCGAGTTCGATCGCCGCTTTGACAAACACCGCAAGGGGATTGGCCGCAACGAGGTCGATACATTGCTGATGCCAGGCATAGAAGGACTGAACTTCCGGAAGCAGCAAGGGGTCGACAAACCCCTCGAGCCACCCCATCAAGAGCGAGGGTTTTGAAGCGATAAGGCGCTGAACATCGGCGAGCATCACGTGTGACTCGCCGGCTTTCAGGCGACGAATGGTTCGGGGCGAACTGGAAAGTGCGCGTTGGATGAAGCGGTGATCGGTCAAAAAGTAGTTGATGACAGCTTTGGAGTTGAACTCGCCGACGAATGACCAAAAGATGCTGCGAAAATGTTTTTCGATCGCATGGCCTTCAAGTGTTGCGAGCTTGACGAAGTCGTCCCAAGAAATATGCGTCGATCCACTTTCCCATTTTCCGACCTGGTTGAACGAATATCCGAGCTTCTGACTTAAGTCGCGCTGAGTGCTGTCGCCGCGCATGGCGCGCACGATTTCACGGGCGAGAGTGTCGTGATCGATCTTGGTCACCGGGCGTGGGCTATTAGGTGAGCGAAGGGGCGTTCCCGACTCAGGTGTGTTGGATGGTGGTTGAAGCTCCATACGTCCCCTTTTTGTTTCCGGTTTTGGAGATCGGCGGACAAATCCGGAAAGTTCGGTCGTTTTCCTTACGACAAGGTCGAAGACTTAGCGGAATGATGAATTCAACTCAAATTCCAAAGTCTCAGTCGCTTGAAATCGAAATGGCAGCCATCTGGGCGCGTCAGGCTGCACGAGCCGCGTCGGGCGGTAACGCTCAGCCATGGGTCGTGAAGATAGAGCGTTTGTCTGACAATCGCCTTTTGTTTCGCTTAGGAATAGACTCTCGCTACTCTTGTCGGCCTTCGCCAATGGATGTCGATGGCAAGGCGGCGCTGATGGCGCTGGGGTGTTATGCGGTTTATGTCGAAGCTTTTGCGGCACTTGCCGGTTTCGAAGTTCAAAGTCGGTCTTTGGCGGCGGGGGAAACCGCGTGGGAGACAGAGGTCTCTCTGGTGTTTCGTCCGGTTGTTGGTGCGCGCAAGACGAAGTATTCCGAACAAGCGTTGCAGCAGCGTTGGACCGACCGTCGGGTTTATGAGACGGCGCCCTGTCCTCCTGATTTGCAGCGACGCATGCAAGATGTTTTAAAAGACTACGGCGGTATCCGCGCGACTTCGGTTCGCTCACGTATTGAGGCCGCAATCGGACCGTTAAGAAAACTCGAAGCCTTGCGCTGGAAAAACAAAAAATTTCGCGACTCGCTTTTTGAGGAGATCGACTTTTCCAGCGGCAAGGACGCTGGGGCGAGTAGGAAAATTCCCGCCTCACAACTGGGGGTTGAGGGGTTTGATCTTTTATTTTTGCGCTTGATGCACGGGTATCCCGCTTTGCGCACGATTTTAAGTATGGGTGGGTCGGAGATCGTCGCAAGAAAAACAGTGCCTCGCTTGCTTCGAGCTTCGTCGGGGGTTTGGTTTCTTCAGGCCGAAGTGAAATCAAACGCGGCCGTGTTTGATTTGGGAAGGTGCTTTCAGGAGCTATGGCTTGTCGTGAACGATTACGGCTATTCCTTTCAGCCCATAGGACTGCCTTTGGTGGCACTTTCTTATTGGAGCGGCGACAGTTGCGGGATCGGTCAATCGCCCGCGCAGACCGGTGTCGTGCGGGAGGTAACAGGGGTGCTTCGGGAGAAATTCGACTTAGACTTAAAAGAACTTGTTCTGGGCTTTCGCTTTGGCGCGACGAAAATCTCGCAAAGTGTTTCGTCAAGACTGAGCCCGCGCGCGGAACCGCAAATCGAAAGCAGCAAAACCTGAAGGACACAGCGACATATCCCGAATCTTTCGATGCCCCTGCATCGAAAGCAGCGAAGTCCGAAGGACGCAGCGACATATTCCAATCTTTCGATGCCCCTGCATCGAAAGCAGCGAAGTCCGAAGGACGCAGCGACATATTAGTTTCTGGCGTAGCCGTCGAAGTGAATGGGCCACGCGATCATGTCGCGTAGGGCGAATACGGTTCGAAAGTACGGAAGAACCGGAAGTGGCCAGGTGGCGCTTGGGTCGACCGCTTCGTATGCGGAGCCGCCAAGAAACGAGGGCTCGTAGAGCGCGGAAAACACCTTGAGACGGCACTCTTTGAGCGCGCGAGCGATGATCTTGTCGAGTTCCAGATACTGCGAGCGATACGTGCGTTCAAACGGCCAGCGTCCAGTGAGCTGGTCGCGCATGGAGAGTTCATTGGGCAGGCGATAATTGATCGCCGCGCAAAGGCCCGACGGAAGCTTTTCGTCGCCAAAGCTTTTTAGTAGGCGTTCTTCGAGATTTAAGATGCTTAGGTAGCTCGAGCTTGCCAGCCAAGTCCGTCGGGCCCGACGTATGAGATTGGTCGGAAGCGGCTGCCATTTGGACTCTTGCAACCATCCGCGATCGACGTATTCACGATACGCGACACGCTCAAGATCAAGGATCGCAAGCCCGGTCAACAAGAGTGGCATGTACTCGGTGGTCAATAGTAGGCTTGCGAGCTTTCGTGTTTCGTGAAGAGCCTCTAGCGGTTGACCATCGAGAGTTCCTCTTAAGAGTCGAACCTTGGCGGCCGAGATGAGATCCAAAGTGTCTGGCGAGGGTATGAAATTGTAGGGAACGAACTGTCGTTTTTTTCCGAGCGCCTCCAATGGAGACGCGGTTTCAATGTCCCAGATTTCGAATCCGCCGAGCTCCGAGAAGACGGCTGTTTCCCCTTTGAGGCGTCCACTTTCTAAAAAGCTTCGTCCTTTGATCCAGTCGTCTTGATAGCGCAAAAGAAATTCGCGCGACTCTGGCGGCACCAAAGGGGTTTTGCGGCCAAAGCTTGCTTGGTCGGCCGGTGCCGCTGGTGACCAGTAGAGTTTCGCATTGAGAACGGGACCTGCATTTTTTCCGGTTTTGGGCATCAGAGCCCGAAGCGGTTCGGCGGCGGGTGCGCTGTTTAAAAACTCAAGATCGGCGCTGAAGGTGTCGTAGTGGCGCGCGTAGATCGCCTCGGTCTCATGAAGTTTCGTGGCGATGTTGCCGCGAAGAAGAAGCTCGACCGAGAGAATGTAGAGAAAAAAGAGCGCAATAAAGGACGGCGCTCCAAGAAGGAGCGCATGTCGAAGAGAGATTAGGCTGTTTGGGCTCGGAGCCACGTTCTCACGTACGTCTTCCACGCTATGAGAGCATTGTTCATCTCAATGCGTGCAAGCTCAAGCTCCGCTCGCTTTTCAACCAAAACTTGATTCCAAGAATGTTCTTCTTTGTAGCGTTTGATATCGGCCTGGATGGCCTTCCAGCGCGTCTGAGCCGCCAGAATTCGTTCGCGAAGCAGGCGAACGCGTTCTTGATTGGCGCCGCGCGCCAAAATACGCTTCTCCTCCATGGCGATGCGGGCTTTTAAGATTTCCTCGGCTGAAACTTTTTTGAGCCGTTTGGCAAGGCCGACGATGGCCATCGAGGCGATGACCCACTTTGATGGGTCCCACTGATACCAGCGCACACCATTTCGGTAATCAGCTTGGAAGTAGTGGTGATAGTTGTGATAGCCCTCGCCGAAAGTGAGAAACGCCATCGTGAAGCTGTCGCGAGCGGTGTTTTTGTCGGTGTAAGGTTGGTTGCCGAACGTGTGTGCGGCCGAGTTGATCAAGAAGGTCGAGTGCTGCGAGAGCACGATGCGCGTGAGGCCGCCAACTAAAACTCCCGGCCAAAACCCAAAGCCAAGCGCCATTCCAATTAGACCCGGTACGACGAAGCCCATGAAGATCGCAACGACGATGTAGTAGTTGTGCTGAAGCTGGACCCACTTGTGCGTCGCTAGATCGCGGGGAATGACGTCGACATCGGGGTGGCGATCTTTGAACAGCATCCAACCAAGGTGTGCGTGAAAGAAACCTTTGTTGATAGTGTAGGGATCTTCATCGGTATCGACTTCGCGGTGGTGGCGGCGGTGGTCCGCTGCCCAACGAAGCGCAGACCCTTGAAAGGCCATCGACGCCACCAGCAGGAACATCACCTGCACCCACATCGGCACATCAAAACTGCGATGCGCGAAGTAGCGGTGGTAACAAACGGTGATGCTCAAGTTGGAGATTGAATAGAGAATCACGAGAAACGCCGTTAATCCCCAGCTCCAACCATGAAAATACATGTAAATGGGAAGCAAGATGACAGCCAGCAGAGGTGTCACCACCAAGAAGATCGCACTGACCCAGTTGATCTCTCGCAAGAGTTCGCGGAACGTCATCTCTCGGACTGATTTAGGATGTGACGCTCGCGAATTCTCGATCTTTTGAACCGAGTCTGAAATTTGACTGTTCTGATTCATGTTTCCTCGTCGTTCGCGGAATTTGGCCCTAGAATCAGTCTAAAAAAAGCGGGGACGAGTTGCACTTGAAAAGAAGAGAAAAATCGACCTGGACCGGTCGGCGATTTGTCACAGTTTTGTCAGTTTCGTTAATAGCCATCGTTATTTTCTCATTGGCGAACTTTGACGCTATGAAACAGCCGGCGCAAGCGGCTGATGCGACCAAGGAAAATACTAGAGCGATCGCGCCAGTGGGCTCTCGGAACGAGACAGTGATCGTGTTCATCGGGGACTCTTTGACCCAAGGTTATGGTGTCCGAGCCGAAGAAGCTTATCCCGAACTCGTGGGAAAACAGCTTCGCGACAAAGGCTACTCAGTCAAAATCATCAACGGCGGGATCAGTGGTTCTGTCACTGCGGAAGCCGATCGCCGCTTGCGATGGTACCTGCGTGCGAAACCGCAGATCGTGGTTTTAGCACTTGGCGCCAACGACGGAATGAAGGGTGCTCCGCCGGATGTGATTGAGAAGAATTTGAAAAAGGCCATCGATCTCGCCAAAGCAAACGGCATCGACGTGGTGTTGGCGGGACTAAAAATGTTCACCAATTTGGGTGACGAGTACTTGCGGAAGTACGAGGCGATTTTTCCCCGTCTAGCTAAGGAAACCAAAGTGCAGCTGATTCCATTTTTGCTCGAAGATGTCGCGCTTCAAAAAGAGTACAACCAAAGCGATATGCGACACCCCAATCCCAAGGGGCACGAGGTCATCGCCAATCGGGTGACGAAATCCTTGGAAGGGCTCTTAGTGAAGCATGCGAAAGCTCAAACGAGTTCCCAAACCAACCCTCAAGACGGAGTGAAGCAGTGAGTGACCCGGTTTTGGTCTGCGCAAAAGTCAAAAAGTCGTACGTGATTCCTGGAGAATCGGGAGCGGCTGGCCGTCTCGAGGTTTTAAAGGGCATCGATTTCGAAGTTCGCGCCGGCGAGACACTGGCGATTATGGGGCGATCCGGCGGCGGAAAGTCGACCTTGCTCAGCTGTATCTCCGGTCTTGATGTCATCGACTCGGGTGAAATACGTCTGATGGGCCAAAACCTTTCGGCGCTCGATGCCAACTCGCTTAACGCATTTCGCGCAAGCCGTATCGGAATCGTGTTTCAACAATTTCAATTGCTCGACCATTTCACCGCGCTAGAAAACGTGCGACTCCCATTGGATCTTGCCGGCGTATCGCCGGAAAAGGCCGATCAAGTGGCGCTAGAAAAACTTGAGCGCGTTGGTTTAGCTGGGCGTGAGTCGCATTTCCCGGATCGCATGAGCCGCGGCGAGTGTCAGCGCGTGGCTATCGCACGCGTGTTGGCGATGGGGGTTCCGGTGATCTACGCCGACGAACCGACAGGAAGTTTGGATGTCAAAACGGGGAAAGTGGTCATGGATCTGCTCTTTACCTCGGCCAAAGAATCCGGAGCGGCCCTGGTCTTGGTGACACACGATCCACTTTTGGCGAAACGCTGTGATCGCATCTTGAGAATCGAAGACGGACTCCTTAAAGAAGGACCGCTTGAGCTGACGAGCGAGCTTGGTGTCTGATGTTTAGCAGGTATTTTCGCACAGATTTGAAGCGCTCGATGCGAGCCAACTGGATCGCGATTGCGGTTTTGTTTCTGAGTTTCCTTGGGCCTGTCGTTTCAAGCGTTTTAAGGTCCTCGGTGGAAAGCTTTTTGGTTTCAAATCAACGCCGCATTCTGACGGCGGATTTAGCCATCACGGCCTATCGGCCGATTCGTGAAGATGAAGTGGACCGTGTTCGCGAAGTTCTCGGAATCAAGCGCGAAGTTCGAGAAGTCGAATTCGTGACGATGGCTCTTGGCGGCGCCAGTCAGGGAAGTCTGATCGAGGTCCACGCCGTCGAGCCCTCTTTTCCGATTGATGGTGAATTCACATTTGCCGACGGAAGCAAAAAAGCCGGCGGTCCGACGGGAGAAAACCTCTGGGTGACTTCGGATGCGGCTCTTGCGTTGGATTTGAAATCTGGCGGACGATTGAAGCTTGGCCGCGTGGACTTTTTGATCGAAAAAGTCATCACGCAAGCCCCTGGTATTTCGCGTGGTGCTTTCGGTATGGCACCGCGAGTGTACATCCCGATCGAGCAGGCAAGTCGCACGGGGCTTACCGGGTTCGGAAGTCAGATTTATCACCGCGTGTATCTTGAGACCGAAAAGCTGGCGACGAGCGAGGTGATCAAGGAAACACTAGGGGATCCGGATCTGTTTTTGCGAACACCGGACGATTCCGTTCAGGGTATCGAACGCTTCACCGGATTTGTTTCGCTCTATCTTGCGGTGGTTTCGGTTTCGCTGTTTGCGCTTGGTTGGGCGGCGGCCTTTTATATTATTCGAACGCAAGCGATTGAACGCATGCGAGCAACGGCGATTGCGATTGTGTTTGGCGGATCGCGCAGCAGCATGCTCGGTTTTGAATTCGCTCGAACTTTGGCGCTGACGGCGATTGCCGCCGTGCTTGCGATGCTGGCAGCCTGGGGAGCCGCGGAGTTTTTAGAGCCCGTCATCGGCCAGGCGTTGGCCAAACAAGTGCCAGGCAAATTTGAAATCGTACTATCCATTAAGGATTTCTTAGGGCTCTTTGTAACCTCGCTTGTGTCGGCGGTTTTGTTCACGGCGCCATTCGCGCAGCGTTTGAGGTCCTCGCAGCCGCGCGAACTTTTTGATGACTCGGCTCTTGCGCCACCTCAGGAATCTCGCAGCGGCGTGAGGTCGATGCTTGCTTTGTCGGCGGTTGGATTTCTCACATTGGCGGCGCTTGCGAGTTGGATCACGCGCGACGTAAAACGTGGTTTTCAGCTAGCCGCGGGATTTGGCGCGGCGGCAGGCGTGATTCATTTTGCGGGAATCGGTTTGTTTCGAGCGCTTTCAACGGTGTTTCGTGCAACAGGATCAAGTGCCTTCTTGCGCTTGGTCGGGCTTCAACTTTCACGCGCGCGATTTGCCGTGAGGCTTTCGTTTCTGGCTATCGGGCTTTCGACCTTTGTGGCGAGCAGTGTCGGGCAGATCATGATTTCTCTTGGCGACGAGTTGGGAGCGGGCGGAAAGCTTGATTCGGCGCCAGATTTTTTCCTGTTCAACATTCCGGAGTCGGAAGTCGAAAACCTGCAAGCAACGGTTGCCAAGTACGGCGTGAGCCTCGATTTTCTTTCGCCGATGATATTGGCGCGTCTTCAGGCCAAAAACGGCGAAACCATGGAGAGCGAGCAGTTTCGAAAGTTCCCGGTTCGCATCACTTGGCGCGAAAAAACCATCGGTAGCGAAAAGATCGTCAAAGGCAAACCTCTTCACGAAAAGTATGACCCAGCCGTCGACGGCGATTTGCCGCTGATCAGCGTCGAATCGCGCTTTCTTGAGCGAAACAAACTGGGAATCGGTGATCGCCTTCTCTTTGATGTACAAGGTGTCCCGGTCGAGGGGAAGATCGGCAACGTTCGTTCGGTGCGGTGGACGGATTTCAATCCAAACTTTTTCATCTCGTTTCAGGGCGGAGTTTTAGAAGACGCTCCAAAAACCTGGCTTGCGAATATAAAATCCAAGTCACGTGAGGACCGCATCCCACTGCAGGCCGAGATCGTGCGCAACTATCCCGATCTTTCTTTGATCGATGTGAGTCAGGGCTTGGAAAAAATCGTCGCGCTCATGCGATCCATCTTGGGGCCGGCCGAGCTTGCGGCTTGGTTGGCTTCGGCGTTCTCGGTTTTTGTTTTGGTCACGATCGTCGTGCATTCGACCCGACTTCGCGCACATGAGATGAATCTCTTTCGGATACTCGGCGCAGAGCCGCGTCGCGTTAGGCTGCTCTATCGAGCTGAGTTTGCCCTCGCGTCGGGCTTTGGGTCATTGCTTGGAAGTGTTGGCGGCCTGGGGTTGGCTTGGTTTATCTCGATTCAGTTCTTGGATTTGGAGTTTCGCGCCGACCCGGTTCGGTTGCTGCTAACAATCTTGGCAGGATTGGCTCTCGGAACCTCTTTGGGAGAGTGGCTCTATCGCCGTACAGCTCGAGGACTTGGAATCGAGCGACGGGTCGTGTAAGACAAAGGGACGATTTAAGTAGGTTACAAACTCACGAACAAAGGTTTTGAGAGTGGAAAAACAGTCCTCCAATCAATCTTCTCGATCGATGTCCCTTCAGCCGGTTCTGATTGTTGGCGTCGTGCTTGCGCTGGCGGCTTTGGCCCGCATGATGCCTCATACATCCAACATGACTCCGATCTTCGCAGTGGGCCTAGCAGCCGGTGCGTGGTTAGGACGCGACCGCCAAGTGCTTGCTGGTCTCATGGTGATTGTGGCGATGCTGGTTGGCGACCTCGTACTGGGGTTTCACTGGACAATGCCGTTTGTTTATTTCGGAATGTATATCGGCGCGACTCTTGGCGCTCGATCGAGCGATTGGTTGGCGGGAGCGAAGTCTTCGTGGTCGCGCATGGGTAAGTCCTTTGCCGTCGCCGGAACTGGCAGCCTCTTGTTCTTCGCGGTTTCGAATATCGGTGTTTGGCTGATCGGAGAACTCTATCCGCGTACGCTGGAAGGCCTTGTTCAGTGCTTTGTGATGGCGGTTCCGTTCTTCAAGCAAAGTCTTGCGGCGGACCTCTTTTTTGGGTCGGTTCTTTTGTATGGTGTAGCTCTTGCCCGTCGCTCTTTCCGCGGCGTGAACTGGATCGCTTCTGAAGAGGGTGGATCAGTCCATGCCGGATAAGAACGATCAGTGGACACAGAATATCAAGGGTAAGTACTACGTCGATAAAACCTGTATCGCGTGCGATGCCTGCTGCATCGCTGCTCCCGGCAACTTCAAGATGAATGACGAAGAAGGTCACGCCTTCTTGTCGAAACAGCCTGATTCACAGGAAGAAGAAGAGCAGTGCAACGAAGCGATGGCTGGTTGCCCTGTTGAAGCCATCGGAAGCGACGGCGAGTCTTAATACATCGCTTGCTCGAGCGTGCGGTGGCACGCTCGAGCTCAATTTGGCGAGGTCGGTGCGCCGCTTTGGTCGATGTGTTGATGTACGATTGTGCGAGTAGGGAACGGAATGTTGATTCCGTTTTGTCTGAAGGCGCGATCCAGCGCTCGGTACATTTCGTTCTTCACGGCGACGACGTTGGCCGTCTCTGTCCAAACATAAATATCGAAATCGATCGACGATGCGCCAAAACCTCGCATCTGAATACTCGGCTCGGGGTTGCGTAAGACAAAGGGGTGTCCTGCGACTGTCTCGCGGACAATTTTTTCGACCGTGTCCAAGTTCGCGGCATAGTCGACACCGATCTCCAAATCCACGCGGCGAACCGGGAAATAGGAGAGATTGGTTATGCTCGATTTCACCAGTGTCTCGTTGGGAACGCGCACCATCATATTGGCCAACGTGCGAATTTTCGTCGAAAGCAAGTCCACCGCAATGACTTCGCCGCGAAGGTCGCCGACGGCAATGGAGTCGCCGACGACAAACGGGCGTTCGATCATCAAAAAGAGGCCGCTGATGAGGTTGGACGCGGATGTTTGCGCGGCAAAGCCAACGGCGACGGTGAGCACGCCGGCCGCACCAAGAAGAACTTTGAGGTCAAACCCCAGAGTGTCCAGCGCCAGTGTGCAGGAAAGAAAAACCAGGCCCAGATGCGCGAACTTTTCGAACAGCATGCGCTTTTGTGAGTCGAGATTCTTCATGCGGCCGATCGCGGTACGAGCGCGGCGTGCGAGGAAGAAGCCGACACTTAAGATAACGAGCGCCGTGAAAAGCGATGCAATATGGCGACTTGTTATGACCTCTGAAATCTCTTTGGACCACTGTTGAAAGATACTTGGCATCACTTGCGCTCCCTATGAAAAGCCGAGGTGGGAGGGGTTTGTTTCGGACCCTGCACCAGCACAGGGAGCCCGGCGTCTTTTGGAAAGGTCTTTTCCGTCTTGAGCGGCTGCTGCTCGGCGATGTCGACGTTCAGCGTGTCGCTCCAAAATCCCGTTTGCGGAGAGTGGTACAGCGCTAGCCGGACGGTGGGAACAACGAGGTTTCGCATGGTTTGAGCCGCGCTCCCTTGATTGATTAAGGAAACGGGGCAGGCGACATAGTCCAAACGTGGGGAATGGTCCGTCCAGCGATCGACAGTGAGGCAAGGGCTTGGAACAAAGGCGATGTCACCAAAGGTGGTATTTGGGCCGTTCCAGGTTTTTGCCATCGGATGGATGGGGATTTCTGTGATGACGCGGGTGCCACCGTGCGCCGGCGCGATTTCGACCTGGATAGAGAGCGGAATCAGGAGTCCAAAATTCAGGCGTTCTCCGGCCGCTAAGGTGACAGGTGTTTTGAGCTCCATAAGTAGAGGACCTACCGGATAGGTCGGCGTGAATATCAGGTCTTCGTTAGGACTCATTGAGGGTATTGTGAGCGACGTGTTTTTCGCCGGATAATAGCGGCTCAGTGCGGAAAAGGATTCGTCAGCGGATTCGTTAGCGAAACTTCCAGCGGCACTCGATGAGACGCCGATCGATCTGCGAACGGGAAAACTGCCGGTACGGTGAACATGACGCCATGTTAGGCGCCAGAGGCTGTCGCGACGTTCGCAGAGAAGGTCAATCGGCCCGATCGTCCAAAGATCATATCGGTCGTGTGATTGGCGGTGTCGGCCCCACCACGTATTGATTTCGGTCAGCTTCTCGGTCGCAGTCATGGCTGTTAACGTACCAATTCCGAGGCGAAATTCAAGACGTGGCTATTGTGGCGTGCCGCAAGGTTTGTTTAGATAACGTGTAGAGACAAGAGGGAACGATATGGCAAGCGGCAAAGAACGGCACAAGGGAGCGATGCGGACCTCAGCGAAAAACGCGAGGGCGACGGCACCGCGACCGAAAACCACAAAGAAAGCCGTAAGAAAAAAAGTCCGCTCACTTGGCAAGTCCTACGAAAAAAAGAATGTCGATCTCGAATCTCTAGAAGGCACGGGGTCTCGTTCGGAATTCCTCAATCGGGAAGTCGAGTGGCTGGAATTTAACGGCCGCGTGCTTCACGAGGCGATGGATCGCCGCACGCCGCTTTTGGAGCGCGTGCGATTCATGGGAATCTTCACGTCCAATCTCGACGAGTTTTTTATGAAACGTGTCGGCGGCCTTCGGCATCAGGTCCAAGTTGGAAGCCGTCGTCTCGCCGGTGGCATGACGGCCGAAGAGCAGCTGAAGGCCATTCGAAAGATGGTCGTCTCGCAACAATCTAAGCAGGCCGATAGTTTCTCGAAAGTCTTGCGTCCGGAACTAAAAAAACAAGGAATTGAGCTTCTGGAGTGGCGCGAGCTGTCGGCTTCCGAGCGTCTCGTCGCAACCCAATATTTCCGACAGAATGTGTTCCCGGTGCTAACGCCTCTTGCTGTGGACCCTGGATTGCCGTTTCCATTTATTTCGAGTCTTTCGGTGAGTTTCGGTGTGACGCTTCGGCATCCCGAGCGTGACGAAAAACTTTTTGCGCGCATTAAGATCCCAAAAATTTTCCCGCAGTGGATTCGAGTGCGCCCAGAGCCTACCGTGGGAGCCGCGCACGACAGCGGACACCGCTTCGTTTCGCTCCTTGATGTGATTCAGCACAACTTGCGCGATTTGTTCCCGGACATGGAAGTCATCGACGTCATGCCGTTTAGAATCACGCGAAATGCCGAAGTCGAACGCGAAGAGGAAGACGCGGAAGATCTTTTGGAGATGATCGCCGAGGAGCTTAAGCAGCGTCGCTTTGGCGACGTCGTGCGATTCGAACACGGCCCAAACCCTGATCCGTGGATGCTTCGCTTCTTGATGGATGAACTCGAGCTCACGGAAGACTCGGTCTACGAATTGGGCGGGCTCTTTGACTACACCGATCTGAAACCGCTTTTAGAGCTTCCGCTGCCGCAGTTGAAGTACGAACCGTGGACGCCACTGGTGCCTCCTCGGCTGATGGACGATCGTGTGAGTATCTTCGATGTGATTCGCGAGGACGATATTCTTGTGCATCACCCCTATGAAAGCTTCGGCGCCAGTGTTGAGCGCTTTGTGCGTCAGGCGGTCGACGACCCATCCGTCTTGGCCATCAAGATGACCTTATATCGGACCGGAGACGACTCGCCATTTATCCCGCTTCTGATTCGTGCCGCGGAACAGGGTAAACAGGTTGTTGTGTTGATCGAGCTCAAAGCGCGCTTCGATGAGGCGCGAAATATCCACTGGGCTCAGGAGTTGGAAAACTCAGGTGTTCACGTCGTGTATGGAGTCGTCGGCCTTAAAACCCATGCCAAGACGGCGCTTGTGATTCGTCAAGAAGCGACGGGTGTTCAGTGTTACGTTCATCTTGGAACAGGGAACTATCACAAACAAACTGCAAAGCTTTATACGGATGTCGGGTACTTCACGGCTAAGCCCGAGTACACCGAAGACGTGGTAGAGCTCTTTCATTTCCTCACGGGCCGAAGTTTGAAACGCACCTACCATAAGCTTTTGGTGGCGCCTGCGGAAATGAAGGACGGAATCCTTGCGCGAATCAAACAAGAAATCGAATTCGCCAAGGCGGGAAAGCCCGCGCGAATCATCGCAAAATGCAACTCGCTAGAGGAGCGTGATCTGGTGCGGGCCCTCTATGAGGCCTCGCAGGCCGGCGTCGAAGTCGAGCTCATCGTTCGCGGGTTTTGCTGTCTTCGCCCTCGTGTGAAGGGCCTAAGCGAACGCATTCGAGTGATCTCGGTGATCGGACAGTTTTTGGAGCATTCGCGTATCTTGTTCTTCTCTCGTGGCCAGGCGAATCCGCTGGACGGGGAGTTTTTAATCGGCTCGGCGGACCTCATGTATCGCAACCTTCTGGGGCGTATTGAAACCATGTCGCCGATTGAATCGCCGATCGCCAAGGAACGTCTGTGGGAGATTCTCGATACTCACCTTTCGGACCGTCGTCTCGCGTGGGAGATGCAGTCCGATGGTACCTACGTGCAGTACCAGCCAAGAACAACTGCCGAGCAAGACGGAAGTCATAAGCGTTTGATGAACTCCACTCGCCAGCGGCATCTCGATGAGCTGCGTAAGATTCAAGAGCGAAGCAGCGCCGAAGCGGAAAGCTCGGGCACATGATCTTGGTTTATTTCCGTCACGGCATCGCCATGGATCGCGAAGAGTTTGCGCGCTACTGCATCGAAAATGGAATCGAAGCGGACGATGAACGACGTCCGCTGACCGAAGAAGGAGTGCGTAAGACCAAGCGCACCGTGCACGGTTTGATTCGGTCGCTGAAGTCTTTGGACACGGCCGGTGTCTCGGGGCTTTCGCAAGAAGCCCGACGTGAACTCACGCGTAAGTCGACAAAGAAAAAACTTTCGCCGCTTCCTGCCTTTCGACCTTTGATCGTTACAAGTCCGCTTCTGCGCGCCAAGCAAACGGCGGTGATTCTTGCGCAAGGTTTTGCCAAAGCCGGAATTCGTTTAAAGACAAAGCAACCGTTGGAGACAACCACGCTTTCACCGATGCAAGACCCGCAGGAATTTCGCGATTTCCTCTACGGCCGGCTTCACTCCGATGACTCTCATCGGGTTCATTCGACGACCGTGGTGATTGCCGTCGGTCATGAGCCGCATCTTGGGCAAAGTGTCGCGTGGTGGATGATGGGTGAAAACCGACCGCGATTTCCATTCAAAAAAGGTGGCGCGACATGTTTGGAAATCGGCGCGGCTTTGGCACCCGGAGAGGCTCGGCTTTTATGGGCGCTGCCGCCATGGGCTTTGCGAGCAATGGCGCCGCGCGCTTAAGATGTCTAAAGCATGCTAGCGAGAAGGCCATCTCGAAGCCCGACAAAGGGTACGTTTAACGTGTCCGTCGGGATTGATTCCATGATCGCGAGAGTGACGAGGGCCGCCGGTACGATGACGTCTGCTCGGTCGTTTCTTAGTCGCAAGTAGTGAATACGTTCTTTCACCGACATGGATGCCAGGTGATCGGTCAACTCGTGTAGATCGTCAAAGCTCATCGAATAAATCGAAGTTTTCGAAAGCAGAGCGACGCGAAGCTTGCCTAGACATTCGAAATTGCCGCCGGTGCCGATGGCGAAATCCACGGACTGGTTGCGAAGGTTTTCTTTGAGGTAGGTTCGCACGGGCTTCATCGCGCTCTCGATGAGGTTTGGCAGGTGCTTTTCTTTTAAGTTTTTCGAGTCCAAGGTCTCAAGAAGCCGGACCGTGCCTAGCGGAAACGAGCGTGTCGCCGAGACTTTTTTTCCATCGGCGATCGAGACTTCGACACTGCCGCCTCCGATATCAATCAAAACAGATTTCGAGCCAACCAAGTCGACACGACGTGCGACGGCCGAGAAGATCAGCTGTCCCTCTTCGAGGCCGTCGATCACTTGCAGCTGAAGTCCTGAGATCTTTTGAATTTCCGCGATCAGGCTATCTCGGTTTTTCGCTTCGCGAAGGGCGCTGGTGCCGACGGCCCGCACTTGGCGGGCATCGTGTTCTTTGATGAAACGGCGAAACTTGATGAAGGTCTCAACGGTCCGTTCGATCGACTTTTTGGAGATGGTTCCTGCGGAGAAGGTGTCCTTGCCTAGGCGCACGCCTTCGCGGAATTTTTTTAAGACCTTGATTTCGCCATTTTTGTCGACTTCGCCAATAACCAGTCGGATAGCGTTTGAACCGACGTCGATCGCTGCGAGGCGAGTCCCGGGTTGGGATTTGCGGCGATTGGAAGGTGTGTAGTTTTCGAAAGTCGAAGTCGATCCCGTCGTGGCCATGGGTCTAGTACGAAGCAATGTCGGTCGGAAATCAAGACCTAACCAATCTCAAACTGAACTCAAACTAAGGACTGACAACGTTTCCGCGGTTTTGCGTGCACGATTTAGTCATGATGATAGCGGACCTCCACGTTCACTCGACCTTCAGCGATGGCAAGCTCACGATTCCGGAGCTTGTGGACTTCTACGGGACGCGCGGATTCGGCTGTATCGCGATCACCGACCATATCTGCGAGAAGAAGAGCTTTCTTGGATTCGCCGCAGGCGCCTTGAAGTTCAGCCTAAAGGAAGAGACGTTTGACGATTACCTCAGGCTGATTGCCGAAGAAGGCAAGCGTGCGTGGCGCACTTACCGTATGCATGTGATCCCCGGTTATGAGCTCTCTAAAAACTCGTGGTCGCACCATCGTTCCGCTCACGTTTTGGGGATCGGCGTAAAAAGTTGGCTTGCGGCCGAGCTTCCGATCAGAACTATGACACGTGAACTGCGCGCACAAGGAGCGCTAAGCATTGCGGCGCATCCCGTGTTTACTGGCGTGTTGGAGCCACAAACTTTGCATCTTTGGGAAAATCGCGAAGAGCTGGCTCAGGAGTTTGATGCGTGGGAAGTTGCTAGCGGCCGCCACTTCTTTCATCAGGTCTATAGCTCAGGCTTAAAAATGGTGGCTTCAAGCGATCTTCACCATCCCAAGCAAATCCATTCGTGGAAAACTCTTCTCAAGCTTCCGCGAGGTGAGGCCTCGGTCGGTGAGGTTTTAACAGCCGTGCGCGAGCAAAGACTCGAGTTTGGTTTTTGGAATGAGGCGAGAGGGCAAATCGAGTCGACTGGCGCAACTTGTCAACCCGTGATGGCGCCGCTCTCTTAAGGTTAATTGGCGCTTATCAAGATCACTGTCAGGAGATCCATCAAGATGATTCTTTCGTACACGAAGACACTTCTCGTTTGTTTGGCTTTGGTGACCTCGGCGTCCGTTTCGCAGGCTGCGGAATCCAAAGGTGGAAAACTTCTCATGACGGGCGCCGGTTCGACGTTCATCAACCCGCTTTTTTCGAAATGGTTTTCCGAGTACAACAAGAAGTTTCCCAACGTTGAAATCAACTACCAGAGCATCGGTTCTGGTGGCGGTATC
The DNA here is from genome assembly GCA_963170185.1 of Bdellovibrionota bacterium. GTDB lineage: Bacteria > Bdellovibrionota > Bdellovibrionia > Bdellovibrionales > JAMPXM01. The sequence goes on from CAUJGS010000041.1 coordinate 35,925, forward strand.
AAACAGCTTCAGAAAAAAACAATCGACTTCGGGGCGACGGATGTTCCGATGACGGAAAAAGAACTCACTGATGCGGGAGCCCCGGTGCTGCATTTTCCAGTGGCGATTGGTGCGGTCGTGCTCTCGTACAATCTCCCCGAATTGAAGGGCGAGCTGAATCTCGATGCGGCCACGATTGCCGCGATCGTGAAAGGCAAAATCAAATCGTGGGATGATGCGGCTCTTAAGGCGCTCAATCCGACCCTCGCGCTTCCTAAGCGCCCGTTGGTTTTTGTTTATCGTTCGGACTCCTCTGGTACGACCGGCGTATTCACCGAATATCTTGGCAAGAGTGACGCGACATTTGCCAAGGAAGTGGGAGTCGGCAAAGCCATCAAGTGGCCTACTGGTTTGGGTGGAAAAGGAAACGAGGGAGTCACGGCAAACTTGAAAAACACGGTCGGTTCGATCGGCTATGTGGAACTCACCTATGCCTTGAATGAGAAGCTCCGAATGGCTGCGATCAAAAATCCGGCCGGAAAATTCGTTGTCGCAGAATTGGGAAGTGTCACGGAGGCGGCTGCGCAGTCGCTGAAGTCGATCCCCGAGGACTTCAAGGTGTCGCTGACCAATGCTCCTGGTGCGAAGTCGTATCCGATCTCTTCGTTTGCCTACCTACTGGCGTACGAAAAAACGGCGAAGCCAGCGGGTGAGGAGCTTGTTCGTTTGATGAACTGGGCCCTGGTTGATGGACAAAAGATGGCGCCGGCCCTTGGCTATGCGCCGCTCCCGGCGGCACTTGTTAAGAAGATGCAGCCCGCGCTGGCCAAGATGGCCAACTGATTCAAAAGCAGCTTGGGACGTCGATCGGGTGAGCCTTATCGGAGCTCGTTCACGAGCCTAAAAACGGAGTCGAACATCGGCTCCGTTAGACGTTTGGTATTCGTGTTCTGACGGCTCGGGTGATAGCTCCCGACTAAAAAAATATGCTCACTGCTTGGTCTGCGCCCGTAGGGTTTTGTGAGTTCCACTTTTGCGAGATGCGCGAATGCCGGCAGAGGTTTTGGTTTTTCAAAGCCCATCTCGTCGGTCAAGACGTCGAGCGCGGCCTTCCAGGCGATTCCGCCAAGTGCCAACACGACTTTCGGCTTTGCGATCTCAAAGCGACGAACCAGAAACGGTCGGCATTTTGCGATCTCCGAGGTGCTTGGCTTGTTGTCGGGCGGAGCGCAGTGGGCGACGGCGGTGATGCAGGCGCCGACAAGCTCATTGTCATTGGCCCTTTCATAGCCAGGGGTTTTTGCGAGTCCCGCTTTGTGAAGAGCGCGGTAGAGCCACTTTCCCGAATCGTCTCCCGTGAACATTCGCCCTGTGCGGTTGGCGCCATGGGCCGCCGGCGCCAGTCCCACGATCAAGACATCAGACGGTGTTGATCCGAAGTCGGGAACCGGTTTTTTCCAGTAGAGGTCGTTTCGGACTTCCTCAAGATACGCCTTTCTTGGAAGCGCTTCTCCACGAGCGACCGCCTCGCAGTGTTTGCGAAGTCGAGGGCAGCGTGTGCAGGCGATTAGGTCGCGATCAAGAGAGGTCGGCATTTTTCTCGGCTTCATCGAGTTTTTTCGTGAGGAGATCTTTTATGGTCTGGCGATCGGCTTCGTTGTTTTGAACCGACAAAAGAAACTCGCCTTCCGGGTAAAGCGCCATGGCGATTCCTTTTGAGCAGAAGTCGATGCAGCCGGACCCGTTCACGCGTGCGCGGAACTTTCCCTGAAGTCGAGGGCGCTTGATAATTTCATTTCTCAGCCACTCTTTGAGTTCACCGCGAAGGCTATCGGCCCCTAGGGGGCCGCACGATTGTTTTACGGGTCTGCCGTCGGGGGAGGGGGCTCTCGTATTGGTGCAAATCATTAAGTGAATGTCGAAAGGTCGAGTTTTGTTTTCCACATCTGCTCCGCGAGTTCCAAAATGGGTGGTTCCAATTCGAGCCAAGGCACCACTTGTTAGGGCTTTGATGCTTACATTTCGCTTCAGAAGATTAACGAAATAAAACTAATTGATTTAGAAAATCTTCTTGCTTGAGCACGGATTTCGCATCATCGTTAACTCATGGTCATAATCCCTCGAGGGATGGGGCGCAAGAAAGTGAATACTTTCTCAGTACCTTGTCACCTGATCGAGTAGGAAAATCGACCGAACTCTTATGAAAGGAGGACGAGCATGTTGAACATTCATCTTAAGTCTGATCGCGGAATTTGCGGTATTACGAAGCGTGATCTTGGTGGAGTCGCGGATATGGAGCTTGTCCTCCTACCAAGCGAACGCCCAGTCGTCGGCGCTTTGGTCGCAGCTAAATAAGGCGGCTCGGTAGCCTGGCTATATCAGCTGGGTGAGTAGCGAGCTAAAAACCAAAACTTTAGCAACGCGATCAGAGCCGCAGTTTCAGACGCGGCAACGAAAGCAGTAGAATTTCGAAAAATAAACGGTGGGCCTAGCGATCCTTCGTTTCCGTTGGCAACGGCGATCTTCCGACGTCTTTCGCAAAACGTTCATCCGTTCGTTTCAACAATCTGAGGTCGTTTCATCTGTGCCGTCGGGTACGGAAGGGGCGAACTCGTTTTTAAAATTAGGATTTTATATGTATAAAAAGTTAAGTCAGTTAAATAGCTGGAAATCTGCGGCCGAGAATCAGTTGTCGGTCACGCTGGTTTTGATTTCCGGAGCCGAAGCGGGAAGTGCGAGAAGCAAGAGTTTCTCGAAACGACCTTTTCGGGCTTCGAGTTTCGCGAAGATAGCAGTTCGAGTATGGAACACGATGGCGGCAGCCTGGGCTTGGGCCTTTTCTGCTCGTTTGGTTCGCTCGATCGGTCCTGGCCGTCAGGCGCTTGAAAGACACGAGTTTGAGTCGATCGAGTTAAGACAGGGCGGTTTCGGTGGCCCGTTCTAAAATGCGGATTTCTGAAATGCTTATTTCCGAAATGCTTAAAGGAGGGGCGGTTTTGCTTCGGGATGCCTATTCAAACTATGGCGACCTATAAGTGCAAATCGCACCCTCCGTGTTCTCCTTTCTAAACATCGCTTATGCACCCTGAAATATTGCCAGTGACCGTGGACGGCACTTAGACGCGTGGCTCCACTATGGTACCACTTTAACCGTCCGTGTTTTCGCCAGTTTATCTGGTGTCAAAACGACCTGGCGCAAAGCTTGCCTGCACGTTACCGGCGGAAGAACCGGTGGACCGAATCGGTGAGACCATTGCCTCCAGACGGCAAGAAACGAGGGTGCAGTGCTGAATACAAAGATTCCATCACGCATGGAAACTCAGCTCGAAACGAGAGACTCGAAACTCTCGACGGCTGCGCTCTTTGTTTTCTTTGTTGTGTTCGTAGGTCTTGTCTCAAACTTCCTCGCGTCGCGCGCCAACGCTCAGGCGGCAGCTCTTGCGAACGATCCGGCGACCTTGGCGGCAAATGCGGCTCAGGCGGAAAACCAAAGCCCGTTCCTCTTCACAGGCCAGTTCTTGCTCGAGACAACGCGTTCAGCAAACGAAGCTGAGCCGATCTCGTACGGCGGCTGGTACCAGCTCACCGGTTCGGCGATCCATAAAAAAACGGCTATCAACGCAACAGCGCGGGTCGGTTACACCCGCGAATACTCGTACGAGCGTGACGACGGGTCGGTTGGTTCGTTTGATAACCCCGGCCTCTCGCTCGCAAAGAGCTTCCGAAACGGAAAAGACTACGAGTTCTCGTACCTCGATGCGGTTTCGGTTTCTGTCAGTGGCTCGATCGGTGCCAACGACGAATCACGGCGTCGCTCGTTCCTTTGGTCCAATGGAGTCAGCGTCACAGGTGCGAAAACTCTGGGGAATTGGAACCTGCGCCAAGGGTTCGGCTACACGCACTCGTTTTATGAGTACGACATCCGAGATAGCGGCGTGGTGAATGCGCCGCACACGCTTCGCAGCACGACGATGGCGTTTTATTCGTTGAACGATCAGATTTCTTTCGGTGCGAGTGTTCTCTACGGATACTCGATCAGCTTCCAAGGTGTTGGACGAGCAACGACGATGGCTCAGTTCAGCGCTGACTATGCATTTACAGATAAAGTTTCGGCCTCTCTTGGAGTCGCGTCAGAACGCGGCACTTTGGAGCCCGACGGCCAAACAAATCGGATCCGGTTTTACGCGCCCGAGGCGGCGACGTATTTCTTCGATCTGATCGTCTCGCTGTAAGGACATAAAGGAAAGCGTGTCTCTAGTTGAGAGATACGGTTGAAACCAGAAAGGGGCCGACATGGCTCAGGGGCAGAACAAGATGGGTAAATTCGCAACACTGGTTGCTGTATTTGCGGCGTTGGCGCTTTCGGCTTGTACGAAGACGAAAGAGACCAAGTCGATGGTCAGCCCTGATCATTATATGTCGAAGGCCGACTTCGAAGGGAAAACCTTCTCGCTCGTCCGCGGGATCGAAGAAGCAGACTCGAACAACACGGTCGGCGCGATCCCTGGTTTTTCGGAGGACTTCGGTTTTGTAACGGTACGTATTACCGAGACGGAGCTTCAGTTCATCGAGGCCTTCAATCCTCAGAATAAAAAGGAGACTCAGTCGGTCTTGGCATCTTTCGCCATCAAAGACCACTTTGATATCCAACGCGAAGAAAACGACTTCAAAGAGACAACTCACCGGATCGTTGAGAACCGTGAGCGCCCTTGGAACCAACGGAAATTCATTCGCGTTGATTTCAGTCGTCCAACAAATGAAAAGTCGCGTTTGTCGTCATCGACCCAAGATCCAACAGCTCCAACAGAAAACGTCGTTCAGCTGGCTGATCCAAAGGTTGAGGCTGACGGCCATATCTCTTGGTTGACCGAGTTCTCGGCGGCTGGTGGCAGCTTCTGGTGGGGCGTTGAGAACAACTCGCGCGTTGTTGCTCGCACGCATCTCATGCCAGTGAAAGCTACCGATTACGAAAAGCTCAACTACCGCGAAAAGGACTTCCAGCGTTTCGGTTTCTTCTACACGCGTCAGTTGCTCGAAGACCCTGAGAAGGGTTTCTTGGACTCGAAGCTTGAAGACAACACATACGCGTTGATGCACAACGTTTGCGAAGCCGGACGCACGGACAAAAATGGCAAACCGCTTTCGTGCTCGACGAACAAAATCGTATGGCACCTCTCAAAAGGCTTCGCCGAGAAGTACAAAGACGTCACTCGCAAGGCTGTTAAAGAGTGGAACGATGTTTTCAAGAAGTCGCTCGGCCGTTCGGACGACGTCGTAGTTCTAAACGAAGATCTCGCGGTGGATGTCGTTGATCCACGTTACAACACACTTGCGTACTACGGCGCGAAGTCGCCAGGCGGTCTCTTGGGTGTCGCGCAATGGGCGTCGAACCCTGTGACGGGCGAACTGATCGCGGCTCGCGCGACAGTTTACGAAGATGGTATCCGTGGAACTCTTGGTTGGGTTGATGACATCATCACGATGATCCTCAATGACGAAGAGGTTCGTAAACTCTTCTTGGCATCCGACGAGGAAGCAAAAGAGCGTCTTTCTCGCTTGTTCCCATCGACTGGTGGATTCAAGGTTCAGGAAGATATTCAAAAGCTTCGTATGAGCATGGGTATGCCTGTTCATTCGGATCTTCGCGTCGGTTCGGATCTCCTCGCGGACTCGCACGGAGCTACGACTGCTTTGAAGAAAGATTCGAAGTCTTTGGCGGCAAACTTTGCTCGCGGTCAAAAGTCGCCTTTCCAGAGCCAGTCTTACCGTAATTATCTCTCGCGCAAGCTGGCTGAGCCAGTGGGTCGCGGTCTGGCGCGCAAAGAAGCCTTGATGAAAAAGGCTCCCGAACTCTTTGCGGTTTCGGAAGTCGATCGTCTTGGCGGCGCAATCGGTGGTTATGACTACTCGTTTGGCTTGATCGGTGCCAAGCAACCAGCGAAGTCGCGCTTGCCTTCGATTCAAGGTCTTGAGCACTTGCATGATGTAGGTTCGGCTCTTCGTGAAGAGCGCGCTCGCATGGTTAACCAGGCTCACACAGGTGTTCACGGTGCGGAGCTTGTTGAAGAAGCGGCGATCCGTTACATCCGTAAGATCTTGGCGAAATACCCGAACGTGAATGACTTCAAGGGTCAGGTCGCGGTGATCAAAGCTGAAATCGACCAGCTGACGTTCTACACGACAATGCTTCACGAAATGGGGCATGCGTTCGGCCTTCGTCATAACTTCCACGGTTCTTCGGACTCAAAGCACTACCACCCTGAGTACTTCCGTCTCTCGAAGCAGATCGAGTCCGAAGCGGCTTTGCCTGCTGACCAGAAGACAGTGACTCCAGACGACCTGCATCCGTTCATGTTCTCGTCGATCATGGATTACGGCGGCGACTTCTACGCTCAGGCGGGTGGACTCGGTCCGTATGATTTCGCGGCGATCAAGTACGCTTACAACCGTACAACGGATCGCAACGAAGATCCCGTTGTGAAGTCTGGCTACAAGTTCTGTACGGACCACCAGGTCAACGACACGATCCTCTGTCGTCGTTTCGACAAGGGTCGTAACGTTTCCGAGATCACGGCGAACATGATCGAGGACTACCACAATAACTGGGTTCTCTCTCACTTCCGTCGTGACCGTGCGAACTTTGAACAGCGCGCTCGTAGTTACCCAATGGCGGCTCTTGTTCGCTACTTCATTCCGATCCGTCAGGTCATGGACGAGTACATCTACTCGTTGATCGATGCGAAAGATGTTGCGGCTGGTGAAAACGAGTGCGGTATGGAGCACTGGAAAAAATCGGTCGATGCGGGCGAGATCGTCAACGTCTGTGACCCGCTTGCGGCTGAGCAGGTAGGTGTTGATCCGACGGATCTTTCGACGTTCGCTGCGGGCCTTTTTGGCGAGCAGGGACTTCGCAAGAACCCAATGGAGTACGAAGCCTACGGTTTGGCTGACTTGGTTTACGCCGATGCGATTGCGAAGCAGTTCTTCGTTGAAGTTCTTGGTTCGGCAGAGCCCGGCACGTTCATCGCGCTTCCAATTGCTCCTGGAAAGTTCCAACTCGAACAGATTCCTTCGAGCGGTGACCTTGAAGAAAACTTGGCGCAGTTCGCAGCCGAGCGTGGGTTCCCGACGACACCTGACGTGATCGGTCAGATGAAACAACTTGTGGGTCGTATCGACATCGGTCGCTATGGAAAACCATTTGTTTCGGAAGCCGACGAGACAGGTCCGTTTGTTCGTCAAAAGAATATCGGAGCCTTCTTCGACAAGTACGTAGCGATGATAGCTCTTGGTATCAAAGACATCGGTGTGCCGAAGTACTACCGCCGTTCGATGACGGGCAACGCGTACGCGTACCCACAGACGAAGGACTTCGCGACTCAGATGATCAAGGCGATGATCACGCAGAAGGATCGTATCTTGACGATTCCGTTTAAGACACAAGTCGGAGTTATTCCGGTTGCTGTTGAGCCGTCGTTGAACCTCGATGTTAAGGCGATTGGGACGATCACGGCCCTTGTCGACTTCGTTTCGGATTCGGATGAATCGATTGCGGATTCGCTTCGCGTCTGTTCGCTCAATGACCAAGGGTGCCGCGCTGGTTTTGGTCAGAAGACAGTTGAGTTCACGACTGCAAGCGGTCAGGACGTTTACCGTTCGGTTCAGACTCTGAAGGAAGATTCGATTTCGTTCGATCTTTTGACAGAAGCTGCGGCGATCGACAAAGAGCGTAAAGAGTGGGTCACAAAGCTGCAAAAAGCTTCGGACACAATCGCTACGAACATCATGAAGCTAGAAGAGCTTAAGCCAGTTCGCGAATCGATGATCAAGACGCTTGAATCTCTTGAGATCGCGGAGATGGCGCAGATTCTTCCGATGGTTTTCACTGACGACGAAAAGACACCGTCGCTGTGGAATATCACGAAATTGGTTGCGACAAAGGGCGAGGAGATTCCTCTGTTCCTGACGTTGAACATGACTCAGCAAGCGGGTGGCGCGTTGGAAGCTGTCGGCGGGCTGATCGTAGCGGAGATCCAAAAGATCGACCCTAAGAACGAGTGTCCTGTTCCGATGGCAGTTGAAGGTGAAGAGCCGGTAGAAGCACAGGGTGGAGATAAGCAGGGACCAAATGGTGGCCTGCCGACCGTAACGGGACTTCGTGGTCGCGCGAACGGAATTCGCCTTGCGGGTGGCGCGGTCTTGCGCCCAGGCTCTCCTCTTCTCAACAACAATGCACCAGTTGTTCAGCCAAATGGTCCGGCAACGGCTGAAGAGCCTAAGATGCCGGCGCATTGCGCGGAAATCTTGGAGCGGAAAAAGACTCTTGTCGCGGCGGTGACTGAGTTCCAAGGCTTCGCAAAAGGTGTTGGAGAACTCTTGAATGGTGCGCTTGAAATCAAAGTCGCTCCGCTTCGCGTGAAACGTGCGACGGATGAGCTTCAGCGTGCCGAAGCCAATATTCGATTGATTCGCCGTGTATCGAAAGCGGTCGGTCTCGAATAATCTATGAAATAGTAGAGGGGGGAATGAGAATTCTCGTTCCTTTGAGCGGGAGGACATTGTCCTCCCGTTCTTTTTTGCGGTAATCGTCTCCTATATGGATCAGAGCTTTGTTCCGGACTATCGGAAACATCTTGGTGCCGAGTGGGGAGATCGCGGCGATGCGATCTTTCATGCGTTGCTCACGGATCACCGCAAGCTTGCCCGGAACAGTCGTTTCACTGGTGGCTCGAAAACGGTCTACCATATGGACCCCGCCTCGCTTTTGCCGGCAGTGGCACTTGATGTTTTGCCTGGGATGGAAGTTTTGGATCTATGTGCGGCACCGGGAGGAAAGACTTTGCTTTTGGCGGAGTCGCTCTTTTTGGCGCAAAAAGCGCGAAAGCACTCAGAGGAAGTTACCCAAGGGCGCTTGGTCGCCAATGAAATCTCCGACGGTCGTCGAACGCGGTTAAAGAATACGATTCGCGATTACATGAACCCCGAGTTTACCGGGCAGGTGCGAGTGACCGGCTACGATGCTTCGCGCTGGGGTCTGAATGAAAAGGAAGCCTATGATCGAATCTTGGTCGATGCCCCCTGTTCGGGAGATCGCTTTTTTTTAAAGAAGCTGCACAACCAGCAACTGCATGAATCGGATGCCGATGAAGTTGAGGACTTCCGACCTGGGCGCACGAAGCGATTGGCGATTCGTCAGTACGCGATTTTGGCCAGCGCTTGGATGGCGCTTAAGCCAGGGGGACGGTTGGTCTACTCGACCTGCGCTGTTTCCGAAATCGAAAATGACAAGGTCGTGGCGAAGCTTGTGAAGCGCCAAGGTGTTGATGAATCCGGCGCGCCGGCGCTTCGAGTGGAGCGCACTCTTTCGGAAGAGGCCTGCGCCGTGGCCACCAACCACCAGATGGAGTGTGAACCGACGGAGCATGGATTCATTGTTCTTCCGGATCGTTCAGGTGGAGCGGGTCCGATCTATTTTTCGATTCTCAACAAACTGCAAGGGTAAAGACGATGAAGATTCAAGGCGCGAAGGTTTTAGTGACCGGTGGCAATCGAGGAATTGGACTTGCGATGGCGAGGGCTTTTCGCGAAGCCGGCGCGGACGTCTGGGTCGGGGTTCGCGACGCGAAGGCGATGACGGAGTTTCCTGCGATTGCGCTGGATATGGGGTCGCGAGATGCGATCGAGCGTGCGGCTTTGGAACTTCAGGCGATGGAGTTTGATATCTTGGTTAACAACGCCGGGCTTTTGACGGGAGGTCTTTTGGAAGACCAGTCTGTCGAAGAGATCTACGCCATGCTGCAGGTGAATCTTCTTGGGGTTATCCAGCTTACACACGCGCTGCTGCCGGGAATGGTGAAGCGTGGACGCGGAAAGATTGTGAACAACTCGAGTGTTTCGGGTGTCATGAATTTCCCTCTGGCTTCGACATATTCCGCGTCGAAGTCCGGAGTTTATGCGTTCACGCAATGCTTGGCTCAGGAGCTTCGTGGAACCGGGGTTTCGACGTTGGTCATGGTCACGCCGGGCGTAAAAACCCGGATGTTCGATGAAATTCCAAAAAAGTATGGCGCGAAACTGGATTTGAAACTCATCGAAGGTGCGATTTCGGCGGAAGAATGGGCGCGCGAAGTCGTGCATGCCGTGGAGGATGATCGCGAAGTTTTGGAGCCCAAAGGCTTCTCAGGGCTGGGGGTCTTTCTTGCTCGGCATACGCCAGGAGTTTTCAATCGTCTGGTCGCGACCAAGTATCGCCGGGACGGGCTGTTCTAGACCGAGGTCCTGGGTTCTTTTCCTTGTCGCGCACAAGGGTTTATCGAGACAATACGCCATATGGATTTGAATGCCCTTGTGCGGCTGATTTATGCGAAGCACGAACTGATGTTGGGCGTGTCGATTACGCTTTTGCTGATCGTCACCGTTTTGATGTTGGTTCGATCGGTGATGGAAGACCGCCAGGCCGAAAAAAAATCGGACAAATCTGGAGACCTCGACGCTAAGACTTTGAACACGGCGATCGAGGGAGCCATGAAAAAGGTTTTGGCTGATAAGGGTATTCAGGGAGCAATTGCTGGTGCCGCGGGTGCGTCTGTTGCTGGCGGCGGGGCGGCCGGCCCGGAGGCCGCCGAACTTAAAAAATCGTTGAGCGAGAAAGAAGCAAAGATCGCGGCGCTGATGACCGATATCGAAGCTCTGAAAGTCGCGGCGGATAAAGTGCAACCGACGGCGGACGGTGGCGTGGCTCACGGTGTGGACATCGGGGCTTTGCAGGCGAAACTCGCGGAGCTACAGGCAAAACTCGCGGAGTACGAGATCATCGAGGACGATATCGCCGATCTTTCGATGTACAAAGAAGAGAACAAAAAACTCAAAGCCGAACTGACCACTTTGAAAGCGGCTGTCGAAACTGCGCAGACCCAAGTTCATGCGGCGAGTGTTTCTGTCGAGGCGGCTCCGCACGTTGAAGACCCGGTGCAAGTCGCGCAGGCGGCGGTGACGTCTCCAGCTCCTCAGGAAAAGTTCGAGCTCGATAAGAGCGACAGTGTCATGAACGAGTTCGCTCAGGCGATTTCTGGCGAATCTTCGACGGCGGCTCAGCCGGAGACAAGTTTTGAATCGCAGCTCGTGGTGGCGTCGGATTCGCCATTGGCGGACCCTCAGGCGGCAATCGATGCGATCATGTCGCAGTCGCAAGCAGAGGAACAGGCGGTAGCCGAGAAGGCACCTAGTGAGGAAAACCTCGAGGTGACGGAGGCCTTGCCTGAGTTGCCGGTCGAAACGGCCGCGGCGACGCCCGGGGTTTTGGATGAGGCTTTGGATACCAATAAACTTCAGGCCGAGGTTTCTAAACTGGCAGCCGAACTCGAGAGTATGGCGCTAGAGGCCGCCGGAGACTCTTCGGTTCTCGACGAGAGTTTGGATACGGATAAGCTGATGCAGGAACTCGCTGGCTCGGAAGAACCGACAAAACCAGCGACACCGCCGCAAACACTTGAGAGCTCGTTAGCAAGCCCGCGCGAGAGTGCGGTTGTCTCCGCCAAGCCGGAAGTCGTTGAATCGGGAGCTAAGCCCCGTCCGCCGTCAGCACCCGCGGAAGATGACCTTCTGGCGGAATTCAAGGATGTCGATTTTCAAAACTCAAAGACCACGAAGGGATCTTGAAATGGGATTGTCGCGTTGGAGTTTCTTGAGTTCGCTTTCTGTCGTCGTCGTGTTTGGCGCGATGGAGTATGGACAAGCGGCGATTGACCGCAAGTCGGAATGGATCACGCCGAAGGCTTCGGAGAAAAACGCAGGCAAAGATGCGGTGAAGCCAGTGGCGGGCGTGAAGCCCGGTAAGTCGGTTTCGATTCAGCAAACGATGATTGCTTTGGAGCTTCCGTTTGAAAATCGCATCGCGGCTTTGCGGGCGCAGGGGCCTCAGGGCTACAAGAATCTTCGAGATATCATGTTTGGTCGCGACAGCAAGATCGATTCGCGCTGGCGGGCGACGATGGCGCTTGGACGCATCGGTGGACGTTTTAGTCTTCCGGAGCTTGAGCGCGCCTCGAAGGCCAGTGTTTGGGAGCTTCGCAGTGCTGCTTTGATCGCTGTTTCAAGAATCGATCGCGCGACGGCGTCGAAATGGTCGCGTCGCTTGTTGCAAGACAAGGCTCTCTTGGTGCGATTGACGGCTGTTGAAACTCTAGAGACGGTGGGAGATCGCACGGCGATTCCCGAGCTCTGGGCGCAGCTCGATAGCCGGCAAAACTTCAAAGGTAGTCGAAGTCTCTTCATTCGTCGTCGGATCGTGGAGGCTTTGACGAAGCTCGAGTCTCCGACAGCCACGGCTCGGTTTGCTCGACTTTTAGAAGAAGAAGATCCGCAGATTCATCGTTCTGCGATTTTGGCTCTTGAGAAACTAACAGGGCAAACCATGGGAAAACCAAGCGACCCGCTTTCGCGTCGCCGAGCTCTGTGGCAGCAGTGGCAGTCGACTCAAGGCTGATTCTTCTTGTTCGCTTTGTCGTTGGCTTTTGCGATGGCGCGTGCGAGTTGAAGTTCGCGCCCGATTCGATAGAGAATGACCTGCTCCTCTAAACCGTCGCTTTTTTGTGTGACGGGTTCCGAGAAAAAGTCCCTTAAAATTTCAGCGCGCTTGGTGATCTGCACTTTGATGGCGGGTTTGTCTTCCGAGCGTCCGCGGACGAGACGCACGAGAAGTCGATAGCGATACCCTGGTGAGAGCGGCCCTGGTTCGAGAGGCGAACGAAACCGCGCTTCACCTTTGATGAAGTCCGTTTCGAAAATTCCGGCTTCGGTATTATCCACCTTTTGTGGGTAGCGAATCATGGACTGCTTGAGGGCGATCTCGACATCTTCGTAGTTGGCATAGAAGACCCGGCTATAAGGACCGCTCGAATTTTTGCGCTCTTCAAGACGCTGAGTCGCCGTCGTGCAAGCCGACAACGACAACAACAGCGATATGGCTAAGAAAGAAATATTGCCGCGCAACTGCACGGCAAGCAGTACCGACCGGAGGTCGGTACGCCACCTATAGATCAACGGCGCTTTTTGAGACGTGCGAGAGTCCGTCGATAATGCTTGGGCTGAGACTGACGTTGGTTCCTTGAGTAGCAGCACCGAACAAAACCTCCCAGCGATGCGAGCCGGAGATCGCGCTTCCCATTTCAGGAAGTTCCATCGAAGCACTCCAGCCAGTCGCATAAACGTCCCAAACCGGTGACTTGCGGTCGATTTGCATCGAGCCCGAGGTCACACGATCGATCTTGTTCAGCGTCGCATACGTCGCAGCAGGTGTCACGGAAGCAACCGACGACTTCGGCGGATTAAGGCCGAGAGTCGAGCCGCGCGCCGTTGGGGCTTTTGCGATATCGAGGAATTCAAACTTCGTCGTCCCCGTGTTGGGAGAAATCACGACCGACATAGCGTCAGCGCCCGCACCTGAGCTTGGTGCGTTGGTGTCGCGAAGTGCGCCGACGAGGTAGCCAGGAACGCCTTTTGGCGAAACGAGGCGACGTGTTTCCGAAGGTCCAAGTTTTTTGACGTCGGTTGGATACAGAAGCCCACCGTTTTCTGCGACGGAAACTGCGAGCATCGTTTGCGAGCTAGCAAAACGAGGTGCCGTCACGTCGACCTTTGCATCAAATACGGTGTCAGTGATCGAGAGATCTTGGTTGGTAGACGGGCTAGAAAGCGCAATGTCTTTGATCGTGGCACTTTTAAATTCGAAGTAGTTTAAGATGTCGAAGAACGACTTTCCGGCGCGAAGATCGTCGACGACTTCTTCAAATGGGAAGCGCGCGTGAGCCGCGACCATTTTCCAAGTGCGTGGTTCTGGCAAATAGCTGCGGAACACGGGCTTGTCGAGCGTGATCGTGAAGAAGTAGCGCTCTTGCTGTTTAGGCAAGGAGACGTTGCTTGGAATATTGATCGACTGCCCCATGATCGTGATGGTGTCGACTTCAGGGCTCACGAGATCTGTTACTTGCAACGATGCCAGTTGATCTTTGCGCAAAGCCGGGAAGATGACGCCGACGTCGACCCAGCCGTCTTGCTTGAGATTTTTAAAGCCAGTCGCTTTACCTTTAAGTTCCATGCGTTGCGCTTGGATCTTGCGGCGAACCTGAAGAGCCAGAGCTTGAGGTGCCTGATTCATCCATGTTGCGCGAACGAAGCCAGCGACTTCGACAGTGATAGGCTGAGCGTCTGTCCATTGTGCGGGCAGGGCGATCTTGCCATCAGCGTCTGTTGTGAGCACGTTTCCAGGGAATGGGACATTTTCGCGTGCCCCGATCATGACCTTTGCTTGCGCCAAAGGCTGACCGCCTTGGTCAGCAACAAGCAGGTGGCCAGCGATAGGAGCCAAGGCTGTGATGCCCGCTTGGTTAGAGTCTGATGGGATCGAAACTTGTTCACGCGAGCAGGCTGCTGCGGAAAGCAGCAATGCCATGGGCAGAACCACCCAGAACTTGGATGATAGGTTGGCTGACAGTTTGAATGACTGTTTGAATGACTGTGCAGTCTTGTTGGCCCGAGTCGTTTCCGTCTTTGGTCGAGTCATTTTTCCCCTCCGTTGGTACGGGGGATAGTCGACCCAAGGCGGAAAAATGTGTCAATTCTACATGGTTAGGATGGCGCAGTCCGCCACCAATTAGTGGGGCATCCTCGACTCATCGCACTGCGTGTGCGCGTAGGGGCGGTAGAGAAAGAGATCTCAGGGCGGCGATCCGCTCGTCGGTCATGTGGAGGCGGCACTGCTGAGTGGCCGGGTTGAGCCGGTTTTCGTAGTCCCGTAGCTCGAGGCCAGCGAGCTCGCATTGAGCATCCCGATAATCACGCCACTTGGATTGCGCGTCTTTCAGCCGTGAAAGTGATGGATTTTTCGCTTCGCGGGTCAGGAGCGTTTTGAAGAGAACTGAGAGCTCGGTTTCGGCAATGGCGATTTGCACGCCAAGGCATTCGGCAAGCTCACCGCTTGGCGCCTCGGCGCACGAGGCACGCTTATCGGCACCGACGGTTCCGCTTTCTGTCGAAGCATCGGCGGCGATAGAGCCCAGAAGAGTGGCAACAAGAGCGAGAGTGGTGACGATCAGACGGCGCGTTTTGGTCATATGAGTGGCTTGCGCTCGCAAGAAGTCTTCCACATGAAGTCGCGTGATCTCTGCGGCATAGCGCGGAGTTGGTGGTTGAGAGCCGAGAGGAATTTTCCGAAGTGTTTGATTTCTCGACAGCCAGGAGGGTGGCCTTGCCGGTTTTGGGCCTTGACGGGCCTCCCGGTTTTTACTTATGGTGGTCGCTCGCTTTTACCGTGGTGGGGTAGCTCAGCTGGTTAGAGCAACGGAATCATAATCCGTAGGTCGCCAGTTCAAGTCTGGCCCTCACTACCACTTTTTAAAGCTCGCTGACTTCTGCAGCGGGCTTTTTTATTTTAAACCACAAGAGATTTTAGGCGACGATTTCGATCACTGGTCGCTCTTTCTAAAGAGTTCTCGTAGGCGGGAAACTCCTTGAGAAAGCCCTTGAGAAAGCCATGATGTGATCTGAGGTTTGGGTGGGAGAGCGCCGAGTTCTGAAAGTCGTTGGAGCACGAGATCGTTTCCGTAACGAACGGCGGCCTCGCGTGGAGTGGTGTCGTCGAAAAAGGACCTGAGATTCGGGTCGGCACCGTTTTCGAGAAGGTAAAGTGCGACTTCCGTGTGGCCACCCGAGATGGCTGCCACCAAGGGTGTGGCGAGGATCTCGGGGTGCTGATAGTTGGGGTTCACTTCATTTTCGATATGGTAGCGAACGAGTGCGAGATCGCCCCGTAGTGCCGCCGCATACATGTCTTTCCAGTCTCCAGCCGACATCGTATCGCGATGTTAACGGAATGTTTCAATGGTGGCCAACACGAAGTTTCTCTCGAGAATTTTCAACGAGCTGCTTGGCTCTTGCTGGGTGTGATTTTGCGGCTGTAAGCAGGGGACGATTCCATCTATAAAAGGAGGCCTTGTGAAGGCGATTGGCTTGGTTTTGGTAGCTATGGGTTCCATGATCGCGGCGTCGTTGCCGGAATTGTCCTCGGCCTCGGCGACGCAGCCGTTGCGTTCAGCTCCGCTGAAGCGTTTGATCTGCGAAGAGATTCGCTACAAGTTCGAGGATCAGGCGGAGAAACATCTTTTCTTTGGTCGCTTGAGTCAGAAAGACTGCGTAGCTGGCCGGTTCGTCGTGACCAAGTCGGTTTACGACAATGCGCTTAAGACCACGACGCTGTTGGAAGTCGAGTTCGAGACGGGTTTCGGCAAGTTTGCGATCGCCGGGAATGCGAAACTTGGGCTGGCGATCACTGCGGATCGTCAGGGTTTGATTTCTAAGAGCTGGAAAGTCTTGGAGTCGGGTGTCGCGATCGAGGACTCGCGCGCGGTTTCCGATGTTCTAAAAGACTACTTCGAATTCGAGAAAGTCGATTTCCACAATGGTTCATTTTCGTTGGATCCTGCGGCAAAGGGACTGACGTCCAAGGATCTCGTTTTCGATCTCGAGCAAATGTTAGAAGACGGTGAAGCGACGGATTCCTGCCGATACCTCAATGAGGAGTCGCCGAAGGGCGCAATTGAGTACTTAAAGGAGTACGCACCGGACTTGGCGACGTATCTGGAGGCGAAGCTGGCGGCGGGTGAAATCGCTCTAGCGGTGTCGCGCACCTACGATTCGGGGGAGAGCGAGTACTGTTCGCACTACTTCTTTGAGATCGTCACGAAGGATGGGCTTCGGGTTTCTCTTCAGTTCGACTTCACGACCTAAAGAATCCACTTCTCAATTGCACCGTTGATTGTAAGATCGAGGCCAAATAGGCTGATTCGATCTTATGAAGACGGTGCTTTGCGTAGAAGACAACCGCGAGATTCAGATTTTGGTGCGGGCGGCGCTGGACCAACACTCGGTTCTCACGGCGGAAAACTTGAAAGAAGCTAGGCGGCTTTTAAAAGGTCAGCGCGTTGATCTTTTGGTGCTCGATATCGAACTTCCAGATGGAGATGGTCTCGATCTGCTGGCTGAGATCGAGGGTCAGGGAATTCCGGTTTTTGTTCTCACCGGTAAAACCGAGATATCAAAAAAAGTGATCGCATTTTCATTGGGTGCGGACGACTTTTTGTCCAAGCCATTTGACCCGTTGGAGCTTCGTGCGCGAGCTAACGCGAAGTTCAAAAAACTTGATCAGGCGACCGAGCATCAAAGCGTCTTGAAGATTCGCAATCTGACGATCGAAGTCGAAAAACAAAGAGTGTACCTCTCAAACGTCGGTTCGCGTGATCCGATTGCTCTTACGTCGCTGGAGTTTCGTTTGCTTTTGGCGTTTGCGCGCTCACCGGAACGGGTTTTTTCTCGGCAGATTCTTTTGGACAAGGTCTGGGGGACTGAAGTCAATATCACGGATCGCACAGTCGACACGCATGTGAACCATCTTCGGAAGAAGTTAAAGGCGTCCGATGTGAAAATCGAGACGGTTTTAAACGAAGGGTATCGCCTTATCTAGAGAAAGCGATTGGGAAGCTTCGTGTTTAGGCGAACAGTTTTTGTTCAGCGAACACGTTTCCGACGCTTTCGGCTTCCGCCAAAAGCTCGTGTACCGCCGGTGCGACATCTTCGAGATGCAGCGTGCGTTCGGCTTTGTATTCCAGGGTTTGACAGAGTTCACTGAGCTTCGTGGCGCCCAGCGTGGCACTTGATGCCCGCAGGTGATGGGCCGTGCGGCGAATTCCGTCGAGATCCCCTTTTTCGACCGCAGCTTCGATTTTGGCGACAGATTGGTTCAGCGTTGACCGGTACGAGGCAATAAGCTGTCGAACGACATCAGAGCTTGTATCCGTGGCGAGCTTGCGAAGAGCCGCCCAGTCAACGAACTCGGCCCCGTTGTAAGTGAGCCAGCGCAACAGAGTTTTTTCCAACTCTATTGGCTGTAGAGGCTTTGAAAGAAACCCGTCCATGCCGGCGGCGAGACATTTTTCCCGATCTTCAGCCATGGCATTTGCTGTCATTGCGATCACGGGAGTGTGTGTGCCCTGTTGGCTTTCGCGTTGTCGCAGTTTCCTCGTGGCTTCGAAACCGTCCATGATCGGCATCTGGCAATCCATGAAGACGATCTGATAAGATGTTTTCTCAAGTGCCGTCAGCGCCTCTTCGCCATTTGCGACGGTGTGCACTTCGCAGCCATACTTTTTGAGATAGGATTCGGCTACTAGCTGATTAGTTATGTTGTCTTCGACCAATAAGACAAGGCGCCCGTTAGAATCGGCGTCTGTCGAAGTCGGAAGTTGTGTTTCAAGCGCGATCGGATCTTGGGGTTCTTTCGGTTCGCTCAAGGCTTCTTGCAGGCGTTGGCGGGAAAAGGGAATGCGTAGATATGTCAGCGGGAATTCACGGAAGGCTTCGCGTTCTTTGAGTCTCTGATTTGTGAGCAGAATGGTGCGCGGGACACGGGCGGGTGTCGATGCCGAATTCGTGGTCTTTTGTGCAAACAAGGTCTGGAAGAAATGCTGAACGTCCTCTTCTTGGTAATCATCCGAGCAGACAAAGACGACGGAACTCATCGAGGCTGTTGGGATCAGTTCCGATTGAACAGTCAGCGTGGTGCCGGCTTCATCAGCATAGAGCCCGAGCGTCTCTGCCAGCGGCGAGTTGCGGCTATACAGGGTGAAGAGATCGTCAGAGGCGACCCCCAGTTTTGAAATAGAAACCCGCTCGTCTTGATTTTGAAGCTTCAGTGGAATCTCAAACCAGAATGTCGAGCCGCCGGACGGAGCGGGAGAAAATCCAATTTCACCGCCCATCTGTTCGACGAGTCCCTTGCAAATGGAAAGTCCTAGCCCAGTTCCTTCGACGTCGATGCGATTGCGGTTGTGAAGCTGGTGAAATGGTTCGAAGAGGTACTGACGCATGTCTTCGGGGATGCCGAGCCCTGTGTCTTGGATCT
This sequence comes from Bdellovibrionota bacterium, assembly GCA_963170185.1. Classification (GTDB taxonomy): domain Bacteria; phylum Bdellovibrionota; class Bdellovibrionia; order Bdellovibrionales; family JAMPXM01. The sequence continues at coordinate 54,856 of CAUJGS010000041.1, forward strand.
CGAAACGAACCAGAACTTTTGATCCGGCCTCAAAGTGGTGTCGGGCTTTGACGACGACGCCACCTGAGGATGTGAATTTCACGGCATTGGCGATAAGGTTGCGAAGGACTTGGCTAATTCGGCTGGAATCTCCCATGAGGTCGGCAGGGATGGCCGAATCGACATGCGTAAGTAGGGTGATGCCTTTTTCCGAGGCCTTGGCCGAATAGAGTTCGACGGCGGTTTCCACGAGGTTGAGGCAAGACAGCCGAGAGAGTTCGAATTCGATTCTCCCGGCTTCGATTTTTGAAAAGTCGAGCAAGTCGTTCACGATCCGTAGCAGTGCAAGACTCGATTGATGAATGATGTCGGAATAGCGTCGACCTTCTGAATCGTGAATGCGGTCGCGGAGCAGGTCGCTCATGCCGATGATGCCATTTAAGGGTGTGCGAATTTCGTGGCTGATGGTCGAAAGAAAGCGCGACTTCATACTAGACGCGACAAGTGCGGCTTGTTCGGCTTTTTTTAATGATTCTTCATTGAGTCGTCGTTGTCGGATTTCTTTTCTCGTGAAGCTTGCAAACAAGAGCACGAGGGAGAGTGAGATGAAAGAACCAACCGCGATCGAGATTTTGAGAAGTGTGGAGTATCGTTGCACGAAACCTTCGTGGCGAATGGCGTCTAGTTCGGCTTTGTGATCGAGTTGGTTTAACAGCTCGAAGATTTCGGTCATCAGCTGCTTGCCCTGGTCGGTATTCGTGATCGCAATGGCCTCTTCGTTTTTGGAGGCTTTGCGAAGAATGACGGTCAGTTTAATTTCGTCGAGTTTTTTTGATACGAGTTGATCGACCTCGCTCACGATTTTTTCTTCTTCCGGTACGCCGGCGGTGACTCGACGGAGTCGTTTCATGATGCCGGGTACTTTGGGAATCGCTTGAGTGTAGGCACGGAGGTAATCATCGTTTCCGGTAAGAAGATAACTTCGCTGCGAGGACTCGGCGATTTGAAGCTGTTGGGAAAGATCTCCCACGATGTCTTGAATGATGATCGCATCTTTTTCGATACGAATGGCATTTTCCAGAGTTTGAACAGACCAGAGCGCGGCTGCGACCACGGCGAGAAACGAAAGCACGCCAAGAGGAAGCACGGTTTTTAGGAGTCGTCTCATATTCGCTCCAATGGTTCGCTTCTTGAGACCAGTACGAAGCTACCCCCAAGACACATCCTAAGTATAGGCAATCCTTCAGGGTTTCGCGATGCGTTCGGCGTGGAGATTTCTCCATATGGCCGTCACACGGCGATCATAGCGTGCCTTTAGATTTTGGTTCTGAAAGCAGCATCCATAACGGATCAAGCTGGATAAAGGAGAACACAATGAAAGCAGCATTTTTGGCAGGTTTGATGGCAGTCGCATTCGTATCGGCAGCAAACGCGGAGGGCACAGCGGCTCCTGCAGCAGCTCCGGCTTCGGCGCCAGCAGCTCACCACGCTGACCCAATGAAAACTGAAACCGCTCCTGCAGCTACAACTGCGAAAGCAGGCAAGCACGCGAAGAAAGATATGAAAGGCAAAAAAACGGAAGCTTCGAAAGAAGCGGAAGGCACGAAGTCGACTCACTGATCGCTTTGTTTTCGTTACCGTTTTTTCTAGGCTCCGGATGGCATTGTGCTTTCCGGAGTTTTTTTTCGCCTCGACATTATCAATAGACTTTCGTTGATGGTTTTTTGGGGGGCGATGCTTGCTTGGCGGGTCGCGTGAAGGGCAAGATTTCTGGCGCTTCATTTGATACAGGTGAAACATGCAGGTGATACGGGAGGGAACGGTGATGAAAGCAATCTTGGGTACGGCTTTGCTCGGAAGTTTAATTGCTGGTGGGGCCGCACAGGCGGCGACGAACCACTGTGACGAGTACTACTCGCGAGACCCTCGCTTTATTGAGGCGATTAAGGCGGTTGCCAACCACACGATGCGAAGTTTTGACGAGCTGTGCACGCTCCCTGGACTTTTGGATATCGAAGCGCAACCAGATCGTGTAATCACCCGCGCTGGAGACGTGATTCCTCATGTCACGGTCCAGCTTCATCGCGAATACGATAGCTGCCTGTACAAGGTGCGCGACTCTGATAAAGAGATCACATCGGCTCGCTGTTATTCGGGATTTTAGTCCCGTCTAGGTTTCTTAAGCAGGCCACCCGAAAACTCATTAAGTTCGCGATTTTTGTCGAAAAAGAGGAATGAGTTTTCGGCTTCGGAAAATCTCATTTTCGTCCCGATTGCTTGGGTCGATTTTAATTTCTTTTTCGGTGTTGATGTCTCCTTTCGGAGGCATCGGCCGGGCGAATTCGTCGACCGATTCGTCGACAGTTACTCCCTCCGAGATGCCAGGTGTCGCTGCGGATACAATCCCGGACAACGCGACGGAAGAGATGAAGGCTCTTCTTGCGTTGGAAATTCCCGAGACTAAACTTGAAGTGATGCAGACCAGAGGCGCTCGCGCCTTGATGGCCGGTCACGGCAAAGCCATTCAACAGCTTGTTAGCGATATGGCGACAAAACTTGGTCTGGCCGGTGACCCGAAGGATGTCTCCGTCGTCTTGAATGCTGATCCATCGGTTAACGCCTTTGTCATGACGGATCCGGCTACTAAGAAAGTCACGATCGGGTTGAATGCGGGGCTTTTGTCATTCGTCAAAAACCAGGACGAATTGGCCCTTGTGCTCGCACACGAGATGACCCACATGAATCCCGCGGTCCTTCGCCACCGGGCGGATTCAGGTACACTTGCGAAAATCACGAGTGCGATTCCCAAACAGATTCAAGGCCGACAGGCTGAGGAGCTACGTGCAGACCTTGGCGCTGTTCAGCGGATGATCAAGGGCGGGTACAACCCTTGGGGCAGCTACGATTTTTTCAAGAGGCTCTCCGCCAAGCGGGACCTGTCGGGAAATAGCACCGTCAGAACTCTTGTGTCCATGATCTCGACACATCCGGACCCGCAGCTTCGCATGAGCGTGGTGAAGAGCTACATCACTGCGAGGCAGGCCGAAGAGAACTTGATGGAAGTGACCGGCAAGTACAACGGCTTTCCAAAAGGGTTGGAGGCCATGCGCTGGAGACTTGCGGCGTATCGTGGATTGGCGGACGTCAATAAAGTGAAAGCGGGTGTCGCCGCGGTCGCAGCTGTAGGGGCCCAAGTCGCTACGGCGCTGATCGTTTCGCCGGAGACGGCCGATGCCATGGGAGTTTTGTTGCGACCGGGAACGGATCTCATCGGGATGGTGTCTTCGGTGAAGGAATTGATATTGAGCCCGGCGGAACTAGGGGCACCCATCTTAGGTTCTGGTTATTTACCAAGTTCGGGGGCTGGTTCGTACGGAGCGGTTTCAAGTTTGGGAGGAGAGATCGCCGAAAAGGCGAGCTATCTAAAAAATGTGCCTCTTGAAAAGGTAGCAACCGTCGTCGGGTCATTGGTGGGGTCAGGAGTTGCTGGGCGCTGGGCGATCAATCGCGTTCGAGCAGATGCAAAGAGAGCAGCTGCGGATGCCAAATTCGAACGACTCGTGCAAGAGGTTTTGGAAAAGTCGAAAACAGCGATGGATATTCGCAAGGCGATTTCCAGAACCGAAGACGCGGTGAAGCTCTATGCAGAGCTTCATAAAAAAGGTCAGTTCGATCGCACGAAGGTGCTTGAGGCGGCGCTGGCTTCGAATGAGAAATCATTCTCTGGCTTACGTCTCACAGACGAAGTCTACTCAATGATTCGAAGTTATGGCTATGATCCCAGATCTACAGTTGAGTATCTCAACTCTCTCGTTAAAGAAGAGGCTGCAAAACGCCAACTTCTCCTCAATGAAATTGTTGATGACTCAATTGCGAGGCTTCCTGCATCGCGGACACGGGCCATGATCGCGACCATAGGAAGAATGCCCGAAGTATACGTTTCACGGCCGGATATGCAAGATTCACTCGATAGGCTTATCGAGACTGCTAAAAAAAGAGATCCGTCGCTTCGGTTCTCAACGAGAATTGAGAGAATCAAGCTTATTCAAAAACAGACAGGCCGAATCGGGAGTGCCGTGACACTCTCAAATGGTGTATCTGAGACTGCGGCTACTCCCCCACGTCTTCTCGAGGTTATGGAGATTGCCGAGAAGCTAAGAACTGCGGACCGAAGCGTGATTGCACCGAGGGGATCGCCTCCGCCGAAGGGAGCGTCCGTTAATCGTGTCGAAGTTCGCCGTTTGCGTTATCTGAATTTGCCAGAGCTTGTGATGCAGAATATCGATTCTTGGGTGCAGGAAGTAGAGGTTCCCGGCGAACGAGGCGTCAGGGCTGATACCACATTGAGAGCCGCGATTCGAGATGCAACCGAGATGTTGCTCGATGGTGGGTCTGGCGAGAGACACATTGAATTCAATCGTAAAGTACTTCAAGTCTTTGCTGAACGTGTATCGAAAACAGATAGTGTTCGCCTGAGTCGGTTACCTGGCAGTGCTGGTTTGACGGCGGCATCCTTCACCAAGACTTCCAAAATTCCTGGGATCAAGCCTGTAATGTCTTTCGACGACACGACGGAAAAGTTGCGAGAGCTCAATAAATGGAACAACCTGTTTTTAAAAAAGGTAGAGGGAGCGAATTCCGTCGTCGAACTCGATGATCTTGTGCAAAAACTGCTTGTCGAGCGAGAGAAATTAGATCCGAACGATTCGCCGATATCGCTGCTTCATAAACATATAGAGGCGAGGCCGGACCTTTTAAAGACTTCCGAAGATATCGACCGCTTGTTGAAGAGCCCATACTTATGGAACCAGCTTGGCACGGGCTACGGAGATCTCGATCAGAAAATCTTGGATGATATGCGCTCCAGGTACGGAAGTAGCAGTTCGCAGGCTGATCTTTGGAAGTATCGACCAGAGGCTTCCGAACGCCTGCAAAAGCGTATTCTTACGAGACTAGAAGAGCTCGGAAAATCGCCGAAGACGTTCGATGAACGACTTAAAACCTGGCAAATGTTTGTCGGTCGCGGAGTCACGAACACGACAGACACGATGTTCGCCAAACTTTATGAAGAGGCCGACCCCAAAACTCGTGGACGTCTGCGTGAAATTTCGCGAGGGCGTATTTGGGAGCCACGTCTTCGTGCAAGTATCTTGAAGGATCGTATCGCCGAAACCTCGGAGTATAAGCAGCTTGTCGCGACGTCTCGTGACGCTCAGCTCTCGCGTGAGGCGGAGCGGCTTCGCATCTCGAATCTCCGCCAGGTGATTCGTGTGGCGGAGCAGGAGTTTGACTCGCGTGGGCCTGACTATGATCGTGTCGTTGAATCGGTTTTAAACGATGTTCGCTCGTCGGCTTTGGAGACTCGTTATGCCGAACGGTATCGTGGGCCGGTTGGCCAGGGCCAGTCGGACCTTACCATGCGAACACTTTCGGGTTTGGTCGAGCGAATGCGAAAAATGGAAAAGAATGAAAAGTGGGAGTTCATTCTGTGGCTTCGTGGCGAAAAGGCTGCAAGCAAATCTATAGAAGAAATGTTCCCGGCGATTGGGTCGGACCGTGTTGCACGCATGTACACACTCTTGCCTGACTATCAAAAGGCCCTTGTCATTGATTCGGTTTTGGATTCGAAAGAGGGCTTGCTGCCAACGGCTGATGTGAATTCGTTCTGGGGTCGAAAGATTGTGGATCATCTAATTGGCGGTGGGAGTTCGGATAGCGCCGATACCGTGAAGAACCGTCAGATCGCTCGTGAGATTTTGGAGTCTTACTTGGCGAGCTTTGATGGGCCGGGTGCTAATAAAGCTCAGCGCACCTTGGTGCTGTCTTACATGCTGGCGAGTAAGTCAGGTGATGGCTCCAACGGCAAAGTTCTTAAACAGGTTCTCGAGGCGATGGGTGCAAGTGGTGTCAAGATCGGTCAGTTCTTGGTTGCAACGGACATTCTCGGGGAAGAGGAGAACAAAGTTCTTCGTCAGCTTCAGGATCAAGCCAATGTTCCATTTCGAACGCGGATCTACGAAGATCTAGCGAAAGCAAAAGGCATTCAGCCCCCTAAAAAGGTCGATGATCTTTTGGGAGCCGCATCGATCAAATATGCGGTCCAGGCCTTTGAAGTGGAAGACGGAAATCCGTTTGTTTTAAAGGTTCTTCGTTCCGAGGCGTCTGCGACGATCGATCAGCAATTTGCACGACTGCGATCGATGTCGGACTCTCTCGTTAAAAAATATGGTGGTAAGTACGGAGTTCTGCGCTCGGTTATCCGTGCTTCTGAGGAAGCCGTCAGGCGTGAGCTCACCTTGTCTAACGAAACAAAGAGCTCGGCAAGGGCCGCCGAAATTTATCGCGCCGTTTCGGATTTCGAGGTTCCAAAGGAAAGACTGGTGGACTCGAGTTTGATCAAATCGGATTTCGCGCATGGCGGATCGATTCACGATCTCGATCTCGAAGAACGAGGTCGTGTGGCATCGAGAATTATGGAAGTCGAACGAGATATTCTTTTTGGCGACAAAGATGTGATCGAATTTGATCCGGATCGACACCCTGGAAACTTCAAGGTCGAAATCACGGGCGAGGACAAAGTTCGGGTTCGACCGATCGATTTTGGACAGTTCATTAAGATCACAAAGCAAGAACGAGATCAGGTCATCGATCTTTTTGCCCAGTCGGCGATTTTGGACAAAACCGGACCGACCAAACGGTCGATCGACCGCATCGCGGAGTCTTTAAAACTCTCGTCCGCGGAAAAGTCCAAACTCATGAAAAGTTTGAAATCAGGATTTCCGTCGAAAAACCGAACCGGTTTGGCGTCGTACTACACTTTGTTGGCGGCGCTTGAAGATGCAGGAAAGCCACAGCCAATTCAGTTCTTCGATTTCGCCCGTGCGGTTGTTCAACACAACCAATACGAAGACATGGTTATGAGCTCTCTTATGGCCAAGGGAATGAGTGAATCTGAAGCCAGGGCCGCGGTTCCGACTCCACGGGAAAAGCTAGTTCAACTGGTCAAGGCGAGTGCGGATAGACAGATCGCAACCGGTACTGGAGTGCCGGAGTTTTCGAAAACGGACAAGGTTCGGATTGTTTGGAATCGCACCCAAAAGAAGGCCGACGAGATCGTCGGTGACATCAAGACCCGAGTTCGAGCGGCTACCTTCAAGAAGGTTGTCGATCCGACGCTTGTGCTCGGTTCCGATTGTGCAAAGTTTTTTAAAGATATCAAGCGAAGCTGGGATTAACGAAACGTCGCGATCTCCGAGAGAGGCTTACGGGCTATCTTTGGTACGTGGACTCCGTGCCTAGGGTAACCGACCGCCAGCAGTAGAAATGGACGGTACGAGCCATCGAGTCCCAGCAACCGATTGAGGAAGTGTGCGGGGCGCGGGGTGTGGGTTAACGACGCTAGGCCCAGCTGGTGCAGAGCGGAGATCAAGAAACCAACAGCAATTCCGGTTGATTCGATGGGATAGTAGGTTTTTTTTGGAGCCGATTCGTCGGAGTCTTGCTGGATTTGGGATCGACTGAAGATTGCGATGATAGCGGGTGCCTCCGTGAGATAGGGCTTTATGCTGTTTGTTCCAAAGATCTTAAGGTCCTCTCTCCAGTTCTTTGTCGATTCGGCCGAGTAAAACGCGGCTTCGACGGTTTCGGCGGGATCGGTCACTGCTGGCGAGCATGAACTTCTGGTTGTCAGTCAGGCAAATTGTGATCGAGACGAGGTGGATTTTATTGCTGCGGAAGTCAGTTTGTTGCTGAAACACGGAAGAGGCGTTAGGCTGTAAGTATGGAAATGTGGCTGATCTTCGCGGCGATAGCGGTTTTTATTGGAGGTTCGGCGGTGTACCTCGTGTTCATGATCTTTTTCCCGGAATGGGTGGGGATCACGGGAGAGACGGCTTTGAAGGCCGAGCAGAGTCACCGTGGAGACGTGCCTCATGAAGAGGGGCCAGACCCTTTGAAGGGTGTATCGAAGAGCGCTTCTGGTCGCGCTTCTGGGCCGCCGGAGTCTTCAAATAAGTAATTCGAAATAAAAAAGAGCCGGTATTCACCGGCTCTTTTTCGTCGAGTGCTAGTAGAGGGTGCGGTTCGTAGCGACACCCCTCAAATCTCGCCGCGCCACTGCACGGCGAGCAGCTTAGGGCGAAGCCCTAAGCGACACCCTTAGATCGCGCGACAGCCATCCATCCAGCAGCTGCGGCTTACTTGGTAGCAGCTACGAAGAGCCGCATCGCGAGCCTCGGGCATGTTGCGGCCTCGGCCGTAGAATGGTGCTCCACGCTGGTTAACAGCTTTGCACTGAACACCGCGATAGCCTGGACGGCTTGGGCGACCTGGACGGTAGTACAGCGAATGTGAGTCAGCAGACTCTTGACCGCCGCTTGCGAGAATCGCCATCTCTTCGAAGCTAGATGTCGAGTGATCCATCGCCATTGCTGGAAGAGCAAATCCTGACGAGATGAGAAGTGCCGAGCCCACCGAGAAAACCATACGACGCATACGTGCCCCCTTAGTATGTGGTGAAGGTGCCTTGGCCTGTCTTGGTGTCAGACTGGCTATCGACACAGCGTGTTTTCGTACTCGAAAAGCGCATGCTAGGTCGAGGGGCAAGATCCGGACCATTTGAAAATGGATTTTATTCGCCGTTTTTCTGGGGGATCGTGACACCGGTGGCAAGAAGTCCTGGTTTGAGTCGAATCTGTGCTGCAGCTCGTCTTGGACTGAGACGGACTGTCGAATGGCGCTCACAATCGGTTTCTCGGGCAAAAGCGGGGGTATCTTGGATTTCAGAAGAGAAACGTTCCGATGAGAACTAATTCGACGAGCGAGGTTTCGATGTTTCAGATGAAAGAATCAGCAACAGGTTATCAGCAGTTTGAACGCCAACTAGCACGTCGACTTGCGCGAAAGGCCCATCGTACTTCGCAAAGCCAAGCGAAACAGGCTTTGCGAAGTGCCTTGATGGTCATCGTCGCGCTGGGCATGGGGTTTCTTTCCGCGTGCTCGAACGTTCGAGAAGAGGTCGTCGCGGGGAAAATCGAGGCGCAAGAGAAAAAAGAGCGCACTTACGTTGGAACTGCGAAAACTCGCTCGATCTGGGCGATTGAGGTCAGTCGCAACTAATTGACTCGCTACCGTTTCTGCGAAATTCAAGAGAGATCATGGAAAGATCCTCCGCTTTTTTTCATACACTTTTGGTTCTCGTACTTTTTTTGCCGGTAACGGCGCCGGCTTTTGAGATCGACTCGGAATATCGGTCGATCGCGACAGAGCGCGGATATGCGGGGCTGCTTGAGTCACTATCGCCGAAACCCCTTGATAGCGAGTATCAATCTGACATTTTAACTTATAGCGATTCGCCATTCTCGTTGCTTGCGAGTTCCGATATTTCTCCGGGAAACTTCGCGGCGGGCCAAGAGCGCGTCGCCGGGATTTTCTCGACCTCGGCGGGGAGTTTGTCTGCAACCCAGTTTGATTTTCGCCTTCGAGCGAAATTTGCCAGAGCCCTAAGCGACAGTCTGCGCTTTGTGTACTTGCGTTCGGAACACGAAAACTATGAAGAACAAGCGTCGGCATCGTTTGTCGAGCTCCAGTATCAGATTGCGGGAAGCCGACTTTGGTTGGCGGCTTACGGAAGCCTTGCACGTATGAAACGAGAAGATGACGTGGGCTTTGCGGCAATATGGCGAGATCCAAGCGAGGTTTTACGGCGCGAGCATCGCCTCTATGTGACGTTTCCCGACTTCACACGTTCCGAACGAAACGATGCCGGAGATCGTTTTCAAAGTGGTCCGACGGTTATCGGTTGGAAGTTTGAAAGCCAAAATGCTTCGGGTGTCTACCGTTCGTCGGAAGTTCGTCGCGAGTCCGACGTTGATTGGCGCGATAGCGCATCGGGCATAGAATACGGAACGACGATGGCCTCGTTCAAACGTGTCACTGATCGGTCGTCATTTCGGGCGCAGCTAGATCGCAAACGAATTGTCAAAAACACATTTGACGCTCTCGGTGTCGTCTCGGCGAGAGAGGGGCTTATACGCGAGCGTGAACAGCTCGAGTACCGTCGTCGAACGATGACTCAGGAGTTTGAAGGCGGCGTTGCTTGGGTAGCTAGGCGTTGGGAAGACGTCGTCGGGCGTAAGCTCATGCACGAAAACCTCATGTTCTTTTTTGATTGGCGGCCTTTGCCGGTTTTGAGCGATGACCCGGCTATGTGGCGACCGCAGCCAGGTCCCGAGCTAGGGCTTGAGGCCACACGTTTTGCCAAGCATGGCGATGCGAGTCTCGGTTCGCCAACGACACGTGATCTGGCCTGGGAGTCACGTTTGAACACGCGTTATCGTTGGGCGTTTAGTCGCGATGAAGAAACCATCGCGGAGCTAGCGGTGGCGCTCACGTTTGATCTGGATCGTGCCGAAGGTGGCCTCTTTGAGGGCGGCCACGGGCAGTTTCTTATGAGATTTTAGCAGCGCCGTTTTGGCCGCAGGCGCGATCTCAGCGCTGGTGTTCGGCCCACTTGGCTTCGGCGCGCTCGATGAGTTCTTTGTCGCTGGCGACGTAGTTCCACTTCATGTGGCGAGGAGCATCTAGCGGGTCGCCACCAAAGATCGCCAAGCGTGCACCGGGTGCAAGCTCCACTTCGACAACCGATTTTTCGCCTTCGGCTTGATCGAGCACCAGGAGCTGTCCAGGGAGGAAGTGGCCGTGCGGTTCGATGGTCGCCGAGCCTTCGCAGACGTAGAGTCCTGTTTCTCGTTCATTGAGTTCAAGTGTGATGCGATGAACGTGTGAGCTTGCGGAATCGATCACGGCAAAAAGTGCTCGAGAGGGGAACTCGGCCTTTGATTTATGGTCTCTGAATTCGCCCAAGAGAACTTGTCCGACGACGTCACGCGCGACGGTCCACATAGGTAGTTCAAGCCCTTCGCAGTGTTGAAACTTCGGCGCGCATTCTTCCTCTTCAAGCGGAAGAGCGATCCAGAACTGAAGTCCGTGCACTTCGTTGGTGAGGCCTTGTTCGATGTGCGTGATCCACTCGCCGGCGGTCATGAGGTTGAGTTCACGTTCGCGAATGACCTGCTCGGTGCCAAGCGAGTCCTTGTGCAAGATCTCGCCTTCAAAGAGATAGGTCGCCGTCGCAAGACCAATGTGGGGATGCTCGGAAACGAACATGGGCTGCTCGGTTTCAATCGGTCCGATATGGTCGAGAAAAACAAACGGCCCGACATGGCGTCGGACTTGAACATCTCCCTCGCCAGTGCCTTTGGCAAAGGGGAGAACGCGTCGGATGATGAGGCCACCTAGGTCATGTTGTCGGGCATTGATAATCATAGTCCTAAGTTCTAGCTCCAATTTGGAACTAGAGTCACGCTTTGGCTGATCATAAAATAAGTCATTTTGTCTTAGTCATGAAAACCTATTTAACTGGATACATATGACAAACCAAAACTACGTCATCCGCACCGAAGCGCTTACCAAATCTTTTCGTCGTCCTCAAAAAGCGACGACGCTTGTCGATCGTCTCAATCCATTTCGTTCGAGCATGGAAGAGATGGTGGCGCTTAAACCGCTAAGCCTTGAGGTCAAACGTGGTGAGTCGCTAGCGTTTATCGGACCCAATGGAGCAGGCAAGTCGACGACGATTAAAATTCTGACTGGAATTTTACATCCGACCTCGGGCGAAGCCAGCGTATTGGGGCTTGTGCCATGGCGCGATCGCGTGAAGCTTGCGTACCGCATCGGCTCGGTGTTTGGGCAAAAGTCTCAGCTCTGGTTGCACTTGCCGCCGGTGGATACGTTCGAACTTTTGTCGCGTGTTTATGAGCTCAATCGCGCGAAGTTTCAAGCGCGCCGTGACGAATTGATTCGTCTATTTGAGATCGACGATTACAAAAATGTTCCGGTTCGAAAGCTTTCTTTGGGGCAACGCATGCGATGTGAAATCGCCGCGAGCCTGCTTCACGAACCAGAGATTTTGTTTTTGGATGAGCCGACGATTGGTCTTGATCCGGTCGCCAAAGCGAGCATTCGCGACTTGATTCGCCGTGCGAATCAGGAAACAGGTGTGACAGTGTTTCTGACGTCGCACGACGCGGGCGATATCGAAAGTCTTTGCAAGCGAACCGTGATTATTAACCAAGGGACTTCGGTTTTCGACGGGTCCACCAATAGCCTTCGTCGCGATTGGCTGAAACGCAAAGAGATCGATCTCAAGCTTCGTCGCGAAATCGGCTCGGAAAGCGAACTGCGTTTGCGGCTAAATGAACTCGGACTAGGTGAAGCAAACGGGGTTCAGCTGATCAAGGCAAAGGGTTACGGACTGAAGTTCGCGGTTGAGACCGAGAAGATGGGGATGGACCGTGTCGTGGGAGGTCTTTTGAGCGCTTATGATGTCGAAGACATCGTGATCGCGGCGGCTCCGTTGGAAGAGATTATCGCGACCATCTACCGAGACCGCAGTGGCAGAGACCGTGAGGAGGGGCAAAATCGCCCGCTCGGCGCGCGCGAAACCGAGAGGGGCGATTTATGATCGCATCGCGTGGAGCCCCCTCGCTGACATCGGAGATCACGAAGCTTGTGGCGATTGCGCAGATCACACTGCGCTCGCGGTTTCGCTATCTTTGGGACATGATCGGATCGACGTTGTTCTTGGCGGTCGTGATGTTTGTTTTCGTCCGCCTGTGGACGGTGACGTATCAGTCAAGCGCTGGTGCTGGCGGCAACGTGAAAGACGTGGCGCTGGCCGGGTTTTCTCTGGCGCAGATGATTTGGTACTTGGTCGCAACTGAAACCATCATCATGTCCATGACGCCGATTCATCGACTCATCGAACGCGAGATTCGCGACGGTGATGTCGCGATTCGCCTGAACAAACCCTATAGTTTTTTGGGGTTTCACTGGAGCGTTTTCCTAGGGGAAGGATTGCTTAAGGCCTGTATCTTGATTGCGGTCGGCGGAGTCGTTGCCGCGATCATGGTGGGTGGCGTGTCGTTCTCTTTGGGCAGTGTTCCAGCTTTGGTGCTCACCTTTATTCTGACTTCGACGCTCAACTTTTTCTTTGGCGCGATGATAGGCCTTTTGGCGTTTTGGACCGAAGATGTAACGGGGTTTTATTTCATCTTTGACAGGGTGAAGTGGCTCTTGGGTGGTTTTTTAATGCCGATCACGCTGTTTCCGGAATGGCTTTTGAGTGTGGTCGAGTGGCTTCCGTTTTCGCTGATGATCTATCAGCCGGCGCGCTTGGCCGTGCAGTTTGATTGGAACGTATGGGCCGAACTCGCAATGAAGCAGCTAGGGTTGATTCTGGTGTTGGGTTTTTTGGCGCAAAGCATGTATCGCTTGGGTGTGCGTCGTCTCGACGTGAACGGGGGATAGTCGGATGTTGAGATTTTTAGCCGCGATGATGCGAACGGGTTTTGCTTCAGCGATTGAATATCGTTCGAGCTTTTTCACGCAAGTTTTTGGGATGATGATCAACGACTCGTTGTGGGTCACGTTTTGGATGCTCTATTTTCAGAAGTTCCCGGTTTTAAATGGCTGGGAGAAAGAGGATCTCTTTGTGCTCTGGGCGGTGATCACGTTTTCGTTTGGAATCGCGTTTGGCTTGTTCGCGCAAGCCCTACGTTTGTCCGAGCTGATTGCGCAAGGGCAGCTTGATTATTACTTGGCGCTGCCAAAAAATGTGCTCCTGCATATTCTTGTTGGGCAAATCCGTCCGGCGAACTTGGGTGACTTGTTTTTCGGTCCGACGTTGCTATTTTTCTTTGTCGATATGACACCGGAAAAATGGTGGTGGTTTCTCGTTGGCGGAGTCTTGGGTGGCTTGGTTTATCTGGCGTTTTTTGTGATGGCCGGGTCGCTTGCGTTTTATATGGGGTCAAGCGAGGGGATTTCCAGTGGGATCGGGAATGCTCTGATTCACTTTTCGACTTATCCGACTCGGATATTCGATGGTTGGACACGCGTGGTTTTGTTTACTTTGATTCCTGCCGGATTCATCGCCGAGGTGCCGGTGGAGCTGGTCCGACGGTTCCAATGGGGCGATCTCGGGATTTTGGTGGTCGGAACTGCCGCTTTTTCGAGCTTTGCATGGTTCCTCTTTCACCGGGGTTTACGCCGCTACGAATCTGGAAACCTCATCGTGATGCGCTCCTAGGTGGATTCGTGTTCCTCTAGGATGAGAGTGACAACGCTGGCCGGGATGTTAAACTCGTTCTCGTTATGGGATCTCAGTTACAACCGGCAGTTTTCATCGGGCACGGTAGCCCGATGAATGCGATTTCAGAAAACACCTACACGGCCACGCTCCGCGAGTGGGGCGATAGGCTTCGTGCAAAAAAGCCGCGCGCTGTGGTTGCCTTTTCGGCGCATTGGGAGACGGAAGACTTCCAAGTTCTTGCCGCGACGGAACCGCGTACGATTCACGACTTCTATGGATTTCCACGAGCGCTATTTGAAGTTCGATATGCGGCAAAAGGTGATCTGGCATTGGCCGCGCGTGTGGCGGATATTTTAAAACACGAACCGGCTTCTTTGACTCAGCAATGGGGGTTGGATCACGGCGTTTGGTCGGTGATGAGGCATCTCTGGCCCAATGCCGATATTCCGATTGTGCCAGTGTCATTGTCGCGCCGTCTCGATCCGGAAAGTCACATTCGTGCTGGGCGCCTGCTTCGCGAGCTTCGAAGCGACGGCGTTTTACTTCTGGGAAGCGGAAACATCGTCCACAACCTTCGCGAGATGAGTCGCGAAGCCGATGCGTCGCCTGCGAATTGGAATGTCGAGTTTGATAAGCGAGTCGCGGCGGCCCTTGAGGCCAGGGACGAGAAGTTTTTAGCGGGCGCTAGTCGCTCGGGCGAATTCGCCGCGCGTAAGGCAATTCCAACTCGTGAGCACTTTATGCCGCTACTTCCGATTTACGGCGCAAGTTTTGGCCCCGGCGAAGGTGGCTCGAGTGGCGAGAGGCCTGAGTTTTTTGCGACGGAATACCATCACGGAACGCTCGCTATGCGATCCGTCGCGTACGGGGCGTGACGTGAGCGGCGCTGCGATAAAGGGCCCGATCTTTGTTGTCGCCGCGGTCATTCGAAATTCTCTTGGGCAAGTTCTCTTGGCAAGGCGGCCGACTTCGCATCCGATTGCGGGTGGTTTGTGGGAGTTCCCTGGCGGCAAAGTCGAACCGGGTGAAAAGCCTGAAGACGCACTCATTCGTGAAATTCAAGAAGAGCTCGGTGTCACGATCGTAGTTGCACGTTCGCGTGGACAAGACGGTCTCTTAGGCCTGGCCTCACACGTTTATCCGGGCGCGGGCGATTCGCCGAATGTGCATATTCTGCTTGCTGGGTATCACGCCGATCTTGCGGCTGGTGACGAGGCAAAGATTCGTCTAAGCGATGTCGCTGAAGTGAAGTGGATTTTCGCGCACGAACTTCCCGATTCTGCCGAATTCGCGCCGGCCGACATTCCGTTTTTACCGCTGATTTTTAGCTAGCTTGCAATTCGAATATTGCCCACGGCAGGGCGAGATCGAAAATTGTCGACTGGCGACTGGCGACTGGCGACTGGCAGGTGGCGGCTGCATTCGGAGTTCGGCACGCCATCATATTCGTGACTCGGGTTTTCTTGGGTCGGATCTTTTTAGGTCGGATATTCTTAGCACTGGTCTTCGCGTCTTGCTTTCTAGCCAAGCCCGCGCCTCTAGGCGACTGACGCCGAAACCTTCGAGTTGGTTGATGCGAACATAATCGCGCATGTTGAGAACCGCGCGCCAGCTCTCGATGATTCTCGTGAATGGGCGGTAGTCCCAAAACTGCAACTTGGCTGACCCGACATTTCTCGACTGGTTGTTTTGCCAGCGCGTGCGTCCGGTTACAGCTTGTGCGATGGCGCCGGTTACGGCTCGGATGAACCCGGCGTAGGAATGGCGATTTCCAAGTTTGATGTGAAGATGCAGATGATTTCCGACGTTGGCCATCGACAAGATACGCACGCCGTTTTTGAGCGCAAATCGTTTGATGATGGCCCCCACGCGGTTGCGATTCTTCGGGTGGCGGAACGACCATTCTCCCTTTGCTTTTGTCGAGCGCAGCACGAGGTGCATGCTGTGCCTTGTTGCGAGCGGCCTGGCTGTAGAGCGGCCCTCGCGAGTGTTGCGAAGCTCGCCACCATACGCACTTCTTTGTCGTTTTATCAGGGTCAGTTGCGGCGAACGTGTAGCTGGCCGCGTGACCGGCTGTGTAGCTGGCCGTGCGAATGGCCGTGCAACTGATGGCGGCCGCGTAGCTGGCGGTGGCTGTGTAGCCAAGGAGGATGTTGGTCGGTCTTTCACTCGTTTTGACTGCGGGATTGAGCGGGTAGCGGCTTTTCCTGATCGCATCCGCGAAATATATGTGACCGATGGTAGAGAGTCAATGAAAAAGCAATGTCTGACGATAGGGAAAGTGAGTGGCGGAGAAGGGGAGGGCGCCGAGTCGTATGGAGACGGTTATGGAGGAGGGTATAGAGGAGGGTATGGAGACGCTTGCAGAGGTGCTGGCGGAGAGGGCTATGGAAATGGTTGCGGAGGAGGTGATGGTTGCGGAGGAGGTGATGGAGGTGATGGACCGGCTGTTGCGGGGGGGGCGTGAGGATTATTTGAGGCGGTCGCCGAAGTGGCTTAAAAAGCGGCGGTGAAGGTCTTTGTCGCCGTAAATGTCGGTTGAGTCGGAAAGTTCGTTCCTCGAGTAGCCGGAAGATATGTCGTGAATCTTTACGGCTCCACTGGCCGAAACGGCGGAACCGGATTTGCTGACGGAGGCGGCATTGGTGAGATCGGCATGAATGTGAGTGGTGTGGATGGAGGACGCATTGGTGGATACGGCATTGGTGGGATCGGCATGAATGGGAGTGGTATGCGTGAAGGAAGCATGTGCGAGAGTGGCGTGAATGCGCCAGGTGCGAAACGAAGCCGTGAATTTCGTCTCAGCGCTTTCAAGTTCTGAGGCGGTACTCGATCTTGTAGTTGAACCGGGAACAGAAACATTGTCGCCCACCGCGGGAACAATCTCGATTCGTTTTCTTGTTTGATCTAGCGGTTGATAGCGAAGCTGTTCGAAAATAAAGGGGCGCAAACGTGCTTCGCCCTCTGCTTCCAGCCAGTCGAGTTTTTCTTTTGCTATCGCGGATTCTTCGATGGAGTGGGGAGGGGGAAGAAGATCGATCCACCCGGCGCGGGCATCGGGAAACGAATCGGCCTCTGGAACATAAGGCTTGATGTCGTAAATCGGAGTGCCGTCTAAGAGATCGTGGTGCGAGATGCGAACCGAGCGACCTTCGATTCCCAAAAGCCGAACACAGCTTAAACCTAAGCCGTTTGGTCGATGTGGCGCACGTGTTGCGAAGACGCCTTTTAACGAACCGTCACCGCGCGGTGGCTTTGTTTGCGGAAGCCAAGACTTTGATAGATGAAAACCGAAAACCAACCACACATGACTAAAGCCTTCGAGATCTTTAAGTGCTTGTTCGAAGTTCGCAGGCTTTCCCTCAAACTTTCCCTCAAGCAGAACAGTGGCTTCGTCGCCATCAAATTTCAAATAGCTCCCTTGACGAGGGGCAGTTTGTGGCGAGGTGTATCCACCTTTGACATATCCGATAGGCTGAATCAGTTTCGCACGTTCGCTTGTCGGAAGTTCTTTTGAGGTGGGGGCCGTAGAGCCTTTCGAGTTGCGCCAAGCGGCTGCGGCAATGCCGAAGGCGACACCGACATTGAGCGAGTTTTTTAAGCCATTTGTCGGAATTTTTATGACGGCGTCGCAGCTCTTTACAGTATCGGAGTCGACACCGAATCGTTCGTTGCCAATAAGCAACGCGGTTTTTTCTGGCCAAGTGAACTCTTCTAGCGGGACAGCATCGTTGGTTAATTCAAGTGCGACGACTTTGTAGCCAAGTGATTTCGCCTCTGAGATGGCGTCGCGCGAGTGCGCAACCGATTTCCAAGGTACGAGTTCGTCAGTACCCATGGCTGTTTTTGAAGGAGGAGCCGTGTAACCAGTCAGCCAGATTTCATTGGCGAGAAAGCATTCGCCAGTTCGAAAAATCGCTCCGACATTAAAAGCCGAGCGCAAGTTCTCGCAAATGACGACGCGAGGAAGCTTAGATTTTAACGCAAGAGATTCGGGATCAAGAGACGTGCGATCGCCTTCTGCGTAGAGGAATTCTTCATCGCGTGCGGCACGGTTTAAAAGACGCTCGAGCGGTACGAGGAGGGTGAACAAGTGTCTTTCGCCCAAAGTCGCGTCGACCTTCGCGGCGTATTCGGCTTGCTTTTGAACAAGCGGGGATTCGGCTTTGGCGAGTGCCAAAAGACATCCGCGAAATTTTGATTCCGCCAGCGAGATGTCGGTCTCGGCAGTTGCAAGAGTTCGCTGAAGAGTTTTCTCAAGTGCTCGGCCTGCATCAAGTGCTTGGCCGAGAACTTTTCGATCGTTGGCTGAGAGGCCTGGCGCTGCGCCCGGCATCACTTCACACGGTCACCAGGTTTTGCGCCTTCATCAGGAGACAAGATGAAGAGCCCTTTGCCGGCGCCGCCATCTGGATCGCTAGCAGCCAAGACCATGCCTTCGCTCATGCCGAATTTCATCTTGCGAGGAGCGAGGTTTGCGACCACCACCGTGAGCCGCCCTTCGAGTGTTGCTGGGTCGTAGGCCGACTTAATGCCGGCGAAAACTTGACGAGTGCCCAATGGCCCGAGGTCGATTTGAAGTTTCAAAAGTTTATCAGCTTCGGGCACGGCTTCGGCTTTCACGATTTTTCCGATGCGAAGATCGACTTTGTTGAACGTGTCGATGTCGAGAACGCCGCTATCGGCAGAAGGTTTTGCTACTTCCGTTGTCACAGATTTTCCTTTCGCGGCATTGCCGGGCTTGGTGCTGGCGGCTGCTCGCGCTTCACTGACTTTTTCGTTTTCTTTGATAGTCGCTTCGACCATCGCTTCGACCTTTACTTGTTCGATGCGTGTCGCAAGATGCTGGTACTCACCGACCTTCTTCCCTAAAACCAAGGAACCGGTGTCAGACCACTTGTAAGGCGCTTCGCCCAAGAGGCTTGCCACCTTGTCGGCGTAGTCGGGAAGAATCGGCTTTAATGAAATGGCGATCAGGCGAAACGCGTTTAACGTCGTCGTCAAAACTTTGCGAGTTTCCTCTTCGTCTGTCTTGATCAGGTTCCAAGGTGCCTTTTCGTCGAAGTACTTATTGGTTTCGTCGGCGATCTCGCGAACAGCGGTTAGGACTTTGGCGAAGTCGCGGTTTTCGTAGTAGTCCGCGATCTCAGGAAGAAGCGGCAGTATTTTTAGCTTCAAAAGCTTTTCGCCGTCGGCATCGAAGCTCTTTGCGAGTTCACCACCAAGGCGTTTGCCGAGCATCTGTGCGCCGCGAGAACCGAGGTTCGTGATTTTGCCGACGAGATCCGAATTCACTCGGTTGACGAAGTCTTCCAAGCCAAGATCGAGATCTTGCAAAGCCGCGTTCAGTTTCGAAGCAAAATAATAGCGAAGGTAGCTTGGGTCGAGATGATCCAAGTACGTGCGTGCGGAGATGAAGGTGCCTTTTGATTTCGACATCTTCTCGCCGTTCACGGTGAGGAAGCCGTTAACGAAAACTTCGTTGGGAAGTTTCCTGCCAGCGGTTTTTAGCATCGCCGGCCAAAACAGAAGATGGAACTTGATGATGTCTTTTCCGATGAAGTGGTAGATTTCGGCAGGTTTTCCGCCCTTATCTTCGGGAAGCCAGTAGTCTGAAACCGTGTAGCCGCCTTTTTTTCCTTCG
>CAUJGS010000042.1 GCA_963170185.1 Bdellovibrionota bacterium
TGCAGGTCCGAGGCGCCTTGCTTCACCATCATCTCGAAAATTTGCTCAATACCAGATGCTGCCATGAACGGAAGCTTAGCGCCCTCGCCCAGAGTCGGGCAGTCCAGCTTTTGGTCCGAGCTTAAAATAATTGAGGGCAAAAACACGCGCGCCCGAATCTTTCGACTCGGGCGACGGCAGTGGCGAATAAGTGCAGAAACAAAGTGGGCCGGTAGGCCCTTGTCTCGCAGAGGGTTCCGACTCAGAGCCGGAAGCCGTACTACTTACTTAAGTTCGCGGTGAACAGTGTGACGCTTCAAAGCGGCGTTGTACTTCTTTTTTTCCAAGCGCTCTGGGTGAGTCTGAGTGTTCTTCGTCGTTGTATAACGCGAAGGCGACTTACCTTCTTTGCGGGCTTCTGTGCATTCCAGTGTGATGATTCGAACTTTGCCCTTTTTTGCCATCGGACCTTACTCCTCAGAAATAGAAAAACGAACTCGCATGCTTAACACATTTTGCCGCCAAATGGGAAGTGATTCGAAGCGGCGTGCCCGCAAAAATCCGACGACTTGCCTGATTTGCGGGCTTTGGCATGATAAATATTTGAAATCACATGGCTTTGGCTGTCTTGGGGGAATCCGTAAGCCCGCGCATCTGGGATTCGATCTCCTGCGAGAGCTTTTCCAAGCTAAGGCGTTTGGATTTTTCGACAAGTTCTCGGTCGTCCAAGAGTGCCAACGGAGCGGTTTCGGATTCTGTGTGTTCCGACTCGGCCGACATATAGAGGAAGCCGTTGCGCACGTCCCAGAGGCTGGCCTGCGAGAGCACCAGCGCCTCAGACGTCGTGCCGGGAACAAATAGCGCTGTGACGAGCGCGAGGTATGTCCAACTCAAGTTATTGGCGACACGCTCGATGTCTGAGTTGGCGGAAATCACCATGAGAGCATCGGCCCCTTGGTCGGCGGCGGCCAAGCGTAAGTCCTCGAGCTCTTCGGTGCGAACAAGTGCTTTGGCGAGTGGGAAGATCGCGGAGATTTCGTCCGACGGAGCGAGTTTGTCGGCCAAGCGTCGAAATAGCTCGCGATCGGTTTCTTTCCAACGGAGTTCGGAGTGCCGGGGAGTGGACTTAAAATGAACGGCTACACGAAACGGCTTTGGAAGCTGCGGTCGTTTCGCGAGTGACTTGGCGATGGCCTCGCTATCGACGGTGGGTTGTTGGGTAGCGCCGCCTTGCGTGGGATCTCGCAGGGACTCGCGGTGGAAGCCTTGGCTGGAGGCGCAGGCGCTTAAGCCAAGAGCCAGTGCGGCCAGTGCGGCGGTGGCAGCCGTCGTCAAAGAAAAACGTGAGAGTTGAGGTTCTTTATAAGCGGTGTTCATAGCGGGCTCCTTTTTTTCGAGAATGGCGCTTCTTTGGAAGATCGCGCAATCTTGAACAGGCGAGCAAAATGAAATGCCGGTCCAAATTCGGATCATGGGTGACAGGGCCTTGGGTTCTCGGGTGCAATATGCGGATGGATCTCGCAGCTCGCTCGCAAATGCTCTTACGGAAAATCGGATGTCATGAGTCGGAACTTCTTCATGGGGCACGTCTGGCGGTGGAGAGCGCGGGGCGTTTGATCTGCGACACGGTAAGAGCGCGAGGCCTTGCGGAGATTCAAACCACGCGTGAAGAAAAGGGCGATGGTAGCCCGGTTTCGTTGATAGATCGCCTCGCGCACGACTCTCTTGAGCGCGACCTTGCTGGGCTTGCCAAGTTTGCGATCGTCTCTGAAGAAGACCCCAATGGGCCGCTTGCAATTGACGAGATCGCAGTCGACGAGTTTTTTTGGATCGCAGACCCTCTCGATGGCACGCGCGATTTTTTAGCCGGAGAAAAGACATTCGCCGTCGCACTCGCGCTGATGCGAAAGCTTAAGCCCGAAGAAAGTGCGTTTGCTGGGGGAAGTCTCGCGCATCCGTATCTGGGGTTGATCCACGACCCAAGTGGCGAGCAGACCTGGGGAGCGATGCGTTTTGGGAGTTTAAAGAAGTGGCGAAACGGGTCGGAGACAGATTTGCCGAGGCCAGAACGTCGAAGCGAGGGCGAGCTTCGGGTACTTGGTAGTCGTTCGATTCCTTCACATCGGATGCAGGAGCTGTATCGATTTTGGGGTGCGCAAACAGTTATGCGAATGGGGTCGGCCATGAAGTTCGCACTCATCGCCGAAGGCTCGTACGATGTGTACCCGCGCTTTGGCCCGACGGCCGAGTGGGACACGGCGGCTGGTCAGGTTCTGTTAGAGGTCTCTGGCGGTGGACTGGTTCCGATCTCGCTTCCTGTTCGATCTATGCCGTATGGAAAAGCGGCGTGGCTCAATCCTGGCTTTTTAGCGGCCGGATCGCAGGAGCTTTTGACCAAATGGATTCCTATACTTGTCCAAAAGCTTGGCTAATAGAGGACTTGGCCTCGAAGTCGCTATGACTGAGTTTGGAAGCCGCGGCTCATGGTGAGTCGGGCTGTTCGGTGGTAGAAAAAATGTCGAGCTTCGAAAAGAGTTTTCATCTTGAGTTTGCGCAAGTAGCGGAATGCACGTCGCAGAAACTGTCGGGCGAGTCTTCAGCCCTGTATTTTGATCAACCCTTGGCGGCGCCGAGAAACGGCACTCGTCGAGAAGAAAATGCGAAAGGGCGTTTAGGGAGCCAGTCCGATCTTTGGCTCTCGGCCCTTTCCATCACGAGTCTTTTGCTTGTGCTTTTGATGACGGCCTGTGGGCCTCGCGGAGCGCGTTTGCAGTCAAGCGAGGAGGCTCCTGATGAAACGCCGTTGATCGTCTTGTCGGGAGGTGGCTCGACTTCGCCCGGTCAGGTTTCGGAAGAGCTGGACGGCGCAAACTTGCCGATCGAGGCTCCGACGAAGTCGACACAAGAGTTTGGCCTCGATCGTCTGCGAACGTTCTCTAAGGAGCCGGCGGTATCAGAACGCGTTCGTCTGGTTTTGGGGTGGTTGGAGTTCTTTCGAAACCAGACGATCTTGCCTGACGTACAGACGGCTTGGTCCGAGCTGCAAGCAAACAACGAGAATGCGGCCCCTTTGCTTTCAGAACCGATTCCGGAAAAGGAAATCGAAGCGGCCAAGGTTTCGCAGATGGAGTTTCGCCTTTGGCGCGAGTTGCTTCGATCTTCGGCGAAAACAGTTGAGCAGGGGACGGAGCCAGCGTCTGACGCGCTTTCTCGTTTGGATCGTTTGGCTTTGATCCTCGCTGCGGCGGAACGCCCCGAGGACCTTCAGGATTTAGATCGTTGGTTGCTGGGCAAGTGAAGTCGAGTTAAAGACCTTGGCCATGAAAACTACTGCCAAGGCACAAAACGATGCGAAAGTGTCGGAACTGATTCACCTCGTCCGCGAGTTCTGTGAGGCGCGAGGTTGGGACCCCTATCACTCACTTAAAAACCTCGCGATCGGCGCGGTCACGGAAGCGGCGGAGCTGGTCGAGCCCTATCGCTTTCGAAACGACCAAGAGGCCGACGCTTTCGCAAGAACGGCTGAAGGGCGCGAGAATCTCGAAGATGAGCTCGCCGACGTGCTCTTTTTCCTCCTTCGGATTGCGCAGCGTTACGACGTCGATCTAGGTGAGGCCTTAGGTCGCAAAATTCAGAAAAATGCGATCAAGTATCCGCTGCCTCTTAAATGATACATAATGTCTTCTGGGGCGGTTTTGCTAGGCCGCGTTTTCGGTCACGTTTCTGGTCGCATTTCGGTCGATACGCCCTGCGTGACTTATCAAAAGACCTGTGTCGACAATGAAGGTGTCGATTGAATAAACCAACTGACGAAACCAATCGTGATCCGGTGTGATCCGACGTAAAAGAGGGGACTGAGAAGATGATTCGATCCATGAAATTCAATACTGCCCGAGTCGTGGCGGTGGCAGCGATGGCTTTGACGACGGCGGCCTGTGCGCCTTCAGATAAACAGATCGCAGACTGGGTCGAAAAGAACCCCGAGGCGATTTTGAAGTCCGTTGAAGCTTTCACGCGCAAACAACGTGAAGACAATCAGCCGAAGCCAGAAATGGCGACGACGTTCAAGGCGGATCTTTTCGAACACTCGGCAAGCCCGACAGCGGGAACTGGTCCGGTGAAAATCGCTTACTTCTTTGATTTCAACTGTGGCTACTGCGCAAGACAGAGCGAAGTCATCGAGAAGGTTTTGAAAGAAAAAGCTTCGGAAGTGACGATCGTCTACAAGAACTTCCCAATCTTGAGCCCAACAAGTGAATTGGCGGCGCGCGCGGCTCTCGCGGCTCATCAGCAGGGCAAGTACAAAGACTTCTACAAAGAAGTTTATGCGACGAAAGAAAAGAGCCCGGATTCGATGAAAGCGATCGCCAAAAAGCTCAAGCTGGATCTCGGCAAGTGGGAAAAAGACATGGAGAGCGAAGCGGTCACGTCGGAACTTGAGCACGTGCGCGAATTGGCTACCAAGATGAAAATCGGCGGAACGCCACTTTTGGCGATGGGCCCGAACACGGTCATCCCTGGATTCGTTCAAGACTTAAACGGTCTCCTCGCTTCCGCGAAGAAGTAATCGTCTAAAACTGATTACGTTCAAGGCGCCACCGACGAAATTCGGTGGCGTTTTTTATTTTCAAAAATGGATTACTCAAAAGCTCGTCGCGAAGAGTCGGCGCTTTGCGATGTAAAAAGCCATCGCGCGAGATTTCGCGCTCGAGCTCGCGCTTGGGTTCACACAAAGCGCCGAGATCGACGATGTCCTTGGTTTCGGCCGGATGGCGCCGATGCATTTCGCTCCAGAATTCGAAGTTGCGTAGCGTGTACTCGTGGCCAAAGTGCAAACGTGTTTCCACTGGAAGACGCTTGATCTTTTGTAGACTCGCAAAGAGCTCCTCCGGAGTGCCCTCCAGGCAGCGTCCGCAGCCTAGCGAAAACAGCGTGTCGCCTACGAACACATGCGAGTCGTCGACGGTTTGCAGGCGGATTGCGATCTGACCCTCGGTGTGTCCGGGGATTTCCATGACCGAGAAGCAGGTGTCCGTGGTGCCGTCGCCGGTGAGATCCTTCCAGGAGTAGCTTCGCGTTGGTAGCAGGGCTTGCGGTCGCTTCAAACCGCCGCCGGCGGCGGGGAGGCGGCTTTGATCTCGCGTGGATGTCCAAGTTGGAATCTCGGGAAGGTCCGCCAGGCCGTCTGTGTGGTCGTGGTGATGGTGTGTGGTCAACACCGCCTTGAGTTCAAGGGGTTTTAGAAAGTGCGCTTCTAGCTGTTTGATATGGCGAAAAAAGGGAGCGGCTTCGCCTGGATCAATGGCGATGGCCTCTCCTTGTTCGATGTCGACGATGAGGTAGGAGAGATTGTCTTTCAGGCAAGGAACTGTCTCAATCACAAGCTTTCGGTTCATCTGTTCTTGTTTCCCTTCCTCTGGTCTGAAACACTAATAGACGAGATGACGGTAGCGAACAAGAAAGTCGAAGCGGAGCTTCTCGGGCGCGATCAAGTCGCCGTGGAGTTTGTACTGGGATTTGACGTTCAGAACTCTGGAGCGCCGCAGGCGATGATCGTCGACGTGAAGCTTGATTCGGCCTCGACCAGTGGATGTTCGCTTTTTGAAGACCGTCTCTTGGAGTTTTGTCGGCAGATTCGCGCTCTTTCGGATGCCGATCGCGTGCAGTTGTTGAATCCGGACAAGAGCGTGGGCACTCATCCACCCAGCGTGGCTCTGGAGAGCTTTTATCGCGGCCTGGATGGAAAAGATCACGTCTCGATTTTACTGAGAGAGTTGGTTTTGAAACTACAAAATCGGTTTCAACTTCCGTATCAAGAAGCGGAGCTTTGCCACTGTCGGGCCGTGCCGACGGCCGTCGTAGATCGTGCGATCGTGGGAGGTTGTCACTCGACTTTGTCGGTGGCGCGCACCACCTCGGCCGGAACCAGCTGTGGCACTTGCAAACTCGACACGGAACTTCTTATCGCCTATCGCTTGGGCGCCCTCTAAGAGAGGCGACTCGTTGAGAATTTTGTACCGACTCTGGTCGGAATCCGGTCGTTCACTCGGTTAGCGTCCGCGGTTTTTCTTTTGCGCTTTCGGGCGAATCGGGCCGGTGGGAAACTGGCCTGTCTTGAGGTAGTGATCGAGCATCGGGCCAAGGCATTTGCGGCAGCTGCCGCCGCAAGGGCCTACGCCGGCACTGGTGCGGTCGTAGATTTTGTTAAGCGTATCGCAACCACCTTTGATGGCGTCTTCAATGGTGCCGCGTTTAACTTCGTTGCAAAGACAAACCACCTCGTCGCGAGGGTCCTTGGCCTTGTGGTCGCGATGGTCGCCCATTATCGTGCGCCCATCTTGTGACGAATTTCCGTGATGAGAAGTGGTTTGATTTTTGTCTCTAGCGAGTGCGAGTCCGCAGATTTCACGGTCGCACCCGCGGCGTTGATATGGCCACCGCCGCCAAAGTTCTGCGCTGTCTCCAGAACACTGAATCCCTTTTTCGAGCGAAGAGAAATCTTCCACGTGTCGTCGGTCTCTTGGCGTAGCAGCAGTGCGACTTTGACGGAGCTCACGTTGAGTGCCATGTCGACGACGTCGCCGGAGTCATTGGCTTCAGCTTGGTAGCGCTGAAATAAATCGCGCGTCAGGATCACGACGGCGAGCGTGCCTTCGGCTTCGATACGAAGTGCGGAAAGTGCCGCCGCGAGGAACCCAAGCTTCATCGGTGTTAGATTGGCAAACAGAGCCTCGTGGACTTTCTCCGGTTCGGAAATCAGCGGGAGCAAGGCCGCCGCCATCTTGTGACTCGACGGACTCGAGCGGATGTAGCGAAAGTTTTGGGTGTCGAAAACGAGACTCGTGTAAAGCGAACTCGCGATGGCCTCGTCGATTTGTTTTCCCTCAGCAGCCAAGAGCTGTTCGATGATCGCCAAGAGTACTTCGCCGGAAGAAGCCGCCTGACGATCCACCCACGCCAGGGCATCTGGCGGGATTGCGCCTTGATGGTGGTCGACGATCAAAATGGGAATTTCAGTGCCCGAGGCTTTTAAGCCTTCACGCCAGCGAATCATGGGTTCAAGCAGCCGGAAATCATTGGTATCAAACAGCACGATGAGATCTGGTGGCGCCGGATCGAGGTCGGCATCGAAGACTTGAACTTTTAGAGACTTGGGTTTTCCAAGATGGCCGGCTTCAAACAAAAAGCGGTACTTAGGCCCTGGAGGCTCGAAATTCATGATCTTCACGGACTTCCCAAGCTTTTCCAGCGTCAGCCACATAGCGGCTTCGCAGGCTAAGCCATCGCCATCGGCCTGTGGGTGAGTCGTTAGCCAAACCGACTTAGCCTTTCGGATGCAATCAAGAGGAGTGCCGTCGGGAGGTGACGTCGACGGTTTCAAAGGCGTTTTTTGGGGCACTTTTGGGGACTCGGATGCTGACACTTACTCATTTCCTCGCGGAATTTTGCCAAATACAAGTGAAGACGGGTGAGATTGGGCTCTTAGGCTGCCGAGTCCGCTTGACGACTTGAGAAAACTTCGGCTAATTTCAGGGGTTTATGCTGGGCAGCAAAAGTGCGGTCCGGCAACGATGCTTATAAAAAGATGTTTATAAGAAGAGGATCTAGTAATGGCAGCAAACTCAGCAGACGGATCAAACCAGGCTCCAAAGACAGATCGTCTCCCGATCACCATCAAGGGAAAGATCAAGCTTGAGGAAGAGCTCAAGCGTTTGATTCAGATGGAGCGCCCAGCTGTTGTTCGTGCGATCGAAGAGGCGCGTGCTCATGGCGATATCAGTGAAAACGCCGAGTACGACGCGGCAAAAGAGCGTCAGTCGCTCATCGAAGGCCGTATCGCCGAGATCCAAGGTCACCTCGCGGGTGCAGAGGTTGTCGACCCCTCGAAGCTTTCGGGCGATCGCGTGGTGTTTGGTGCGCACGTGGAAATCGTGGACACAGAGACCGAGGAAAAATCGAGCTATCAAATCGTCGGCGTCGACGAAGCGGATGTGAAGGAAGGTCGAGTTTCGATTCTTTCTCCGATCGCGCGTGCGTTGATCGGCAAACGTGTCGGCGATATCGTCACGGTTCGCAGTCCTAAGACCGACAAAGAATACGAAATCACAAATCTCTTCTTTCAATAGCAAGCAGGAGCCATGAGCGCGCGTCGAGCCGAGGAAGTGTCAGAGCAAGGTGGTCTACGATGGATGGTCGTGGGTCTTGTTCTGGCGGTCCTGTTGGGCACGCTCGTTCGTTTGATGGTCGCGCCCCACAAAGTCGAAATGGCGATCCGGGCGCAGATCGAAAAATCACAATTTCAGGGTCAAATCGGTTTTCGCAAAGCGGAGGTCGAATTTGCTAGCGGTCCGTGGCCGGACTTCGCGTTGGTTTTGACCGACGTGCAGTGGCGCCCGATGGCGGCTTGCGAAGGTGAGGGGGCGCATCGCGCAGAGGCCCCTGTGCGAGCGGGTGCTGTCAGACTTCCGCTTCGGTGGTCGAGCGTTCTTCGCGCTCAGTTTGCCATGGGTAGAGTCGCGGCTCGTGATCTTGTGATTGATCTCGACGAAGTGAAGCGTCGCTGCCCGGATGGGACAGAAGCGCCGGTTTCTCAAGCGGCTCCGTGGCAGGTGATCGCCGACGCTGTCGCAAACCCATCGCCTGTGGATGCGGGTGCCGGGCGTGAGATGACACCCGCGGAGTTTTTTCGCGAGGACGAGTTAAAGGCGGTGAGACGAGTTCTTTCGGGAATTTCGGTGGATCACGCCGAACTCTTTTTTGAAGGCCGTATGAAAAGCGTCGTGCTGGAAAGTTTGCGCGCGACGGTCAAAGACAAAGGCATCGACATTTCGACCCTTGTTCGCATTCCGCCAGCGACGGTTTTTGGCGAGTCGCTTCCGGCCTTCAGCGTAAGGGGAACAGTTCAAGCGACTGAGATTTTATCCGAAGTGAGAGCGGAACTGAACGAAGGAACCCTTGAGGCCAATGCCGAGTTAAAGCCGATCGTCAATTCGCGAGGAGTTCGGGAACTCGATACCGTGATGAAACTCTCGGTGAGCAATTTGCCGCTCTCGATGACGACGCCTTTGTTGGTAAAGACGGGCATTGTGCCAAAGGATTTCCGCCCACGCTTTGCGTGGCTCGATTGCAATGCGGAGATTAAGGGGATCTTCAGTCGCTTGATCGTCGATCACCCGTTGACGATTTCTCAGTGTGAGATATCTGGCCAGGTCGGTCGCTTGAAGGTCGACAAGGCGGTTCGTGAGGCGCAAGGGGTTTGGCATCCGTTTATCGTTCGCGCGGAGAATGTTGAGCTCGGCAAAGTCCTTGAGACCTTTCAGCTGCATGGCGCGCCGGGAGTTTTTTCGGAGTACGGAAAATTTAGCGGTGCCGTCGAGGTGAAAAAGCCCGACGAGTTTTCGTTTCAAGGTTCGACAAGCGGGATGGTCGTTCGTTTCGCCGGAGGCGAGGGAACGGCCTTGCAAGCGATCGGAATCGGCAAGCTTGCGGTTTTGGGAAGCGGTTTGAAGGTACGAGCCTTGGCGGAAGAGTTTAAACCCGAGGGCGGCGAGGCGCAGTTGAAGCTTGAGGCCGAGCATGATCTCAAGACCGGGGACACCGAGTTTCAACTCGATCTCGCGCGTTTGAAGTTCAACTCTCGTGTGGAGAAGGTTTTGTTTACAGGCTCGGTCGCCGAGATTTCCGGAAAAGCCAGCGGGCTTGTGCGAAACGAAAAGTTAAAACGTTTGAAGGCGACCCTGGGACTTAAGGGCGTACAAGGAACGGAATTCCACTCTTCGGAGATGCGTTTAGAGGCGCGTCTGGAGGCGAAATCCGACGGGCGATTGGCGGCTCATTCGGGAGCAAAGGCGGACGGTGACTTTGACCCGGTCGAGATCGTGGCCAAGGCTCCGATTGTTGAAGTGCCGAAGGCGGGTTTTTTGTTCCGAATCCTAAAGCCGGCGTTTTTTGGTTGGGGTGGGCTTGAGTCCCCGGATGCAAAGACGGTTGTCATGAATCACACGACGGTGAAGGGAAAGCTTCTTGGCTCTGGGTTTCGTTGGACGTCGGCTCAAGCTTCGATAGGCCCGAGCGTGACTTTGTTCAGCGAAGGGCACGTTTTTCGCGACCAGGTTTTGGAAGCGAAGCTTGAGAGCAAATACCCCGCGACCAGTCGTCTGGCATGGCAAGTGACGGGAACTTGGCGTCGGCCATTGTTCGCGGTTGCTAACGAAGAGCTGCGTCGGCTGTTACGTAAACCCGATATCACGTTCGACAGTGGTAGAGACGGGATTGTTCCTTTTGAAACGGCCGTCGTGCCACTTCGGCATCTCGGCTTAGCCCCGGGCAAAAACACCCGCGATTAAAAACCAAAAGCGACCAAGGCCGAAAGCGCCTTGAATGCCAGTCGCCCTTAATTCTCGCAAATCGAGTTTTGAATGCGCGAGAGCACGGTGTGAGACTCTTTTGATTTCTCGCAGTCCATCATGATCCAGTCCGGAATACCGGGCGGAATCACGAGACGTTCACCGAGCACATCTGGTCCCACATCTGATCCATAGAGCTGCGGATCAACATCGGCCGCAGAAAGACGACCGCGAGTCATGGCCGCGTGTGAAACCGCTGCTGACACCAAGACAGCACCCGCCAAAGCGGTCGCGGTCTTTTGTAGGCAGATGCCGGTGTGGCTCATTGTGGTCGTCATGGATTTAGTTTTTGAACCAAGATGGGGCGGGTCGTCAATGCTATTTTCCGCCCCATGTGTGAGGGCCCTGTTTTGTGAGAGCGGTCGGCCGGTTAGAGGCGGGCATCGTTCCATTTGGCCGACTGGAGGGCTCGTTTTATGGCCTTCTCGGTGATTTTCCCGGCCGTGTCCTCGAGTCGGGCTTTCCAGCCTTTGGCAGGCTTCCAAGAAAGCAAAAAGACGTCGCGGTTTTCTTGGTGACGAGCGTGATCGAGCCATTCGTCGCTGGTGGAGACATGGTCGATCAGGCCAAGTTTGAGCGCATCTAAGCCGTACCAGATATCGCCATTTGCCGTTTTCTCCAGGTCAAGCTGCGGTCGAAAGGATTTAACGTGTTCGCGAAACAGCGTGTGTACGTCCTCAATCTGCGAGCGGAACTTTTTGACCCCGTCGTCGGTCACGGGGCCAAGCATGCTGACGGGGCGTTTATGTTCTCCGGCGGTGACTTCGAGATAGTCCACGTCGTGTTTTTTTAACAGACGGTGGAAGTTGGGCACTTGGCCGATGACTCCGATGGAACCCAAAACTGCAAATGGACTTGCGACGATGCGGTTGGCGACGACCGCCATCATGTAGCCACCGCTGGCGGCGACCTCGTCGATGGCAATCGTCAGCGGAATTCCCGCTTTCCTTAGACGCATCAGTTGGCTGGCTGCGAGTCCATAACCTGTGACCGAGCCCCCCGGGCTCTCGAGGCGAAGCAAAACTTCGTCGGTCGGTTCACCAGGCTTGGCGCCACGGTTGGCGACTTCGAGAATCGCGGTGATCTCGTTGCGAAGGGACTCCGTGCGACTTGCTTCGACGTCGCCATTGAAGTCCAAAACCCAGAGGCGGGGTTTAGCGGTGCCTTCGGCAAGTCGTCGTTTTTCGTTTTCACGATCTTCTTTGATACGGGCTTTCCACTCTTTCTTGGTCACGAAGAGTGATTCGAGCGAGCGTTTGCGATCCATCCATTCGTCGTTCAAGGATTTTGCTTCAAGGTGAGCTTGGCCTCGCGGGCGCAAGCCAAGATTCGACAGCAAGATCGCGATCAGTGTGACGAGGGCCGCAGCCGCTAGCAGAACGGTTAGAGTTTGCCCGGCGAAGATCAGCAGCTCAGGAGAGATTTTTTCGATCAGAAGGCGCATGAACGGGATAGCTTCAGTATTCATGGGTCCAGATTGAACCAGATCAAAGTCTTGGTCTACGAAATGATTGGTCGAGTTTGGATGCGACGCAGCCCTTGGTCGCGCGAGTCTTTTTCAGGATCGACCGAAAATACATCAATGAAATCATTCACTCGTAAAACCTTTCAGGGAAGTTTTCTGGTGCTGTGCATAGGCACGCTACTGGCGTTTGGAATTCCTGCGCAAGCCGAGATGTCGCCGCGCGAGTACGAAGCCCATCTCGTGCAAAAAAAACGAGATTTTCAGAAATATCTAAACGAACGACTGCAGGCTTCGGAGTCCGAACGCAATGCCGCAATTGCGATGCGTGAAAGTCGCGAGCGAGATCTTCGCGCGCAGAATGAAATTGAACGTCGGTACCGAGAGCAGATGAAGCGTTATTCGATGGAAGAAGTCGAAGCGCGCGACCGTGCGGATGAAAAGCGTCTCGAACTTGAGCTGATGCAAGGCGAGACGTTACGACGTGACTTCATCGCTCGTCGCGATCGTTTGCGCGAGTTGGACCTGGCGATTTCACCGGTCGACGAGATGAAAGAATTCGATATCGATATGACAAAGGAGCCGGACTTTAAGAGTTCGTATCCAAGCCCTGAGATGCAGAATCAGGGGACGGAGAATGCCGAATAAGTTCGGCTGGGAGAACGTCGGTGGACGTGTTTTCTGGATGGTTCGAAACAAGTGAGGTGTTAGGGCGCGACCCGAAAGCGGTCGTGACCTACATTTTTGCTCTGCTCGTGATCTTTCAGATCAAACAGTTTGCCGCCGACTTTCCCTTGCAGAACCGCTACATGCTGCAAAAAACGAGATCTGATTGGAGCTTCATCCCGCCCTTGGCTCTACATTGCGGGATTCATGCGGCGATCACCTTCACGATTGTGACGCTCATTGCGCCTAAGCTTTGGTGGCTGGCGATTGTCGACTTCTGCGTGCATTTTACGATGGATCGAATCAAGGCCGGCCCGCGCTATCTGGGACGTTTTCGTGATACGAGTTCGGTGGGTTTTTGGATGGCATTTGGCTTGGACCAGATGGTTCATCACATGACGCACTACTGGATCATCTGGGTGATGATCACAACAAGTCTCCAAGCGGCCTGAGTCTTAGCTGACTGATCCAAGCTGTCGAATTCCAGGTCAGATTGTAATCCCGATTGTCCTTTTTTCGGTCTTGGATGCCTCTATTGCGAGGGGCTTGGCGCTTGCGGTATTTTACTCGCAGTATGCGCCAAACCCGCTTGTCTAAAATATTTTTCACTTCGACTTTGGCTGTCTTCCTGCTGAGCGCCGTTTTGTCGATGGTCTCGATCGCAAACGCTACGACTTGCGACGGCGCTTTTCGCTCGACAAAA
>CAUJGS010000043.1 GCA_963170185.1 Bdellovibrionota bacterium
ACTCATAGCGAGACTTGCTAGCATGGGGCTCAAAACCAAACCAAATAGCGGGTACAAAACCCCAGCCGCAACAGGAACACCGAGGACGTTGTAGAAAAACGCGAAGAAGAGGTTTTGCCGGATATTTCTCATCGTGAGTTCAGAGAGTCGATGAGCTCGAACAAGGCCCGAGATTTCGCCTTTAACCAAAGTCACTCCAGCACTCTCAATCGCGACGTCCGTTCCACTTCCCATCGCGATTCCAACATCGGCTTGCGCAAGAGCCGGAGCGTCGTTGACACCGTCGCCAGCCATGGCCACGACTTTTCCTTTTGCTTGAAAACCACGAATTGCCGCATTCTTCCCTTCCGGCAAAATCTCGGCTTCCACCTGATCAATTTCAATCTCACGCGCCACAGCCAGTGCCGTATGCCGACTGTCACCAGTCAACATCACGACCTCAACGCCATGGTCATGGAAATACTTGATCGCCTCTTTCGCTGTTTTCTTGATCGGATCTCTCACCGTGATCACGCCTGCGGGACGCCCATCTATCCCTACCAGCATCGCCCCGTGCCCTGTCGCTTGCGACTTTGCCGCGATTTCAGAAAGTTCACGTGTATCTACGCCATTTGATTCCAGGAGTTTTCGATTTCCCACCAAGACTTTACGTCCTTCGACAACACCTAAGACACCCTGCCCAGTAACTGACGTGAAGTCCGAAACGGGCGAGATGGCTAGACCGCGTGCAATCGCTCCATCCACGATGGCCGATGCCAGCGGATGTTCGCTAAGTTTTTCCAACGAAGCGGCAAGGCTTGAAACCAAGCTCTCTTGAAAACCTTCAACGACTACGACTTCCGAGAGCCGCGGCTTTCCCTCGGTAAGAGTCCCCGTCTTGTCCACCACGAGTGTGGTGATCTTCTCGAGCGCTTCAAGCGCTTCCGCGTTCTTCACGAGAACGCCATGGGTAGCGCCCTTACCCATCCCGACCATGATCGACATGGGTGTTGCAAGCCCCAGCGCACATGGGCACGCGATGATCAAAACCGCGACAGCGTTCACAACTGCATGAATGAGTTTTGGCTCTGGACCAAAGAACCACCAAGCAACCGCCGATAACAGACTCACCACCACAACTATCGGAACAAACACTCCTGCGATTTGGTCAGCGAGCTTTTGAATCGGAGCCCGACTCCGCTGCGCTTTTGATACCATCTTCACGATTTGTGAGAGCAAGGTATCTTCCCCAACCTTGGTAGCTTCCATCACAAAGCTTCCAGTGCCATTGACTGTCGCCCCTGTAACAGCACTCCCTTGCAGTTTTTCAACCGACACCGGCTCACCGGTGATCATGCTCTCATCGACAAGACTTTTTCCTTCAAGCACTCGGCCATCTACGGGGACTTTCTCGCCAGGCCGTACACGCAACCGATCTCCCAACAGAATCTCGTCGACCGAAACATCTTGCTCAGATCCGTCTTCTAAAACCCGTCTAGCGGTTTTCGCTTGAAGGCCCAAGAGAGCGCGGATGGCATTTCCGGTTTGGTTTCGGGCACGAAGCTCAAGAACTTGTCCAAGTAGTACCAAGGTGATGATCACCGCTGCTGATTCGTAGTACACAGCGACCATATCTCCATGCATCACGTAGTCTTTCGGGAAAATCTCAGGAAAGAACGTCGCTACGACACTATAGAGATACGCAACGCTTGTCCCCAGTCCGATCAGCGTGAACATATTGAGGTTCATTGTTTTGAGCGAGTTCCATGCGGCCTTAAAAAATGGCCAACCACCCCACAAAACAACAGGCGTTGCTAAAAGGAACTGGCTCCCCAGAAACAACCACGAAGGCAGTGCATGCTGCACGGGCTGCCCCGGAATCAGATCAGACATGGCAAGAAAGAAAAGCGGGACCGTAAACACGAGGCTCCACTTAAACCGCTTTGTCATGTCGATCAGTTCCGGATTTTCGACTTCGTCTAAGCTAATCTCTTCTGGTTCGAGCGCCATTCCACAAAGCGGGCAACTTCCTGGCCCCTTCTGCCGAACTTCGGGATGCATCGGGCAAATGAATGTACGCGCTTGGTCGGCTTCGGACACCTCTTCTGGTGCCTCGCTCTTGTGAAGATACGCATGAGGATCATTGTCGAACTTCGTCTTACACTTCGGATTACAGAAGAAGTACTCATGCCCCTCAAAAGTCGACTTCCCACCCTTTGCAGTTTTTGGATCTATGCGCATTCCGCACACGGGATCCGTCACCAGGTCTTGGCCTGAGGGCTTGTTAGTCGGTTTGCCGGTTTTCGAACAGCAGCTATGATTGGTATGGTCGTGTTTCATAAAGACATCATCCACCTTCCAACGGTTGGAAGGTCAATTGACATTCTCGCCGCTTGGATGATTCATAATAGACCTATGAAAATCGGTGAGGCTGCAAAAGAATCCGGCGTGAACGCGAAACTCATTCGCCACTACGAGTCAATAGGGATCATCCCAAAGGCCGCACGAAGCGAGGCCGGATACCGCAAGTACTCGGAGGCCGATGTTCACATCTTGAAGTTCGTTAAACGTTCGCGAGCCCTTGGTTTCTCCATGAAGGAGATCAAAAAGCTCGTCGGTTTGTGGCGAAACAAATCACGCGCAAGCCTCGAGGTAAAAAACCTGGCACTTAAGCACGTCGAGGAAATGGAGAATAAAATCCAAGAGCTTCAGGACATGGTTCGAACACTTCGGCATTTGGCAAAAAACTGCCATGGCGACTCGCGGCCAGATTGCCCCATTCTGGAAGATCTTGCGACGTCACGCTAGAACGTAAGCGAAAACGAAACCCACGACATAGACAGTGACACTCACAAAGTAGAGGTTTCGGCTAAATCTTCGACCACTTATACAAGCCTGCCTAAGCTTCGGATCGACCGGGCATGGCGCATTTCGATTGAGCCACAATAGTAGGCCATTTCCAGCCAACATCACACCGGCTAAGAGAAACACCGCCAGCTTGTTTTCCGAAACCCAGATCAGACCAGGGACACTGGAAGCCAGTCCCGCCACAACAGCTCCTAGTCCTAGACTTACCAACAAAGCCGGAAGAGCGCAGCAAACCAATGTTCCCATCGAACCAAAGAGCGAGAGAAAAGTGACAAGCTGTGATCGCCGCTCGATCATGGTTTTGCCGATTCACCAGCAGAGAAGTTTGCTTCGTAACCAGCATCCTTTAACAACTGAGTGATCTTCGCCTCCGAAAGAGTCTTTCCGTCTTTGAATTTCAGCATCACGAATTTCTTTTCAAGACTGACCTGAATATCGGCGACCTCGTCTTGTGAACGAAACTTCTTCTCAATCCCTTGGGCACAAAAAGAACACACCATCCCTTTCACCCCCACCTTCATTTCTTGACCTGCCATCGCAGGCAGCGAAATGAGCACTCCAACCAAACCGAACGTCGCAGCCTTGATCATCGTTTTGATCATAAAACCTCCTCCTAAAAATGAACCATGTAGTTAAAAACCCATCCACCATTCAGACGGGTTCCTATTTCCCAAAGCGTGTTTCGTACGTAAAACCGCAATATCTGCGTAAGCTCGACTTCCTCACCGCCTAACCCGCTACCTGATCCGCGTCCGACGTAGCGTTCGGCTTGCAAGATGAGCCACACATTGAGTTCGTCGTATTCCGCCAAAAACGGCGCTGTTCCCACGCGGAACTTCATGTACCCGTAGCTCTCGTTTGGAATCGCAAGATTTCGACGGTTATCGCGATGGAGATACATTTGATCAAATAGGACGTAGTACCGACGACTTTCCCAATCCATACCAAGACCGGCCATTCGCACCGTCTGATTCTCATTCTTGAAAACTTCAGAACCGATCCCGCCGCTGAGATAGATATTAGCCTGCGAGTCCTCGTTGTTCCAACGTTTGGCGAGCCAGTTCAGTCTCGGAATATAGAACTCGGAATCCGAACTCTTTAAGTACGTTGTCGCGACCGCAAGCTGTGACGTGAAGGAATGCACAAGAGACACTTCCGTCATGTCGGAAGAGTTGAACGACATCAGGCCCCAAGCACCTTTGTACGGAACCGGATGAGCTTCAGATCGCGCGCCAAATCCCACCACCACAAGTGCACCAAAAAGAAGCGCTGTAAACCGTCTCAACACCATCAGATCCCCCATTTACAAAGAGGAATACGAACAGGGCCGTTTTTTTGTGACATCGAAAATAATTTGTCACAAAACAATCCGACCGCTCGTATTCACTCTTTGAGAGAGGACATGACTACTCACCGCCCCCAAACGGGACTCGACTCTCAATCCGACGAAGAACTGATGGACCTCTATCGGCGTGGGGACTCTATGGCCAAAACAGCCTTTCAGTTGATTTTCGAGCGCTATGGCGGCCGAGTTCTTATGTTTCTCTCCCGACGGGTTCCAAATAGCCGCTTGGCAGAGGACCTCACTCAAGAGGTCTTCTTCAAACTTCATCGGTCAAAACACCTCTACAACTCGACCCTGCCGTTTTCACCGTGGCTGTTTTCGATCGCTCGGTCTGTGATGCTAGATCACCTTAAGCGCCGAGATCTTGAAGACCCTGTCGGCGATGCCTCGAACTTCGATAAATTTCCGACGACCACTGAATCACAACCAGCGACAGGACTGAACTCAGAGCCAAGCCTTGCTCTCGGCCGGCTTCCAGAAGCTCAGAGCGAGGCCATTCGGCTAAGAGTTTACGAGAACGAAACATTTGATGAAATCGCACTTAGGCTTTCGACCTCGCCAGACAACGCAAGACAGCTATTTAGTCGCGGGATCAAAAAACTTCGATCCCTCTTAAAAAACAAGGAGGATCTATGAACTTCGGAAACAAAGATGAGTGGCTAAATGAACTCGTTGAGTTCTCCAAACTTCCCAAGAGCGAAGCTCCGGCGCGTGTTCTTAAGGGACTTCAAACGCGTCTCTTCCCGAATCCCTGGGTCGTATTCGGAAAGATCGCGATCCTGCACGGGCTTGTCGGCTTCTTTTCGCTCGCGATCTGTGAACAGTTTGGACTCAATCCCTTTCAAACTACGCAGTCACTGACCGTTTGGTTCATGAGCCTTGCCGGCCATAATCTCTGCATGGTGCTTTGTGGGATGTTCTTTATGGCAACGACGTATCTTCTCGCCAATGTCGTGCTCACGCTCGAGGAGCTTGAGAGCATCAAACGCCATGAATGGCTACAAACGGGCGTGGTATGCCTAACATCACTCGCCGCGTTTGCGTTCTTCGGAGCCGAGCTCGTCGGCACATTCGTTCTTCTATGGCTAGTCGGTGCCGTCTCCGGCGGGTTGCTCTCGATCGAAGTCAGCTATCGGCTACGAAGAGAGCTTGCGGCTTAAGACGGCAAGTCTACGGCCGGATAAGATTCGACATAAGACTGCCTTGCATGACGACACTCCCCTGCTTCATGACATAGATGCCATCACTTCTCCTCAAGACTACGGTACTACAATAGTGTAACGACCATTCACAACATTCATCTGCGGCGGGATGCGGCGGTCCTCAAAATAGACATAGCCTTCACGAAGTTCTCGCCAAAAACTGAAGTCATTGAACCGGAGATATCGAAACAATACCAAACGGTCCAACCGAAATGGAAATATGTGTACAGACACACTGTCTTGACCGTTTTTTATAGCTGCTTCCACAAGTGCGTAGATCTCCTCTACTCCAGAGTCCGTCATCGCAAGACATCCTATCGACACACAGTCTCCGTGAATCATGAGAAAACTACCCGTTCTTCCGTGATGGCGGTCGTATCGATTCGGAAATCCAATATTCATCGAGAGATGGTAGGAACTATTCGGATTAAAACTACCGGCACCGAGCTTATAAAACCCTTCTGGGGTTTTCCTATCACCCGTTCGCTTTTTTGGCCCGAGACCACCGGAAAAGTAGCAGATCGGATATGAACGAAAGAGCTCAAACTTTTCGCCACGTTTTAGCCAAACCTCCATAATCGACTCGTCTTTAAAGACGCGAAGAAACGCGGCATCTCCCCACTTCCACCCCCGAGATTCAAGAGCTGGCTCTAGCCGTGTTCGAACCCGCTCCACTGCTTCTCGAGACCGCGTCGAAGTCGGAATCGCCGAACGTGTGTCCGCACAGGCCACATGGGGCACAGATCCAAGTGCTCCAAGAGAAACTCCCAATACTAGGCAATTAAATAAAGCTCGCATGTCTCATCCCTCCGACCTCCAGGGTGAGACCTCCTCGTTCCTAAACACAGACACGGACTTGTAAAATCCGAATTGTGTCTTTTTACATTTTCATTACAATGACAAAGACCCTAGCCTGCTACGCTCGAGAGAGTTGCATGACGAAAAGTAAGCACATTCTCATTGTCGAAGACGAACCCGCTATCCGGGATGGCTTGCAGAACCTTTTTGCCTTTCACGGCTATCAAGTATCGGTTTGCCTAGACGGCAATTCGGGTCTTAAGTCCGCCACCCAAGATCCGGTCGACCTTGTGATCTTGGATGTGATGCTACCAGGAAAAGACGGCTTTCAAGTTTGCCAAGAAATCCGAGAAAAGAAACCACGCCTTCCCATCATCATGCTGACCGCAAGGACTTCGGAAGATGACATCGTAAATGGGCTTAAACTAGGAGCCGACGACTACATTCCAAAGCCGTTTTCTCTTCGCATCCTTCTAACTCGTGTCGAAAATCTCTTAAAACGAGACTCTCGTGGGTCAGAGGAAAAGAATCTGCTCGCCGGCCCTTGGAAAATCTCCGGAAAAAATCTCACTGCCACTCATCAGTTCAACGGCAAGTCCATTGAACTCACACCGCGAGAAGTAGAAATCCTAGATTTCCTAGCGAGCCTAAACCACGACAGCAAAACGCGCGAAGAGCTTCTCTCCCAGGTTTGGGGGTACCGAGACGCGGCCGACTTGGAAACCAGAACGGTCGATATTCATATTGCAAAACTTCGAAAAAAACTCGAGATCGACGCCAAAGCACCGGAAATCATTCTCACCATACGTGGGCGAGGCTATCGCCTGGTAAAAGCGCATGAAGAATGAACGGCGGCTGCTACGCATCGGCGCCTATATCGGAGTTCTCGCCACGGTTCTTGTCGGCGTTTTAGTCGTCGTCGTTTTGCACAATCAAATTCGCCGAGGCCTAAACGAACGACAAGTCGAATCGGCGAGAAAACAAGTCAGCTCGTCCCTTGAAGAGTTTCGTCAGATCCTTGAGCAAGAATCCAGACGCCCATTCACCGAATACAGTCACTCCAACTTCCGAGGCGTCTCGGCACAAAGCTTCGTCCAGTTCTCCAATATCTCCTCACTTCAACCCAGTGTTCGCATCCCAGGCCTTGTCGGGTACTTTCAGATCGCCGAGAAACAAAAACTCGAACTACCATTTTTCCCCGAAGGGCTTCCGACAGACCGGCAAGATCGCGAGAGACGACGGGATCTCGCCCGCAAAGTCTTATCCACGATCTTTAAAACACAACCGCTTAGCGCAAGCGAAGACTTAAGAACTCGCTTTAGCCAGCTCTTTCGAGGTGTTTGGCTCCCAAATATCAACACGTCCGAGATCGTTCCCCTAAAAGCGATTCCAACAAAGGCCGTTTCTCCTAAGGTCTTGTCGAAATCCGCACCACCCATTGAAACCTTGGAAGCTCTTCGCTCCCAAAGCCTGAACCTCGCTTCAACATCGCAGGCGTTTCCGATTCAGGCCTTTCTCCTGGAAAACGGCTACCTCGTCTTCTACCGCAGCGTGCTTCATAACGGACGAACGCTGACACAGGGCTTTGTCGTCGATCAAAAGTCCTTCTTCGGCTCTCTCTTTGGTGAACTCACAAAAGACGCCTCTAAACAATTGACCCTTGTCGTTGAAAACCAAGATCTCGGCATTTTCCCAACGACTCTTCAAGGCTCCTACCCACTCTTCCAAGTCGACGAGCTTCTTCCCATTCAAGGTCTCTCGCTTCTTGTTTCAGGAAAAGACGCAAAGCTCGATGCCACGCAAATCACGATACTCGCACTCGTGGCCCTCGTCGTTCTCGTGATCATCGGTGCCGTCATTCTCATGTACAAAACGGCGATCCGCCAGCTTGAACTCTCTGAACGGCAAGCGGCGTTTGTTTCTTCGGTTAGTCACGAGCTACGCACACCCATCACCGCAATTCGCATGCATGGCGAAATCTTAAAAGCCGGATGGTCAAAAGATGAAGCGGCAAAAGAAAGCTCTTACGATTACATTCTAAAAGAATCCGAACGACTCTCCAGGCTGATCGAAAACGTCCTTCGCTACGCGAGAATTGGACGCGACAGCGACCCACTCAATATCGAGCGCGTGAGCCTTCCCGAGCTTCGTACGCTCATCACCGAGAAAGTCGCGCCACTTGTCACACAGAACCAGTTCTCGTTTGAGCTTATTGATAACCTAGGGTCACGGCAACATGGGCAGACGGATTCCAGTGCCATCGACATCGATCGCGACGCTCTCACGCAAATTCTAATTAACCTCGTCGACAACGGAGTGAAGTTCTCACGCACCTCTGCCAAAAAGAAAATCACTCTCACTCTTGAGAACTCCGATCAGAGCATAAAAATAGGTGTGCGTGATTTCGGGCCCGGAATTTCACCAGGAATTTCTCAGACAAACCCGCACAAGGTCTTTGAACTCTTCTTTCGAGCCGAAGACGAAA
Source organism: Bdellovibrionota bacterium (assembly GCA_963170185.1). GTDB lineage: Bacteria > Bdellovibrionota > Bdellovibrionia > Bdellovibrionales > JAMPXM01. Next base: position 8,678 of record CAUJGS010000043.1, read on the forward strand.
TGACCAGAACCACTCCCGGAACTGGCTTAGGTTTAGCGCTTGTGAAGTCCCTTTCGGACCGCATGGGCCTTAGGGTCTGGTTCGAAAACCGCTCACCAGGCTGTGAATTCCTTCTCCAAATTCCCGTTTCAAAGAGTGTCGAATCTTCATGAAATGAGACAGGTTTTCTCAATTTCAGTCGACACTCTCAAGATCCTCTCAACTTGATTGCAACAACATCTCGTCTTCCATGCCGCGTTGAGATTTCACCTGGCCGGTGAGATCACGTCTCGCGTGAAAAACTCTACCTCTATTCTCAATCAAATTTCGATCTTGCTGACATCCATCGTTCTTGCTGCTCCGGTCGCTCAGGCGCAAGACGACACCTCAACGGTGTCCACCACCACATCGAACGCCATCGAAATCGAACTCGAGGTTTATGGCGCATTTCATATCAGGCAGTTTGATTATTTCAAAAATGCCCTAGATATGAATCCGCGCCAACGACGCGAAGTCGATCTCGAGCGCATGGTTTTTGAACCCGTTTTCAAGCTCGGACGCGAATGGAAGATCGAGACAGAAGTTGAAATCGAGCGCGGCGGAGTTGGAACAAGCATGGAGCTTGACGGCTTTGAAGAGTTCGGCGAGTTCGAAACCGAACTCGAACAAGGCGGCGAAGTAAAACTCGACAAGCTTGAGATCGAATGGGAGCCTTCCAAAGTACTCTCCTTCAAAACGGGACTCATCACGGTCCCTGTCGGAATGATCTCGCAAAAACACAAGCCTACTGAATACTTCTCGGTGACGAGAAACCGTTCGGAAGCTCGTATTTTGCCATCGACATGGCGCTCGGTCGGACTTGGCATGAGCGGAGCCTTCAGTGTCGGATCAGAAACTAAGGTTCTTCATCAAACTGTTCTTGTACAGGGTCTGAACTCGGAATTCTTTCGCAAATACAACTGGATTCAAGACGGTGCCGGTCGCAAGTTTGAAACCACTTACGCAGATAACCTCGCACTCGCGACACGATGGGATCTTGCAAGCGAAGATCGCACACGCGCTGTTGGTGTTTCGCTCTACTACGGCGACAGTTCGCAAAACCGGCAGAAAGTAGACAAACTCACTGTCGAGGCCAATGTTTTAATCTGGGATGTGCACGTTTTTTGGGAGTCCCCGACCTGGACAGTTCGCGCGCTCTACCTTCGCGGATATCTGCAAAACTCAGAAGAAGTCTCCACACAAAACGCGACACTCGGCGGAGCCGCAAATCCTGGCGCCTTTGCGGCTCTCGGAAAAGAAGCGGAGCTTTATTTCTTAGAAGCCGCTTACAATATCGGAAATACGATCAATCGCTTCGATCTCTTCGCCCGCTTCGACAGCTTTGATCCGATGAAGGAAGTCGCCGGAAACATCAACCGCGATCCACGTTTTCGCGAGACTTCTTGGACCACGGGGCTAGCCTACAAACCAAGACCCGAACTCGTCGCCAAACTTCAATATAGCCAAATTCGATCTGGCCTAGATGCGCTTCCGACTGCCCATGAAATCATGGCTGGCATCGGCTTCGCGTTCTCGTCGGAAAAACAGTAGATTCAAAAGGAGAAAGAGATGAACCAAACACTTCACAACACATTCCGCTTCGCACTGGGTGGCGTGTTGGCAATCGGCCTCACGGCCTGTGGCATGAAAGACCAAGAAAAGTCCGGCGCTCAACAGGTTGCGGACAAAACGCAAGCCGACCTCGAAACCAAAGTCATTCAGAGCATCACAGAAAACGTCGTCGTCGCGACATACGTGCATCTTCGCGATGAAACCAAGGAGTTGGCTCGATTGGCCAAGGTGCTCGTTGCCAATCCCACCGATGAAAATCTGAAAGCCGTGCAGACGAAGTGGAAAGAGGCACGCGTTCCTTGGGAGTCCACTGAAGGCTTTCTTTTTGGTCCCGTTGATAGTCTCGGAGTCGATCCAGCGATCGACTCATGGCCGCTATCGAAAGTCGATCTCGACTTAATATTGAAGGAACGACCAAACATCACCGCTGACTTCGTGCGAGGTCTCGGTACAGATGTTCAGGGCTTTCACACAGCGGAATACTTGATTTTCGGTGACGGCGAAGTAACGAACACAAAACCCGTATCCGAAATGACAGAGGCGCAATTCAACTATCTGATCGCCGTAACAGCTGTCCTTGCGGAACAAACCGAAAAGCTTCACCAGTCTTGGACTGTTCGACATGACCCTTCTGTGGCTTCTTCCAAGCCCTATAGCCACTATGTCTTAAACCCCAGCCTCGATAACGACTTCTACCCATCACGCAAAGCCGTGCTTCAGGAGTTCGTCCAAGGCTTGATCAAAATCGCCGTTGAAGTCGGAAAAGGCAAAATCTCGGATCCTCTTGGCGGCGATCTCGCATCAGCCGATCCGTCTTTGGTCGAATCGCAATTCAGCTGGAATTCGTTGATCGACTTCCAAAACAATATGATGTCGATCCGAAACATTTATCTCGGTGGCTACCGCACAAAAGGGCTTGGCCTTAGTGACTTGGTCGTTTTGAAGAACCCTGCCCTTGACGGGAAAATCAAAGCGCAGATCGACGCTTCAGAAAAGGCCATCGGCGAGATCGCAGGTTCGCAAAACGTGTCGTTCACTCAAGCCATTAAAACAGCTGACGGACGCCAACGCTCTTTGATCGCGATCGAAAAAATCGCGGAACTCGAGGCGACGCTGACCAACGAACTCTTGCCGCTCTTCCAATAACGAGGACGAAGCCATGAAATTAAAGAGTCTTGCTTACCTGCTTCTGATTGTCGGTTCGGCCTGTTCGAAGCCGAACGCGGAACCAGCGCGACCTTCGACTGAGAAGACCGCAGGGTACCCCGCATACGCGTGGGTGACTAATCTCGCAGGGCCAGCGACGAGCGAAGACTCTTCGTCCTCACTTTCATTCAACGTTCCGGTTCCAGTTCTCTCAAAAGAAGAACTGGAACTGCATCTCGGCGGCGACATCGACTTCAATCGTCAGTTCAACGGCGAACAAGGTCTTGGACCCGCCTTCAACGCAAGTTCCTGTGTCGCCTGCCATGCACGTGATGGCCGAGGTGCTCTACCTGTTTTAAACGCCGAAGACCGAAGTGTTCGCTTTGGGCCCAACGAATCTCTTCTTCTTCGTATCAGCCTTGAAACCGAAAACGGGCCGATCGTGGTGCCTGGATTTAGCGAACAGGTGCATCAACGGGGGATCTACAGCCTCAGACAAGACATGCCGGGTATCGGGCAAACCGACATCGAAATGCACTTTGAGTACTCGACTTTCACGTATCCCGATGGATCGAGCGTCGAGCTAAGAAAGCCCGTTTTTCAGTTCGTAGGGGCGTACGACGAAATGGCGGACAGAGATTCGATCTTAAAAGATCCCCGTATTCGCGTGAGTCCAAGAATTGGACCTCCCATTATCGGACTCGGCCTTTTGGACGCCATCGACGATAAACAGTTGATTCAAATGGCAGATCCTGATGATCGAAATGGCGACGGGATTCGCGGCAAAGTGAACTTCATCGATGGACGTGTTGGTCGTCACGGTTGGAAAGCCAACAACCCCGATGTCCGCACTCAGGTGGCCGCGGCTCTTAATCACGATATGGGGCTCACGAACTCCCTCTTCCCATTTGAGAACATCTTAAACACACCACTCTTTACAAACTGGACCGCACGCCTCTCGATCGACCCTTCAAAGTTCGCACCCGAAATCACCGATGCCCATCTTGATCGGTTGAGCTTTTACACGTCGACCCTTGCCGTTCCAAAACGTCGCAAGGTTTTGGATCTCGACGTCCTGCAAGGCGCTCGTCAGTTCGAAGTCGTCGGCTGCACAGGTTGCCACACGCCGATGCTAAAAACAGGAACATCCGGGACGATCGAACATTTCAAAAATCAAACGATCTACCCCTTTAGCGATGGTCTTCTTCACGACATGGGAGAAGAACTTGCCGATCACCGTCAAGATCACGAGGCCAGCGGTCGCCAATGGCGAACGCGCCCTCTTTGGGGAATCGGACTCACTCAAACAATCAACCCACGCGCTGGCTTTTTACACGACGGACGAGCGCGCACGCTTGAAGAAGCCATCTTGCATCATGGCGGCGAAGCAGCTGCATCAAGGCAGAAATTTTCAAACCTTCCGAAATCTGCAAGACAGGAACTCATCAGCTTCTTAAGGTCGCTCTAGATGATTCATCACGTGTATGACCTCCTTGTAGCCGGCCGCGCTTTCTTACGCAGTACTCTGTTAGTCGCCACCTCGTTCTTTGTCGTGTTGGCATTTGAGTCGGCACGAGCCCACGATGAGAAGCCTGTCTGGGCACTTAATCGAGCAGAACAAGACGAACTTCGAAAGACCCTGGCGGAGTCGCAAAAGGCACTGGTTCAAGCACTTTCCGAAGCTACCGAGTATCGCGTTTCAGAAACACGAGGCTTTTTCCACGATTCAGAGAAAGAACTGGCGAATATCCCTCGCTCCATTTTAAACCGCGTCCTGCAGCATAGCCTTGAGCTTGAAACCGCCCAAATGCAGTCTTATCTGTTTTGTGAGGCCGGCTGCTCGCATAGCGCTAAACAAGACGGCCTCACAGAAAGCGAACTCAAGCTTACGCGCGGTCTTTGGCCAAAGATCCGCTCAAGCTTTGCTCTGCTATTTAAAGAAATTCCGCACGGCGCTTGGCTTCGCACGATTCACTTCTTGAAATACAGCCGCTCCATTGGAGCAAAGTACCATTACCAAAAATCAGCCTACGGTCGCTTTGCACTGCTTGCTGGTGCAACTGCGTTTACCGGCGCTTTTGTTGTAACCGAAATCGCCGAGTCGATGTTCATGGGACCACTTCACATCGTTTGCCAAGCAAACTACCTCTGGTCGCTAGCATTTGCCTCGACCATCGCCAGCCTTTCGCGAGATGTGAAAGCGGCACTCGGGTTTAATGCCAAAAACGAATCGTTCCTAAAGCGACTATTTGCCACCTACGGCCGCTACTCGCTCTTACGTCGTGAGCGCGCTCTTGAAGAGCGTATTCTTATTCAATCGGCATTAAAGGTTGCGGCCGCGGAAACGGATATTTCCTCGCAAGCAAAGCTCACTCGACGCGAAGCTCAGATTCAAAGTCTCACTCCGATTCTTGAAGCTGAACTCGAATCCCCGATTCGCCGCAGTCTTGCCATGGACACTCTTCTCTGGGCGGAACTCGTCCACCCATCGTCGGAAAAAGAACGCTCAGGCACAAAATTCTTCGAAGCCTGGGGTCGTGAGTTCGAAGATCTCGGCCGAAAGTCACAAGAGGAAGTTCGGCTTTGGTGGCGGGATCTTCACGCCTCGCTTAGAACGTTGTTAAGAATCCAAGCTTTTCAGGCTCAGTCCGAACACACCTTGGGTGAAAAACAAAAGGCGACTCTTCGCCAGCTTGGAACACTGGACCGAAGCCTTCGCCTTTGGGATACGACTGTGATTCTCGCTTTGAAAACTCCCGGAAGCTGGAATCACGAAAGCCGCGAATGGTTGAGAAGCGTTACTGGCGAATGGCTTTCGCTTCTGCTCTCAGTTAAGGAAAGCGACGCCAAGTCTTTTCAACTTCGTCAGAAGTATCTCGAAGATCTGATGAAAATCGCCAACCGATCCGGCGGTCTAAAACCAGTCGGTGCGGACGGCCTCCCTGCCACAGATCGCTTAGCCCGGGCTGTAGAAGTTCGCGAAATCAGGCTCTGTGAAGGGTCTTTCGTACCCGTTCGTTGAAACAGGCGGCAGATGCCGCCCGTGGTCAATTTCCATTTCCTCATCAGTTCTTGAAATTCCCCTCATTGTCTGAAAAAAGCCGGGTCTAGAAACCTGTCTCATTTGCCTAGGGGGAAGCGATGAATGCGTGGTTTTTCAAATCGACAGTGATGGCAACGAGCTTATTGCTAGGTCTTGCGGCAGGCCTAACGCCGGAGTCCACTCAAGCCGCAGGCGCACGCGGCCGCAAAGCTCTTGCCGAATCTTACGCTCTTCCAACGCCAAAACGTCTAACGACCTTCAAACATCCAGTGATCTATGCGAGCCCAGATGTCTACGTAAAGCGTGTGGCTGGCAAAACCGTCGTTCGGCAAACTTTGATTATTAAATGGGGCCTTCACGTCTTTGAAGTGGCCGAAGGCCTTTATCAGTGCACGGGAACAGCAGCGACCGGACATAGCTGTGAGTGGGTCGACCACACGCGTGTTGCGACATTCTCGTCTTGCGACATCAGTGGCGTAGCGTCTGGCGTGAAGCCAACATGTGTCGGTAAGCTTTCAGGAAACTCTGGACCGACGGAAGACATCGCTTTTGATTCAGCTCCAGATTCAACATCTGAACCCACACGCTATGTTCCGGACGAGTGGGCGGAGTTTCCAGATCGTCATCACGACCCGGAAAATCCGATTCCATAACCGATTTTATAGACAGATTGAGGGTGCCGCGAAGCTTGTTCCCGGTATCCTGGTCAGCTGGCCTTCCGAACCATCACCTTTTGGATCGAAACGTAAACGTCCGCTGCTATCAGCTTCAAAGAAGATGCGTGGCGGGCCGTCTTTGCGTTTTAGGGCGTACGTACCAAGCGACTTAAATAAATTCGCTGTTGGCAGATTCACCGTTGGCAATGCGACGAGGTCAGCCACCTTATAGAGGCCGGGGTCGATAACATTGAGTGCGGCGTTCGGGACGAGGCCTCCATGACCAGCCGCGCGCGTGATCCAGGCAAGGAAGTCGGCCTCAACCGGAATAACTTGCGAGGCAACAGACTTTCCGTGATAAGCCGCAGCCAAAGCCGGCCCTCCTGTAACTTGCCCACGAAGAAAGTCCGCCTTTTGATCGCCATCGATATCGATTCCGTCTTGCACCCGTTTTGGTACAACGACACCAAGAGCCCAGTGACGAACCAAAGCATTGTTCGCTGAGGTATGAAGCTTATGACCTTTATGGTCGAGTGAGCCGACGGTCAGCACCCCAGGCATCATCGAAAACAGATTCACGAAGCTTGGTCCAAAGTTTCCGCCCGCGACCACAACCGGAACTCCAGCTTTTTCCAAACGTGCGAAGATCTCGTGTAGTTCTTGAATCTTGAGGTCCGGCCGGTCGGTCCAAAGTTTTTCGAAAATTCGACCCATGTATGTCTCGATATTCGAGGCGTCGATCTCAGGGAAACTTGCATCGTCCGGAAAGAGGTCCGCTTTAAATGCCGACAAGCGGAGCGGGTTTTCTTGCGAAATATTGATGCGCGAATAACGCTTTCTTCCGGATTCAATATCCTTCACCAGCGGCTCCAAAAACTCCGCGAGCTCAGGTAAAGAAAGGCTTCCCTCCATATTCATACGTTCTGTTTTGTGTCCCGACTGACGAGCAAGAGCCTCGACCAGTTCGCCATGGAAAAGCTCGGGAATTCCATCACCGTCGATATCGACAATGCGACCCTTTGGGTTGAGAAGAATCTCCTCTTCGCTAAATGCCGACGGATCGGTCGGGCTTTCGGAAGTCGGGAAGTTATCGACGATAAGAACCGGCTCTTTTGACCGACAAGCGGCCTGCAAACGCTCTTCACCACTCGCATGAGCTTGACCAAACGGCATCATTGAAACCGCCGTCAAACACAGTGTGAGTCCAGAGATCCCTTTAAGAGCCAAGCTTCGTCCAATACGAGTGTTTGCAAGCATCTGAGCCTCCCTTTTCAAGGAGAGTCATATCGCGAATCAGAGCCAAAGCCTGACTTATAGTTTTTTTGGATAAGACCAAGATTCGCTTATAAGCCAATTCCAATTCAGGTGCCGTAGAGTGTCCGATCAGGAAAATCCTCCAAAAGATTTTTCCAAACCTGAAGGCGAGGACCAATAGGTGGAGCCCCAGCGAGGCTCCGCCCATAACTACTTCGCGATTTCTTGTAAGTCGCGAAGAAGAGCTTCTTCGTGACCTTGAGGATTTACCTTCTCGTAGATCTTCGTCAAAACACCAGATGGATTCACCAGGAATGTCGTGCGATCCCAGTACATCGTGCCTTTGTACTCGGTCTGGCCAACTCCAAGGGCTGTTAAAAGTGTCGTTTTAGGGTCTGCCAATAGTTCGACCGCAAACGAGTACTTGTTGCAGAAGTCTTTGTGCGACTGGACGTCATCCGCGCTCAAGCCCACGACATTCACACCCAGTTTTTCGAACTGGCTCTTTGTGGCCGTGAATGACTTCCCTTGAATCGTGCAGCCCGGAGTGTCGTCTTTGGGGTAAACATAGAGCACCAGGTACTTGCCCGCATAATCCGCCAAAGTTCGAGTTTTGCCGTCTTGGTTGTCCAGTTTGAAGTCTGGAAACTTATCACCCGTACGTACTTTCACTTTTCCTCCCCCTTGTTTTCAGTCAATCGGTTGGAAAGCATCCCGGATTTCATGCGGGAACTCAAGGAACCCGTCTGGTCTGTTCAGATTTTCCTTGTCGCGTAATCGGCGATCACAATAGCCTCTTAACATATGGATATAAATCTGCTTGCGACCTTCGCCCTTCTCGTCGGCCTGGAAGTTGTCCTTGGTATCGATAATATTCTTTTAATATCCATTCTAACGGATCGACTCCCGCAAGAACTTCGGTCAAAAGCCCGAGTTCTTGGTTTGGGATTAGCCCTGGCCCTTCGCTGCCTGCTTTTGCTGGGTGCGTCCTACATCGTCAAACTCAGCGATCCTGTCTTCATGGGACTTAGCTACAAGAGCATGATCTTACTCGCGGGCGGCGGCTTCTTGCTCTACAAAGCGATCAAGGAAATCCACCACGTCGTTGAGGGCTCACACGGAGCCGAGGCTAGCGACGGCAAAGCCGCAAGCTTTTCTGGAATCATCATGCAGATCATTCTTCTAGATCTGGTGTTTTCAATTGATTCCGTCATCACTGCGGTCGGCCTCACCGACAATCTCTGGGTGATCTATTCTTCGGTCATTGTCTCGTTTTGCCTTGTATTGATCTTCTCGCGCCCGATTGCGGAGTTTGTTCAAAAACACGCGACTCTCAAAATTCTCGCGCTCTCTTTCTTGATCACAATCGGCGTCACGCTTGGGGTTGAAGGCCTCGGACACGAGGTACCGAAGGCCTACATTTATCTTCCGATGGCATTTGGTTTGATGGTGGAGCTTCTTCAGCTCCGCTTTAGTTACAACCAAGGGCGAAAGAAAGTGACATAAAGAAGCTGGCTTAACGAAGCTCTTCTTCCCACGCCAGTTTAAGGCGTTCGCGATCTTCCGGATGCGCCAAGGATATCAAAGCCTCGGCCCGACGACGAAGCGTCAGACCAACTAGATTTTTGGCGCCATACTCGGTAACGACCCAATGGATATGCGACCGCGTGGTCGTGACGCCGGCTCGAGCTTTAAGACTCGAAACGATGCGGCTGTATCCTTTCTCGCTTCGCGAAGAAAACGCCATGATAGGTTTTCCGCCGGCGCTCAAAGCCGCTCCCCGCATAAAGTCCATCTGCCCACCAACGCCGCTGATAATACGACTGCCAATAGAATCCGCGCACACCTGCCCGGTGAGATCGATTTCGACACATGAATTGATCGCCACAACCTTCGGATTCCGCGCGATCACATTGGGTTGATTCACGTAGCTGGCTTCAAGCTGCACGACACTTGGATTGTCGTCGATGTAGTCATAAAGCGCCCGTGAACCTGTAACGAAAGTCGAAACCGTTTTTCCCGGATGTACGACCTTTTGCGAATTGTCGACAGCTCCAGACTTGATGAGCTCGAGGGCGTGATCACTCCACATCTCAGAGTGAATGCCGAGATTCTTGTGATGCTTCAAAGCGGCCATACATGCATCGGGGATCGCGCCAATTCCCGCCTGTAGCGTCGAACCATCTTCCACAATCGAAGCCACATTTTCGCCAATTCTCTTTGCCACTTCGTTTTGCGGGCGCGACGGCACCTCCGGCAAAGCCTCATCCACCTCGATAAACTGCGAAACCTTGGAGATATGAATCAAACCATCGCCGTGAACGCGAGGCATCTTCGGATTGATCTGAGCCACGACATACTTCGCCGACTCAACAGCGGCACGCGCGCAATCCACGCTCGTTCCAAGCGAACAGTAACCATGTCGATCCGGAGGAGAGAGATGAACAAATGCGACATCCAGCGGATATCTTCTCAAGCGAAACAGCGAGGGCGTTTCGCTTAGAAAAATCGGCAGATAGTCGACCGAATCGTAGTTCAGGTAGCGCCTTAAGTTCTTGCCGACAAAGAGATTCACTATTCGCACGGCTTTCGCCAGCGCTTCTGATAAATCGGGCGGCGTTTCAGTATGCAAGTGAACAATCTCACACGGCGGCAATGAAGAAGCCTGGTCGACCAGATTTCGCAACAAGACCAGCGGTGTTGCGGCGCCAGCATGAACGAAAATTCTCAATGGCTCCCCAATTGCTCGCGAGCTTGAACTGTAGAGGGAGTGAAATGGCTGAAGGTCGATCTTTACGTATTGTTTCGGATTATTGGTCATAAATTCTCGATCAAAACACTCGAGACGGACAATGACAATAGAGAGAAACTTCGCTAGGTCTCTTCGTATCGCACAAACGGAGGGTTAAAATGTCTCAACCGACTGTCATTCGTACGATCGCTATCAACTTGCTAGCCACGGGCCTTGTCACGGCGCTCTTGCCTGTTTCGGCACCAGCCTCGGAGTCAAGCTTCACGTCTTCAAACCTTACACTGACCTGCAGCATGGTGGAGGGTTTTACCCAAGCTCAGTTTGCGGGCTCGGTGGTGATTTCAGACCACGCGACGGCCGACTCAAAAGAGGTTCTTGCAAGTGCTGATTTCGACTTCTCGACAAGCCGCAAGGTTATCGAAGGACCAGACGAGGCTCCAGTCGTTCGCGAAATCAAAGAACAGTTTGCGGCGGTAAACGCGAGCGCGGTCACTGAGTACATCCCCGCCGGACAGCTCTTTGTTCACGAGGCTCTCGCGGTCGAAGTCATCGCTGAAAACACCAATGGCACAAAAACCGTCTTGCGCGCGATCCCGCAAGCACCGGGTTTAAACGCCACGCTTCTACACGACGGGCTCCCTTACCGAGCCCGCTGCGAGTAATTTAAGGTTTTGCCGCGCCAAGAACCTTCATCTTGGCGCCGGTCGAATACGCATTGAATTCCGGTGCGTAAATCGACTGGATCGTTGCCGGACCTATTCGGAAATTTCCAGCCATGTTTGCACGCAAGCGATAACGGAACGTGTACTCTCCGACCGGCAAATAGGAGAAGAAGAAGTTCGTTCCGCTATCTCTAACCTCTTCAAACCAGGAAATTCCTAAATCATAGCGATAGCCCGAGCGAACATTTTCCGGCTCAAGACCCGCCGCGCGTGGGTCACGCAAGTGAACATACTCGGCCGCGTGTTTAAGACGAATGGACACCTGAACTTCAATCTGATCACCGACTCGAATCTGTTCACCTTCGCCAAGAGGCTTCAGTGTCCATTCCTTTCCGTCGTTCTCTCGCTTGAAATACCGTCTTGATATCTGAAAAAAATCACCGCGATCTTCTTTCGGAAGTTCGTCCGTCGAAAAATGCCAAACGGCCGAAGCAAACGCGAAGCCGGGGGTCGTCTTGGAAACCTTGATCCGGGAGTTCTGCTTAGCCGAAACTTTCTCTCCCTCAATTACGATCTGATTTTTTCTTCCCGTGTACTTATCCGGCTCGAAGACAAACGACGTCTTTTGGGAACCGAGATCGACTTCGACCTCTTCTCGAACCCCGAGAGCCGCCGTCTTATCCAGGAAATGAGCTAGCGAATAAATAGATTCCGCTGTCGCGCGCGTCGACTTCCAATGATTAAGCTTCTTATTTAAGAAGAGCCACTGAACGAGACCATCAAGCTTCTGATTCGCCGGTTCTAGCTCGAGAAGCGCTCGAATACTGAATGCATGAGTTTCGATCGTGTCGTTGTACCAAAGCCACGAACGGTCTTCCTGAGCCCAGAACGTGCCCTGCTCGTCGTTGGATTTGGCCGAGTCCATAACCGAATCCCAGACGAGTTTCGCTTCGGCGTCTCGCTTAAGACGTTTGAGCGTTAACGCCAAGTACCCTTTTAGCAAGGGAGAATGGCGTTGCCATTTGCCAAAGCTATAGTCCAAAAGCCGTTTTCGATAGGCGTCGTCAAACAATCCGCGCGACCAAGATGCGTCGGGGTACTGACTGACAGCGAAATTCACCAAAGTGATGAACTCATGACAGCAGTCGTCTCGCATCATCTGCTCGAGATCCGAGTCGAGCCAGCCTTTCACATAAGTCCAGGCTTTCACGACAACATCCTTCGGCACATCGACTTGAAACTCCAACGCTCGACCGAAACCAAGAAGCATGTAGAGCGTCATGTACTTATCGGCCGGGCCGCCTTGAAACCAAGGAAAACCACCGGAAGGAAGCTGCATCTTCTTTAACTTCGCAAGCGCGCTTTCGCGCTCGGCCGTGGCGACTCGGCTATCTAAGACGTTTACAAGATCGTCGTTCTCGCGACTGGATCCGCCTTGGGCCTCTTGCAACCAAGGGCTCTCTTCCAAAGTCATTCGGCGATTGGCATCGACATCGTCAAAGCGTTCCAGGCGTTCTTTACGCTTCGACATCTCAAGAGCCATCTTCTGAATCGACGGATACTTTTTAAACAGCGAGGTCACAATTCCGGTGGAAAGGAATCGGTTCAGCGTCTGTTCCGTACACTCATAGGGGTACTTGATGAGATACGGGAGCGCTCGAAGAACGCCGTAAAACAATTGTCCATCGACCGTCACAACCATCTTCTCGTTGATCAAGGTCGGGTCGTTTGCTTTAGCGAGGTCTTCGAATGTCATGGTCTTGCTGGACTTGTTTTTAAGAGTCACAAAGCGAGACTGCGCAAGATGCATACGACTAGGAAGAACAGGGAACGGCTTGCGTTCGCCATCGCTATAAGTCACGCCTTTTTGCTTTGCCGTCGCGATCACCTTAAACGCATACTGCCCGACCGACCTCGGAGTTTTAAGAACAAAGGTCGCAGTCGTGGTTCCACTTTTGTCGACCCGGAACGTGCGCTTTACATCTTTTGCCTGCAACCCGAAGCTTTGCAGAGCCGATTTTCCTGTAAGCGGATTCTCGATTTCAAATACGAGATCTCCACTGAGAGGAACCTGGCCGGCGTTATTGATCGCGACTTTGACTTCGGCCTCATCGCCTTCCCTCAAAAACCGTGGAGCATAAGTACGCACCATGAGTTCTTTGACGGACTTCGTCTCCTGAGAGACGGTCCCGCCCCGAATGTCCTTCGTGATAGCGTGTGCGTAAACCTGCCAGGAGGTCACTGAGTCCGGCACCTGAAATTCAAAACCCACGGCCCCATTTGCGTCGGTCACCAAGTGCGGCTGAAAAAACGCGGTCTCGGAGAATTCGCTTCGGATCTGAACAGACGAGGCCTGATCAGCGGCACTTGGACCGCCTCCCGTCGCATCACTCATCTTCGTCTTTTTTAACTCTTTTGCCGCAAAGCTCTTAGATTGTGCCACATTGGAATCTTCTCTGAGTTCAGATCTCGCCGCCGACATCGGCGCCGCAGCCGATTCCATATCGGCCGAATACCCCAAATTCGCTCGGCGCCCCGGAACCATGCGACCTCTTCGGCCAGGGCCTCCGATGCCGTAATTGTCGTAAAAGCCGAGTGCATCGGCTGTTGGAGGCGATGGACGATGCTTGGTCACAAAACTACCTCGACTAGCCTGCCCGTAGACTGTGCTCAAACTCCAAAGCGGACTTAGCGCCCCAAATCTCGTTGGGTACAACGAAGAGATCGTTCGGTACTGATGAGCCCCAAACAGATCAAGACTTCGATCATACATGTAGGCGAGCACCTCGGCTTCGCCTTTGCCAAGCGGCTTATTTTTTTTATCTGCCACCGTGATTCGAAACGTCTCTTTTGAGCCCGGGCGAATCTGATCGCGGAAGGTGGTGTACTTGATCTCTAGTTCACGATCCGTCCATGGAACCGTGAGATTCACTTCCTGCTTCATCACTTGGTGATCACGAAGACCTTTGACCAAGACAGTCAGTCCGCCACGATCCGTTTTGGTGATAGGAACTTTGATCAGCGCCGACCCTTTTCCCACCTCGATTTCATCTCGCTTAACGCGAACACCCTCTCGATACATTTCCATCGTGAGGCGTTGTGATTTTAAACCGCTGAACACAAGGATCTTCGCCGTCTCACCCACTTCGTAAGACGCTTTGTCCGAAAGCAGTAGGATTGGGAACTGAAGCTTCGGATTCTTCTCCTCCGCAACAAGAATATGACGTGAAACGGAAACCGGAGTTCCGAGTTCGTCTTTGCATTCGAACGTGATTTTATAAACGCCGGACTCTTTAAAGCCGTCGAGGTTCAATTTGGCGACGCCGCTCGCGTCCGTTTTTATATTCTCCGCTCGAACGACTTCACCGTCTGGCCAACCTGTGGCAATGACTTCCCACCGTGCATCTGTCTCCCACCGCGAACGAACTTCGTCATCTGCGTGTTTTCCTCGCTTTGGGTCCGCCAATGGGTCTCGATCCGAAAAAAGCCGTGCGTCTCGCGAGAGTTCGGCCGGCAAAGGAGTGTCGTTCGGTTGACGCAAGCGATGAACCTTGTAGCTTCCGGACACCGCCTTGGGTTTACCACTGAGACTTGCAACCGATATCTTGGCTTCGACTTTCTCATGAACCACAGAAAAGCGACTCTCGATATCGATCTGAGCTTCCAGGTTTTGAAATCCTATTCGGAAAGACTTCTCCCCAGAACGCGTCTCGCCACCTTCATCCGTTACGCCGGCTTCAATCGAAAAGTTATAGCTGAGATCTTTCGCACGTTTTGGATCAGAACTCATGCGTTCGTCGGCCGCTGGGGTGAATGTGATTTCAAATGTACCATCGGCTCGCATCGCCGATTCACCTGTCGCAATTGTCTGCGGTGGGGCTGGCGGAAACCACCATGACCAGCCGTAGTACGACCACCAAAGTGGAGCACGTGGAGAACGCGTCACTCGCCATCTGACGGATCCACTGCTAACCGGAAGACCGAAGTAATACTTGGCCTCGCCCTTGATCGTCGCTGGCTTATTTAAACGAAGAGGCGTAACCGAGTCCGTGATCGTCGTTTCAAACGTCGGACGTTTATACTCTTCAACACGAATCTGTGAACGCCCCGAATAACCGCCAGTGACCTCCACGGTCCAAGATCCCAAAGGACGTCCGGTCGGAATCGTGAACTCGCCAGAGGATGTGCCGAACTGATTGGATTTTAGAACCTTCGTCGCAACGACTTGGTAGTTCGGATCTCTTAGCTGCACATTGACCGCTTCGCCCTCTTTCACAGCCTGGTAGCCGGCTTTATAGGGCTCACCATGATACGACACGACTTTGAAGAAGACCTTTTGGTCCGGCCGATAGATCGAACGATCTGTGTAGACCAAGGACTCACGACGATCTGGACTCCTATAGGAGTCACGAAAGTAAACACCTTCCATTAGGTAGGACTCGTGAGAGTCCTT
Source organism: Bdellovibrionota bacterium (assembly GCA_963170185.1). Classification (GTDB taxonomy): domain Bacteria; phylum Bdellovibrionota; class Bdellovibrionia; order Bdellovibrionales; family JAMPXM01. The sequence goes on from CAUJGS010000043.1 coordinate 24,234, forward strand.
TTTGGCATACAAGAAGTAGTTCCAATACTCCGTATTCAAGCGCACCGGTTCCGAGAAAGACACATAGCCATGAGCATCGGCCTTTTTTGTTTCGACAAGCTCAGGCGAGCGATCCCAACGGTAGCGGTAAAGACGCACTTCCGATTGCGACGCCGGGTTTCCCGAGTCTCCATAAAGAACTCGAGACTCCAACCCCTTTTTCTCGCCACCGACCACACTCAACACGACATTCGTGTTGATGTGTCGAACTTGAAAAATCACGTTATCGGAACTCGAAAAATCCGCCCGACTACTGGACTCGATGACGTAAGCTCCAGGACCAGGTAGTTTTGGTGCAATCAGCTTTCGATGAAACGAATAATCCGGCGTCGGCTCCAGAGCCACGTCCCAGTCGGCGATCGGTTTTTCGGTACCTTTACGAAGAAACTCCAAATACTCATAGGACAAGATCGGATCGCCACCCGAAAACTTCCGTTTAAAAGCCTGCTCAAGACTAACCCTGTAGGCACGGAAATAGATCCGCTTCATGTTTTTAAAGTTTACGACCAGCGAATTCTTTGGAGACTTCGCACCTTGAAAGTCGACCCCCATCGCCATGATTCGGTACTCTGGACGCTCGATTTCGTGAACGATCGACTCACACGTCTTGCCGCCGTAAGAGGATGGGTGCTTTTGATACCCACTAAGAGCCACTTCGCGAGCATCAACGCGCGCACCAGGCATCCCGCTCTGTAAAATCATATCGGCCAATAAGGCCTGTCCACGCGCCCACCAAGGCTGGTTTTGATTGCGTTCCTGAAACGCTTTTAGTCGCAACCGAATATTGTCGCGGTCTAGCGCCTCTGTTTGAATGCCATGAAACGTGTCATAGAGCACATAACGTGCTTCCATCGCCGCTTCGAGATGCCCCGAACGAATGTGAAACTCGCGAAGTTCGCCAAGCCAGGACGCAATTCGTACCAACGGATGGACCTTGTCGTCGGCGGCGGGAATTCTCTTTGTGAAACCTTCGGTGGTTTTGTCGAGTTTCACCAGGTAGGAGTTCGCCGATTGCTCGGGGTTCCAGTATTGTGAGTTACGAAGATGCTCGACCGCCATATAGGTGACCGCGTCGCGAAGCGACGGGCGCACTCCCATCGGAAACGAGTTCTTCACAAAATGATCGCCATAAATCGCCGGTGGCGATTTATCTAAAACGGCCTGATTCTCAGCGGAAGAAAGAATCGTATCGAAAGACTTACCGATTTCACTTCCGATTTGTTCCGTCGTCCAAGCCTTGAGATCGACCTTGTCCTGACCGACAGTTTTCTCGCGACCTCGTATTTCCCAGCTATACATCTGGTAGTAGCTCATCAGCGCGTGAGCATAGTAGAGATCAACTAAAACTCGGCCTTCCGGGCGTTTAGGCCAGGCCTCCGATTTTAGCTCGCGAACGGCGGTTTCATAGCCGTGCAGCCCAATTCGGAGCTTGGCGGCTCGAATTAAAACCTCCGCCCGCAGATAATCATCCGCTTGAACAGAAGAAGTCTTGGAAACTTCAATGAGCTTATCTAGGGCAGCTTGCAGCTTTTGTTCATCAGCTAGACGATCGACTTCCTTGAACGTCGCTTTAAGGTCAGCTTGCGAACTCGCATCCTGAATGCCGAGTCCAATAACCGTTGAAGAAATCAAGACGAGAACGAGCAGAGCCTTTTTCATGACTCACCTTTCCGCAGAATTACTTGGTCTAGATCTATGGTTCAGTTCAGAGCTTTTCTCAGTCTGGCGAAGTGGCTTTCCAAAGCGGCATCGAACTCGGAAACCTCTTTAATCACACTTTTCGCGAAGGCTTTCGTCGGCTCTACAAACTGATCGTGCATTGGCTTTACCTGCTTGGCAAACTGACTTCTCACACCTTCTTCAGTTCTGCCTCTTTCGATGACATCGCGCCGAAGTCGACGCTCGAAACGAAGCTCCTCGGGTGTGTCAAAAAACACCAACTCATCAAACAGCGAACGAAGCCGCGGAGGATGATAGATCAAGATCCCGTCGACCAATATGATCTGACATGGAGCCATCGCATCCGCGATTTTGGATCGCGAATGAGTGACGAAGTCATAGCGGGGAACTTGAATGGTTTTTCCGGCTTTCAGCATCGCCAAATGATCGGCCAGAAGATCAAAATCCAGACTCGATGGGTGGTCGAAGTTCACCGAACCTCCATCGAAGTCAAATCGTGCCGATTGGTCGATGTAATAAGAGTCTTGATAGAGAATCTCGCAGACGGTTCGTCCGGCCAGAGTATTCAACTTGTCCCGCAGCGCTTGAGCGAAATAAGTCTTCCCTGAGCCACTTCCGCCCGCCACTCCGACCGCGACCACTTGCGACGGGCTTTCGCCCTTACTTGGTTTGGTAGAGTCGGTCACCCGCATCTCCCAATCCCGGAACCAAGTAGCCTTGCTCGTTCATCTCTTTTTCGACACAGACGGCGTAGATCTTCACGTCGGGATGAGCCTCGGTGATTTTTTGAATGGCGAACTCGCTGATAAGAATCGAAAGAATTCGAATATCACCGACCTCATAGCTCTTTAGACGCTCGATCGCCGCGATCGCCGTTTCAGCGGTCGCAACCAACGGGTCACAAAGAATCGCGCGCTTGCCCTGGATATCGGTCGGCATTTTGAAATAATACTCGACCGTGCTGTGAAGGAATTTATCACGGTAAAGACCGATGAACCCTGTCGATGCAAATGGAATCATCGAGAGCACGGCATCCAGCATCCCGTTTCCAGCTCGCATGATGGAAACCACCACTGGTGCATTCGTGATGCGCTCGACTTTGGTTTTCGCAATCGGGGTTTCGATTTCGACTTCTCGCATCTCTTTCCAGTCCCGCATCACCTCGTGAGCCAGGATTCGGCTGATCTCTTTCACAAGATCGCGAAACTCGGCGGACGACGTATTTTTGTCGCGCAAGTAGCCGAGTTTATGCTTAAGCAACGGATGATCGATCAGTTCCAAGTTCTGAGAATACTTTTGTTTCATGGCTTCCTACTTCAGTTTTCCAATTAAAAAACGGTTCCGTCGCTCTCGATCCGAATCGGCGGGTCAGAAGAGGGACGTTTTTCTTTCGCCGCAAAACGACCGGCCCACCACGTTCCCCCCTCAAGCACCTTCGCCAAGGGAAACTCCGCCGGAGTTTTTCCCATCGCTTTTTGCACCTCGCGACCGATGACATCTAAGAAATAGATCGTCAGAGCTCGCCACTCGATGACGAGTTCCGACTCTGGCCGCCAAGTTTTTTGAAGCTCGCTTGGGTCTTTTAGGCGAATCAGATCGCGATCAACCAAGAGCCCGCCATTTCGATACTCGGCTAGTCCCGTTAATTGTTCGACACCCGTCACCGTGAGTCCCGCATCCTGAAGTGGCTCGATCAAAGAGTATGTCAGCCACTGAGAAAGCTTATGTAACGGAATCAAAGTTCCAAGACGAGCATGCTCCCAGACATCGCCGAGGTTGCGATGACCGTAGGGGCCTTTCGCCGTCAAACGTCCCGGCCAAATGACACCAAGCCCCTCCAACACAACGGCCAAGATGCCGGTCGCTGGAATCGTTTTTCCATGACGCTCAAGAAGTGTATCGACCATGGCGCCCGGTCTCGGCGTCGGAAAGACCGCGCGATTCTCGACGGCCCTCGCAAGAGCATTTAAAAGCCCCAATCGGCCCTCGACTCCCACCATCGGGTTTCCATCGGAAACCTGGAAGTGTTTTTCTAAATCTGAAACCGTAAGACTCTTAAGCCCGGACGCATCAGCCTTCAACGAACGGCGATCGCCACTCATCGCGCCGGCTTCAAACATGTGAAGACTTGCAATGCCAAGCCCCTCGGAGCGACCGATGGTAACACCGGTGCCCGCCTCTTTATAAAGCCACTTTGCACCGGCACCCGCATCCAGCAAAACAGAGGTCACGACGAGGTCGACTTCCGCACGCGCTTGCTCCAACGAATCGCCACCGAAGTCCTTTCTCAGTTTTTCTTTAAACTGAGTCACTCGATCGATACCGCCTGCCCGAAAATGACCGCGACGAGAATGAAACGGGATCTTCCCATCGGGATAGTTTTTTGCGATCACCGCCATCACGTATTGAACCACGTCGGGGAGCAGATCGTCTTGAATCAAAAAATGACCGCGACCAGCCTTCGCGTCCTCGTAGACGAGCTTTGCTCGATCGCGAATCGCCTGTGGCGTGAAGATGTAGTCGAGATCGTTTTGAGAAAGTGCGATTTCACTCATCGATCTTCCGACCTTTCACACTCTCCAAAGCCGATCCTTGCTTTGCTCCGTCTTTGGAGAAATATCCGGCGGCTTTCTTCGCCTCCATCTCGACTTGCGCATCTTTTGGAATCAACTCGTCAGGGATCGAGATGCGATTCACGACCTCGATGCCGCTTTTCACAATCGCGTCGTACTTCATGTTCGACATCGAATGCAGGTTGTGAATCTTGGTGATGCCGAAGAAGTGAAGACAATCCGGCATGAACTCCTGAAAGCGTGCGTCCTCTGTTCCCGCAACGCATTCCGTGCGATGGAAATAGGTCGCCGCCGAATCTCCGCCTTTTTGCCGCTTACGTGCATTGTAGACCAAGAACTTCGTGACCTCTCCTAGAGCGCGGCCTTCTTTGCGGTAGTAGGCGATGAGACCAACTCCTCCGCGTTGCGCCGTGCGAGCCGCGTCTTCGATGCCATACATCAAGTAAGGACGGCACGTGCAAATATCCGAACCGAAAACATCCGAACCGTTGCACTCGTCGTGAACACGGCAAGTCAGTTCGACCTTGGGGTTTGCCAGGTCTTTTGGATCGCCGAAGATATAAACCGTCGTGCTGCCAATGGGTGGCAACCAAACTTTCAAGTCTTGCCGGGTGATAAATTCCGGATACATCCCGCCGGTTTCTTGGAAGAGAATTCGGCGAAGCTCACCTTCATCGACACCAAGCCGTGCCGCCATTCCCGGAAGATACCAAACAGGCTCAATCGCGACTTTCGTGACTTTGATATCACCGGTATCGAGAACGATCTTACCATCTTTTTTTAGACGACCCTTCGCAATCGCCTCTGCGACTTCGGGAATCTGCAAATGAGCCTGAGTCACTGCAATCGATGGACGAATGTCATACCCTTGCTCAAAAAGCGGTTTGAAACCGATTTGCGGATCAAGCCCCCAAGGATCAAGAGAGACGATCTTCGTCGGATCCATCCACTGCGAGTAAGGTCCGATCTGTACCGGGCTTTGTGTGTTCTCTAAATCAGGGCGATGCTGCGGAGGAAATTTGCCACTGGCAATCGAAAGCGCACGGTAAACGGTGTAGCTTCCGCTGTGTGCACCGATCGCATTTCTGGCGCGCGGGTTCGTGAGGCTTGCCACGACAGGTCCCCGCTCCATTGCGGTCTTCGCGCCCCAGTTGATACTGAGTGTCTCTTTGAACTTCAAATTGCTATGTGATGCCAAAATTAAGTGGCGATTAACGGGCTTTCCATTGGTCGCACTTGAAGACTGTTTTTCCATACTACGTAAAACCCCTTTTTACCCCGATTATACTTTTACGACATCCATGTCGAGTCCGTCTGGCGCTCCCACTTCGTCGTGACCTTTTTGATATTGCTCCAAAAATCCAAACTCTGATGACCCGTGATGTCTCCGTGACCAAACTTCGAAGCGTTGATCCCACCAAACGAAAATGGCTCACGCGGAACAGGCACGCCGACATTGATCCCCACCATCCCCGTCGAAGCTTCACGCGCCACACGATCCGCCAGAGGACCGCTTGACGTAAATACGCTACAAGCGTTTCCGTACTCCACGCTGTTTTCGATCTTCATTGCCGAGGTTAAATCGGGAACACGAACGATGCTTAAGATCGGCCCAAAGAGTTCGATTTCCGCAGCCTCGGTGCCCGGCTGGATTCTATCGAGGACCGTCGGTCCCAACCAGTTCCCACCTTCTTTACCTTTTGGAGCTTTCGCTTTCCGACCATCGAGTAGTACCTTGGCTCCCGCTTTCTCAGCGCGATCAATGGCACCGCGAAGAAAATCGACTTGCGCCTTCGTAATCAAAGCCCCCATATCTTTTCCAAGCTCCAATGAACCCGCTCTACGAACGATACGCTCGATGTGCGGGTCAACACCCTTCGCATCGCCGACAGCCAGAAGCACAGACGCCGCCATACAGCGTTGACCAGCGCAGCCCGTGAAAGAGTCCGAAATGCCGACGCCCGTGAGTTCCGGGTTGGCATCCGGCAAGAGCACAATATGGTTTTTTGCTCCACCCAAAGCCAAAACGCGCTTTCCTAAAGCTGTGCCTCTTGTATAAACGAGTTTTGCTACTTTCGTGGAACCGACAAAACCAATCGCCTTCACCAGCGGATGATCGATCACCGCCTCGACCACTTTCGCTCCACCTTGAACGACGACAAAGAGACCTTTTGGAAGACCCGCTTCCAACAATGCGTTTGCTATGCGAATAGCCGTTAGAGGTGTCTTATCAGAGGGCTTCCAGACATAGGCATTTCCCAACGCCAATGCGATCGGTATGGTCCACATCGGAACCATGGCCGGGAAATTAAACGGCGTGATGTTGGCGACCACACCCAATGGTTCGCGACGGTACTCGCACGTCACTCCCCGAGAAATCTCGAGTCGGCCTCCGAGATCGAGATTCTGAATCGAGATTGCGAACTCTAGAACTTCGATACCCTTCATGAGCCCGGCTTTGCCTTCTTCGAAGGTTTTGCCGCTCTCCGCACTTTTTAGCGCAGAAATCTCGTCGAGATCACGAATCAGGATTTCGCGAAATTTAAACAGCACCTTCGCCCGCTCTTTTGCCGGCAGACGGCCCCACTCTTTTTGCGCTTCACTGGCAAGACGAATGGCCTTGTCGACCTGATCATGGCTTGCGATCGTGCACGAACCGATTTTGCCGCCAGTGTGAGGCGAGTGGACATCGAAACTTCCATCTGTTCCCGGAACCCATTCCCCACCAATCAAGGCGTGACCAACGAGGTTGCTAACATTTGTAGATTCGATCGACATCGCAGACCTTCCTTAAAAAACCATCTTAAAAAACACCTAAGACGAGAGCGAAAGCAAAACGATAGGCAAAGTTCTGTCGGCAGGGAACTGTCTCGCACACACCTAACGCACCGCGCTCGCTCGCCACTAGCGAGGCCCTAGGCAAATCGCTAAACTGCTAGGTGATGAAAGACGCAACTCCCGTGGCTCAAGCGACATCCACCGAGTCCCATTTTCCGTGGCTTCACAAAGCCACACCCGACGAGCAAGCCTTCGTTCGCGAAGCGCTGAGCTTCTTCGAAAATCCCGGCGCTGTTCATCAGGGCTTGGCGTTTCTAGGGCGTCCGATCGAAGCAATGAGCGAAAAACTTCCGGATCGCGCGAAAAAGATTATCGAAATGAGCACGGATCGCGCTCTTAATATGGCGCTCAAGTCGGCTCTCAAACTTGAGAAATCTCCCAAGCTCCCTCACCGTCCACTGGCCGCGGCTATCGGTGGCATAGGTGGTTTTTTCGGCTGGGCCGGCCTTGCCGCCGACCTCCCGCTTACGACGGTGTTGATATTGCGTGGAATCGCCGATCAAGCCAAACAACATGGCTTTGATCTCGGCTCACGCGAAACACAGCTTGAATGCCTATCGGTTTTTGGAATGGGTGCGAGAGAATCTAGCTCCGACGACGCCATGAATTCCTCTTATTTTGCAAGTCGTGCCGCGATTACCAAAGTCCTAGCCGACAGCTCGGCCGCGGCTTTGCAAAAACTTGTCGCTCAAATCGCGCTTCGCTTTAAAATGCGTGTTTCACAAAAAGCCCTAGCCGAAGCGATTCCTTTGGCTGGCGCTGTCGGCGGCGCGGGTATCAATTATCTCTTTATGGACTTTTTTATTAAAACAGCCGACTATCACTTCGGCATTCGCGCGCTTGAGAAAAAATACGACGACCAAGCAGCAACTTAAATCGGAACGATTCTCCAATGGCTCAACCCGCAAACCTTCTTCAACTGCAAAACGGCAACAAGAGTTTTGGTCTAAAAACGCTGTTTGATAATGCGCGGGTTTCGATCAACGAAGGCGAACACATTGGCGTGATCGGTCCAAACGGCGCGGGCAAAACGACGCTGTTTAAAATCCTCGTCGGACTCGACACGCTCGACCAAGGTGAAATCATTCGATCCAACAAACTGCGGATCGGGTATCTCGAACAAGAGGCGCATGAGCCTATCAACAAGTCGGCCGAAGAGTATCTCGAAGAAACCGCGACCAAACCTCTTTGGGAATTAAAGGCACTTGGGAAATCTCTGGGTCTTACCGATTATCACTTTACGCAGACCTTTCATCAGCTAAGCGGCGGCTATCGCATGCGGATGAAGCTGCTTGCATTGATCGGCCGCGAACCGAACCTGATGCTTCTTGATGAACCGACGAACTTCCTTGATCTCGAAAGCGTCATGGCTCTTGAAAACTTCCTGCAAAGTTACGAGGGAGCCTTTCTTTTGATTTCGCACGATCGCGAGTTCTTGCGACGCACGACGGATCACACCTTGGAAGTGGAACAAGGCGAAATCACCAAGTTCCCTGGAAATATCGACGACTACTTCGAGCAAAAGGCCATGCTGCGCGAAGTTCTAGAAGCGCAAGCCGCTCATCAAGAGGCGAAACGAAAACGTATCGAAGACTTCGTCGCACGCTTTGGCGCAAAGGCCACCAAAGCCAAGCAGGCACAAAGTCGCCTAAAAGCCCTCGACAAGATGGAGAAGATCGAAATTCGCGATCTTCCCGTTCGCGCAAAAATTCGAATCCCCGAACCGATTCATACCGGAAAAGAATCACTTCGCCTAGAGAACGCAGAGCTCGGATATGGCTCGAATTCCATTCTTAGAGGCGTGAATCTTCGCCTGGAGCGAGGCTCGCATCTCGGGGTCGTTGGTTTTAACGGCGTGGGAAAGTCGACCTTACTGAAATCTCTTGGCGGTCGCATTCCGCTTCTTCAGGGCAAGCGCGAGCTTGGGCATCAGGTGTCGCTTTCCTATTTCGCCCAACACGTGGCCGAGGAGCTTCGTCCAGAGGCAACCGTGCTGGATTGCCTGGTTGAGGCCGCACATCCCGATATCAAACATCAAGAGATCCTCAATCTCGCGGGCTCCTTGCTTTTCGGTGGCGACGACGTACACAAGCCCGTGAGCGTTCTTTCCGGTGGAGAAAAATCGCGCGTGGCTCTTGGCCAGATTCTTTTGAAACGAAGCCCTTTGTTGCTTTTGGACGAACCGACAAACCACCTCGACTTCGACACCGTCGAAGCCATGACCGAAGCCCTTCGCGATTACGCAGGAACAGTAATCGTCGTGAGTCACGATCGCGGCTTCATCGGTCGCATCGCCAACAAGATCCTCGAGATTCGCGACGGAAAAGTTGAACTCTACCCTGGAACATACGACGACTATCTCTGGAGCCTCGAACGTGGCGCTCTGAAAGAGCTCTTGCGAAATACGAAAACGACATCCTCGGTGTCCACACTTCAAACTGGGACCTCTGACGAGACCGACAATCATCAGATCGCAGCGAGCAAACCGCCAAGCCTCAAAGATCAAACCAGACGTTACCAGGCGGAAGCTAAGGAGCTACAAAAACAGATTGCGAAATCTGAAACCAATTTGGCCAAACTGCTGACGCAGCAAGATGAACTCCACGCCTCCTTGTCCGCGAACAACGCCAAGGAAACCGCCGAGAAGCTTGGCAAGCTCTACGAGGACATCCAAACAACAGAAAACAAGCTTCTTGAGATGATGGAAAAACTCGCGGAAGCCGAAGACTACTTGCGAGACCGCGACCCGGCGAACTCGTAAGATTCAAACTGATAAGCAATCGTCAGCCCCGAGACGACCGTCGACGCCGACACCGGATACTGCCGACTTCCCATTCTTGCCGACAAAGCATCTTGCCATATTTCCGTCACTTCAAACTGCGATCTCGTGAAGAGCTTCACAAACCAATTCGTGCGCCAGTTATAGTTGTAGCCAAGCTCCGTTTGCGAGGAAAAACCCGTGCGTGTCGCCGTTTGATTGGCTCCATTTTGCCGCCACGAGACCTGCGACCAAAGAAAGGTTGGAATGATGTCGAGATACACGTAATGGCGACCATTCAAATAGCCGACTTCCAAACCATACCCACCGGAAATCAACCACCGTACAAACTCCGGATCGCTTTCAACCAGCACGCCGTTTGGGATCGGAAGATCCGCGGCCTTCACGTGCTTGCGAGAAAATCGCAAAACCGGAACCGCGCTGAGTTCCCACTTCGATGAAAACTCTCGGCGCCGGTCTGGACTGCTTGAGAAGTTCAGCGAGCTTATATAGGTCACCCCTTGCGAAAACCAATCGTTCGAGTTCACAGGTTGTAACTGATAACTAAGCCCTGTCGACGCGAGTTCCACTTCCAAACGTTCAGAAACCAAATCGACACCGACCGTGTTGGGAATCAGCCTCGTCCACCAGGTGTTTTTCAGTTTGGTACCAAACCCCGGAATACGGCGACTCAGCTCGGCCTCTTGAAAGGTCCACTTAGGCCCGGGGACCTTCGCGCCGGAAATCGTATTGAGCGCCGTTGATTCCAGCGTGTAGGAATCCCCTTTTTTCTCGATTTTCGATTCGACGATCACCTCGGCGTCGAGTTGCCGATAGAGATTGCGACTTTGACCAGGATCACCAGAGTGAACATCGTAAAAATAATCGCTATCCAAAAAAATCGGCAGCGTCTCGCGATAGGGCTTCATCACGGGCGTACCGGCATAGCCGGGATAAGCCGAGGTTCCGGATTGTGTCGGAAGCTTTAAAGCCAACCACTCTCCGCCGAGATCTGAAACCTCCTGTGAATCCGCTTTGGGCGGAGCCACGGCAATACGGAATCGTTCGGCATTCGGGAGCTTCGCGCCGGGCTCCTTATAGTCCTGCGCGTCCCAAGCTGTACCGGTTGCAAGGTCGATCAACCAAGAAAACGGTGCATAAGCGAAAAACACGAACCCACTAAAAAAGCTTCGCGACCAGCGGTAGCGTGTTTCGATTTGCACATCTCGGCGTCTATCACCTTCGATCAAAGTGATCTTGGGTTTTCGCCCGCGTGAGACCTCGAAGTAACCCGGAGCCACACCCTTGATCTCGCCGTCGACCTCGACTCGTGTCGTCTGCTGGTCGGTCTTGGGTAAGACATAGATATACTGACTGTATTGCGAGCGCGAAACAGACGTACACCCTGCGCCTAAAGCAAGGAACAAAACAGCTAGAATGCCGGTAACGATTTTGGGCCGTCTCATGAATCTCTTTCCGACGATTTAACTTCAAACCGCGACAGATCGTCAAACGACCATCGGCAAACACTCTCCATATAGGTCACAATATTGCTCTACAATATTGCTCTAGTACTAGACGGAAAAAGATAGATCCAGGGAGATCTATGCTGATCCGTGCAAACTGGCAAAAAAGGTCGATTTGACCGAAGGACACCCCGTGCGACAGTTTTTCATGCGTGTAAAACACTTGGTCACTTGCTTGGTCACTGCGAAACCATCACTTCGGTCGGTTTCCATGCTGGCATTGGTCGCGTTGTTCGCAGTGGCTTGTGAACCCAAACATGAACAAACCGATCAGGTGCAAATCAAGGTTACCGAAGGAAATGCCAGTCTTGAACGCATGGAGGAGATCGATCGCACTCTTCGCGCTGGCGGCATCATCATCAAACACCCCGCGCTTTCAAGCCACGTCATCAATCGCAAAACTCACGAAGAGCTGCAGGATCTCAGGAAGTCCGTATTCGAGTATGTGCAGCATGCGGAATCGGTCATGAAAATCGCCTCGCGACCCGATGTTCGCTTCTCCGACAAGGAACGCATCAGCGAGTCGCTTGCCGGTGCGAATCGCCTCTTAAGCCTGATTGACGCCGAGCTTGGTCAGGTGACTCCGCCAAAAAAAGAACGTCTCACGTCCGAACTTTGGGCGAACTGGCGTACATGCCAAAAATGGAGTCGAGAAAATCCGGGTCTCTACGGCATCCGCATGCGTCCCGACCTGATGGAGACCAGCACCCGCGCCCCTGGGCCAGACATTCTCGACACCGGGAGCTTAAAGCCGGTCCTCGCGCGCATGGGGCGCCAACGTCGTCTTCGAATCAACAAGATGGCGCAGCGCCACGCGGAGTGTTTGAAACTCGAAATCCAAATGGAGCATGTCTTTAATCGACAAGACCAGCCACGAAGTCTTGAACTGCTGAATCTCAAGGCGAATATCGAGAAACTTGTCACTGAAACAGCCCCTCCATCTGAGCCTTGACCAGGGCGTTGACCAGAGCCTTGAGTTTCCTCGTCCGCTAGTTCAAACTGGCGGGCATATGCGGATCGAAATCTGGCAAGGACCGACACGAAAAGATCTCGACGTTCTTCTTAACTCCATTCCTTCTCCGCAGATCGCATTGTGGCGACGCATGGACTGGATGCGAGAACTCTGCAACTGGGTGTTTTCCGAATCCCCACTCAAAGGCACCGAGCTTAAATTTGAAACTGGGCTTCCGCAAGCACGTCGTATCAAGTGGCTCTTGCATGTTCTCGACAGAAACCCCGCGTGGCGTACAAAATTCCAAACGCTGCTTCGAAGCGTCGTTCGCGAGACAAGCATCTTTGAAGCGCTGGTCTCGATGGGGCTTCACCAACAGTCGGGGCTTGTTTCGGAATTCGCCGAACGCCTTCAGCGCCGCATCCTCCCTCGACCTCCAGAAGACCGGAACATCGAAGTTCTCATGAGCCAAGCGTTTGACGAAGAGTCCGACGCCATCGCCATTTCCCGGGTCGAACCGGCGACCTTTCAAAAGTTATCCAACTTGGTGCTCGAGGATGACCCGAGCGCTCTGGACTCTTGGAAAGAGGACCTCTTCACATCGACCTCCCATCTGGCCCTTCAAATTGCGGCACTTGGCTCGCACCAATCGCTGCGAGAACGCGAAAGTGATCAGTCAAAAGGCCCCACAGCCTTTGTTCGCTTGCAACTACTGACTCTTGAGTGGCTTCAAACTTCATCGCCGGAAACACGCGACAAACTCTACCGCGAAGTCACGGCCACCGCGGAAGAGTGCCTGGGATCACTGCGCTCCGTTTATGATCACATGGACGAGCACGGGGTCAGTGTTGATCTCGTCTACCACCTCGAGCGCACCAAAGCGCTGATCACTCGGTTTTTGTCGGTCTTTAAGCTTTTTGAACAAAACGAAATTCAACTTGAGGCCGTGCAAAACCTCATGGCGCTACTCATTTACGATAGTGTGCACGGAAACAGTATTCGCGCGTTGATCGACGACAACACGGCCTTGATCGCAAAAAAGATCGCCGAAAACAGCGCCGAAACTGGCGAACACTACATTGCGAAGTCCGCCGGCGACGAAGCCGCTCTCTTTCGAAGCGCCCTAGGCGGCGGTGCGATGACGGCGGTGACCACGATCTTCAAGTACCTGATCGCGGCCATTCCTAGCTCACCCTTCTTCCACGGTTTTTTTGCGTCACTCAACTACTCGGCAAGTTTCTTGGCGATTCACTTCCAAGGCTTCAGCCTCGCCACAAAACAGCCGGCGATGACCGCCGCCGCTTTGGCCAATCAGATTCAGTCTTTCGACAATCCGGTGGATCAAGCGAATCACGAACCAAGCGAAATCGCCATGCAGCCGATCATCAACGAGATCCTCGCGGTGTTTCGTTCGCAGTCGCTGGCGGTTATGGGAAACATCATCGCCGTCATTCCAGGTGTCTTTCTCTTGTGTGGAAGTTTTGGCCTGATGTCGGGCTCGCCCTTTCTCACGCTCGCGAAAGCCGAAAAAACACTGCATAGCTTCTCGCTTCTCGGACCGACACCATTTTACGCCGCATTCACCGGCGTTTTGCTGTTCACTTCGAGTATGATATCTGGATGGTTTTATCACTGGGTGATGTTCCGCCGACTGCCGCAAGGAATGGCGCGAAGCTCGACAATGACAACCCTTCTTGGGCTCGAACGAGCGCGGAAGTTTTCCTACTGGTTTAGAAAAAACTCGGCGGCCTTGGC
>CAUJGS010000044.1 GCA_963170185.1 Bdellovibrionota bacterium
AACCAATACCGCATCGGTCTCGTTCGTATGGAACGCGCCATCCGCGAGCGCATGTCGCTTCAAGATGTCGACACGATGATGCCGCACGATCTTGTCAACGCGAAGCCAGTGAACGCCGTCTTGAAGGAATTCTTCAATGCGTCTCAGCTCTCGCAGTTCATGGATCAGACGAACCCACTTTCGGAAATCACGCACAAGCGCCGTTTGTCGGCTCTTGGACCAGGTGGTTTGACTCGCGATCGCGCGGGCTTCGAAGTTCGTGACGTTCACCCAACGCACTACGGTCGTATCTGTCCAATCGAAACGCCAGAAGGCCCGAACATCGGTCTGATCGCGTCGCTTGCGACTTATGCTCGTATCAACAACTACGGCTTCATCGAAACGCCGTACCGTCGTGTTGATGGTGGCAAAGTCGCTTCGAGCATCGAGTACATGTCGGCTCTCGAAGAAGCGGATCACCACATCGCTCAGGCGTCGCGTGAAGTGACGACTGAAATCAAAGCTGATGCGCTCACGGTTCGTGTTAACGGCGAATACGTGAACGTAGATAAAGACAAAGTTTCTCTCATGGACGTCAGCCCTTCGCAGCTCGTCTCGATCGCGGCATCTTTGATTCCGTTCCTCGAGCATGACGATGCGAACCGCGCCCTCATGGGATCGAACATGCAAAGGCAGGCCGTTCCACTTCTCCGTTCGAAAGCTCCGCTTGTCGGAACGGGAGTTGAGCGCCTGGTTGCAAAGGATTCGGGAACAAGCGTAGTTGCACAAAACGACGGGATCGTTGAAGAAGTCGACGCTAGCCGTATCGTTGTTCGTCGTTTCGCAAAAGGCGGAGAGCTTGGCGCGAACGTCGACATCTACAACCTCACGAAGTACCAGCGTACGAACCAAAACACGTGCTTCAACCAGAAGCCGATCGTCTTGGTTGGCGACACTGTTCGCCGCGGTGACATCATCGCCGACGGTCCATCGACAGAGCTCGGTGAGTTGGCGCTTGGTCAGAACATCCTCGTCGCGTTCACGCCTTGGATGGGCTACAACTTCGAAGACTCGATCTTGATCAGCGAACGTCTCATCAAAGAAGACACGTACACGTCGATTCACATCGAAGAATTCGAGTGCTTGGCTCGTGATACGAAACTTGGAAAAGAAGAGATCACTCGCGATATCGCAAACGTCGGTGAAGAGGCCCTTAAGGACCTCGATACATCGGGTATCATCCGCATCGGTGCGGAAGTAAAACCTGGCGATATCCTCGTTGGTAAAGTCACTCCGAAGGGTGAATCGCAATTGTCGCCGGAAGAAAAGCTTCTCCGCGCGATCTTCGGTGAAAAAGCCGGAGATGTTCGCGATACATCGCTTCGTGTTCCAGCGGGTGTTTCGGGTACGGTTATCGACGCTCAGGTTTATGGTCGTGAAGGTGCTGAGCGCGATGAGCGCTTGCTCTCGATCATCGAAGAGAAGAAACGCAAACTCGAAAAGGATCTCGCGGTCGAGCAGAACGTTATCAAGAACAACGCTCTCTCGAAGCTGAAGAGCCTTCTTCTTGGTAAAATCACAACGGGCGTCCTCTTAAACGAAGACGGTTCGCAAAAGCTCTTGTCGAAAGGTCAAAGCATCACGGACGCGGATCTCGAAACGATTCCGTTCGAACTTTTGACTTACATCCCGCTCGAGCAAGATCTTGAATATCAAGTTAGCCGCGTCATCGATGGTGCTCGTAACCAGCTCGACGCAGTTAAAATGGTCTTCAGCGAAAAAATGGATCGTCTCCGTAAGGGTGACGAACTTCCTGCCGGCGTCATCAAGATGGTCAAAGTTTACGTTGCGATTAAGCGCAAGCTTCAAGTCGGTGACAAGTTCGCCGGTCGCCACGGGAACAAGGGTGTCGTCTCGAAGATCATGCCTGTTGAAGACATGCCGTACCTCGCGGACGGTTCGCCAGTCGACATGGTATTGAACCCGCTCGGCGTTCCTTCGCGTATGAACATCGGTCAGATCTTGGAAGTTCACTTGGGGTGGGCCGCTCGCAATCTTGGCGAACAGCTCAAGCCACACATCGAGAAGTTCCAATCGGAAGCTGCTCGTCAGGCGATCAAGTCGACTTTCCAAGACGACGAGATCTCGACGGTCATCGACAAAGCGGACGACGAATCAGTTCGTAAGATGCTCGTGACGATGCAAAACGGTGTTCACGTTGGAACTCCTGTTTTCGACGGCGCTCGTGAAACTGACGTTAAAGATCTTCTCACTCGTGCACAGGTTCCAACGAACGGTCAGATGACTCTGTTCGACGGACGTACTGGTGAGCCATTCCAAAACCAAGTGACAGTCGGCGTGATGTACATGCTGAAACTTCACCACTTGGTCGAAGAAAAGATCCACGCACGGTCTATCGGACCATACTCACTCGTTTCGCAGCAGCCTCTGGGTGGTAAAGCTCAGTTCGGTGGTCAGCGTCTCGGGGAGATGGAAGTCTGGGCGATTGAGGCCTACGGTGCCGCTTATACTCTGCAAGAGTTCCTGACTGTTAAGTCAGACGACGTTGCAGGTCGTACGCGCATGTACGAGTCGATCGTCAAAGGTGAAAACGTACTTGAGCCGGGCTTGCCTGAATCGTTCAACGTTCTCGTGAAGGAGCTGCAGTCGCTCGCTCTGAACGTGGAACTGATCGAATCAGACATCCTGACCGACAAGACTCCTGAGGTTGAGCAGTAAGCTGACCAAAGGAGTCCTGACGGACGCTTTAAGTATGATGAAATTGAACAGTAACGGCCAATCGTAAAACAGAAAGAGATTGGGGAACGAACTTGAAAGACTTATTAAACTTTTTCGATAAACCACGTGATCCACTGAGCTTCGACGCGGTTCGCGTATCGCTGGCATCGCCAGAAATGATTCGCAGCTGGTCGTTTGGCGAAGTGAAAAAACCAGAGACGATTAACTACCGCACGTTCAAGCCAGAGCGTGACGGTCTTTTCTGCGCAAAGATCTTCGGACCTGTGAAGGACTACGAATGCTTGTGCGGTAAGTACAAGCGTATGAAGTTCCGCGGCGTCATTTGTGAAAAGTGCGGCGTTGAGGTCACACAATCCAAAGTCCGCCGTGAGCGCCTTGGCCACATTGAGCTTGCAACTCCGGTTGCGCACATCTGGTTCTTGCGTTCGCTTCCTTCGCGCATCGGCAACATTTTGAACCTCTCGTTGAAAGACGTGGAAAAGGTTCTTTATTGCGAAGCTTATGTCGTGATCGATCCTATGGAAACGACCCTCGAAGAGGGTGCGGTTCTTAGCGAAGATCAATACCAAAAAGCTCTCGAAGAAAACGGACCGAACTTCAAAGCAGGAATGGGCGGCGAAGCCGTTCGCGACCTTCTTCGCAAGATCGACCCAGAGTATCTGTCGCGCAAACTTCGCCTTGAGCTTCAAGATGCGAAGTCCGAAGCGGCAACCAAGAAAATCACAAAGCGCTTGAAAGTCGTTGAGGCGTTCAAGTCGTCGGTTAACCGTCCAGAGTGGATGATGCTCGAAGCGCTTCCGGTTATTCCACCGGATCTTCGTCCTCTCGTTCCTCTTGATGGTGGTCGTTTTGCGACTTCCGATCTGAACGATCTCTATCGTCGTGTTATCAACCGTAACAACCGTCTGAAGAAGCTCCAGGAGCTCAACGCTCCGGATATCATCATACGTAACGAGAAGCGTATGCTTCAAGAAGCGGTCGATGCACTTCTCGACAACGGTCGCCGCGGCAAGACCTTCACTGGCCCGAACAAGCGTCCACTCCGTTCGCTTTCGGACATGCTGAAAGGTAAGCAAGGCCGTTTCCGTCAGAACCTTCTCGGTAAACGTGTCGACTACTCTGGTCGTTCGGTTATCGTTGTCGGTCCTCACTTGAAGCTTCACCAGTGCGGTCTTCCAAAGAAGATGGCTCTCGAGCTCTTCAAACCATTCGTCTACAACAAGCTTGAAGAGCGAGGCTTAACTGCGACGATCAAGCAAGCCAAGAAAATGGTTGAGCAGGAAACGGTTGAAGTATGGGACATCCTTTCGGATGTCGTTAAAGAGCACCCGGTTCTTTTGAACCGCGCTCCTACGCTTCACCGTCTCGGTATCCAAGCTTTCGAACCGGTTCTTCACGAAGGAAAAGCGATCCAGCTTCACCCTCTCGTATGTACGGCGTTCAACGCCGACTTCGACGGTGACCAGATGGCTGTTCACGTTCCGCTTTCGGTTGAAGCGCAGGTCGAAGCGCGCGTTCTCATGATGTCGACAAACAACATCTTGAGCCCTGCGCACGGTAAGCCGATCATCAACCCATCGCAGGATATCGTTCTCGGTATGTACTACATGACTCGCGTTCGCCCGGGCGCACGTGGCACAGGTCGTACATTCGGTTCGGTTAACGAAGCGCTCTATGCGTTTGAAACTGGTCACATCGACCTTCAGGCGGCATGTAAAGTTCGCATCAACGGCAAACTCGAAGACACTTCGGTTGGTCGCGCGATCTTGAGCGACATCGTTCCTCCGGAAGTTCCGTTCTCGGTCATGAACCAAGTCATGAACAAGAAACAGCTCGCGTCGTTGATCGACACGACTTTCCGTCTTGCTGGCGGTAAGGCGACTTGTATCTTGGCGGACAAGATCATGGAGTACGGCTTCAAATACTCGACTCTCGCAGGTATCTCGATCTCGATCGATGACATGGTCATTCCGAAGTCGAAGACGACATTGCTTGCAGACGCGGAAAACCAAGTGAACGAGATCCAGCATCAGTACGATGAAGGTCTGATCACGGATGGTGAGCGATACAACAAAGTCGTGGATATCTGGGCTCAAACGGCCGACAAGGTCGCAAAAGAGATGATGTCCGAACTCGACAAAGACGAGTTCGACACGAAAGAAGGAAAAGTCACGGCTCCTTCGTTCAACCCGATCTTCATCATGGCGGACTCCGGTGCCCGGGGTTCTCAGGCTCAGATTCGTCAGCTCGCTGGTATGCGCGGTCTTCTTGCGAAACCATCGGGTGAGATCATCGAAACACCAATCACGGCGAACTTCCGTGAAGGTCTGACATGTATCCAGTACTTCATTTCGACTCACGGAGCTCGTAAGGGGCTTGCGGATACCGCTCTTAAGACTGCGAACTCGGGTTACCTCACACGTCGTCTCCACGATGTTGCGCAAGACGCGATCATCACAGAGCACGATTGCGGAACTGAAGACGGCATCATCATCACGCCTTTGATCGAAGGTGGCGAAGTGATTCAGCCACTCGGAGACCGTATCCTTGGTCGCGTAGCGACTGAAGTGATCTCGCATCCAGTTTCAAACGAAGTGCTTGTTCCACTTGGGCACGAAATCAACGAAACACATATTCGCGCCATCGAAGCTGCTGGTATCGAGTCGGTTTCTATCCGCTCGGTTCTGACTTGCAAAACGAAGCGTGGAATTTGCGTTAAGTGTTACGGCCGCGATCTTTCTCGCGGTGCGATCGTGAACCTTGGTGAAGCAGTCGGTACGATCGCCGCTCAGTCGATCGGGGAGCCTGGTACACAGCTCACGATGCGTACGTTCCACTTGGGTGGTGCGGCATCGCGTGCGGTCGAGCAATCGGTCCACACGGCTCGTCACGATGGAGCAGTGAAGTTCAAAGACGTTTCGTACGTCATGAACAAATCTGGAAAAGCGGTTGTGATGAATCGTCAGGGCGAAATGCTCTTGATCGATGCAAATGGCGTTAAGCGTGACAGCTTCAAGCTGGTTTACGGTTCGACATTGCAAATCGCAGATGGTGCTACGGTTAAGAAGGGTCAACTCCTTGCAGAGTGGGATCCCTACTCGAACCCAATCATCACGGAAGTTGCTGGTCGCGTGAAGTTCCAAGACATCGAAGAAGGTGTCACGATGGCCGAGCAAGTCGACGCCGTCACAGGCTTCGCGACAAAGGTTATCACCGAGTCGAAATCGGCGGAACTTCGTCCGGCTGTTTTGATCGTCGATGAAAACGATCAGCCAGTTATGCTTCCAGGTCGCGAAATCCCTGCTCGCAACATCATCCCAGTTGGCGCTCAACTCCTCGTTACAGAGGGTCAAGAGATCACAGCCGGCGAAATGATTGCGAAGATCCACCGCGAGACTTCAAAAACTCGCGATATCACGGGTGGTCTCCCTCGCGTTGCCGAGCTCTTCGAAGCTCGTAAACCAAAAGAGGCGGCGATCATTTCTGAAGTCGATGGTTACGTGACATTCGGAAAAGACGTGAAAGGTAAACAGCGTGTGATCGTCACTCCAGAAACGGGTGATGAAGCTCGCGAATATCTGATCCCGAAAGGGAAACACGTTGCGGTTCGTGAAGGCGAATTCGTCAAGAAGGGTGAACCTCTGATGGATGGTCCTACGAACCCACACGATATCTTGGCGGTCAAAGGGCCTACAGAGCTTTCGGCTTACTTGGTCAACGAGATCCAAGAAGTTTACCGACTTCAGGGTGTTAGCTTGAACGATAAGCACATCGAGGTCATCGTTCGTCAGATGTTGCGCAAAGTGCGCATCGTCGACGGTTGCGATACGAAGTTCCTCACGGGCGAACAGGCAGAGCGCAACGAGGTAGAAGAAGAGAACATTAAAGTGGGCGCAGAAGGCGGACGCACGGCGATTGTCGAGCCTCTTCTTCTTGGTATCACAAAAGTTTCTCTTTCGACGGACTCGTGGATCTCGGCGGCTTCGTTCCAAGAAACGACGAAAGTCCTCACAGAAGCGGCGATCAACTCGAAAACCGACTTCTTGCGTGGTCTTAAAGAGAACATCATCATGGGCCGCTTGATTCCTGCGGGAACAGGTCTCTCAGCGTACAAGCGCTGGAAGATCGCGGTCGATGAAGCCCAAGGTGAAGCAGCATCGTTGCTTCCGGGAATGGGTATGCGTTCGCAAACAGTTTCGGCTCAGCAGTAGTAACGAGCTGACGGAAAGTGAAAGCAAAAGGGAGGCGAAAGCCTCCCTTTTTTTTGTGTCGCCCAAAAGGAAACACTTTTTCCTCTGGCTAGATGGCGCCCGTGTTCTTTGGAAGAGGACCGTGCGAGTCTTGGCTTAACTAAACTATAGCCAAGATGACGAGGATGGGCATGAGTGGGGCACGGCCAATAGATCGTTTTTTTCATCCTGTTTTGCTATCGAAAAAGCTGAAATCGAAGCCGGTTTCGATAGATGTGGGATCGGCGGGGCTGCCGGAGCGTGTGGTCTTGTTTCGCACGTCAAAGGGCAAAATTGCGGCCACTCAAGATCGATGTCCTCATCGAGGTTCGCCTCTTTCTTTGGGGGAGCTGCGAAATGATGAACTTGTTTGTCCCTATCATGGTTGGCGTGTTGATCGCGATGGCGCGACGACTCATCCGACATCGGGGCCGATTAAGAAATGCCGAGTTCCAACATACAGTGTGCACGAGGCGGACGGGTTCATCTGGATGGCCTCCAGTCATTTGGCAAGACGAGCAAGTTTTCCCGATGTGAGCGAGTGGACCCATATGGGGTCTTATGAAATTCCGATAGACGCTCCTCTCGAGCTAGTTCTGGATAACTTCAATGAGGACGAACACTTTCCATATGTTCACAAGGTTCTAGGGTGGAATGAAGAGGGCGCGCACGATGTGCAGTTTAGCTGCGATGTGCGTGGCGATGAATTGAGTGTGAACTACCGCGGTCCCCAACGAGATTTTTTTGGCAGGAGCTTTTTTATGCTCCCGAAGAATGGATTCTTCGACAATAAGTGGGTCGTAAGATTTGACCCTGTTCGGATCAGTTATCTGGTAACGGCGACGGATTGTGCAGGAAATCCAGTGGCTCCGTTAAGGCAGCACGTGGTGATTTATTTTGTGCCGGTTCAGAAGCACAAAACCGTAATTCGAGTGATGCAGTACTCCTCGTTGGGAAACTCGCGTTGGCGCCTTCTGTTAAAAATGATGGCACCTCTCACCATCATGGTATCCAAGTGGGATCTTGAACACGACAAACATCTCCTCGAAAAAATCGTGGCGCTCTCTCCTGATCCGGGTCCAATTCGATACGGGACGTATGACGAGCCTTTGTTGCAAGCGCGTAAACTTTTGCGCAAAGTCTATTGGGCAGAGCCGACTCGCGCAGAGGTAGGTCACGAGCGATCCGCTCAAGACCCGGAGTTCAGTCTTTAGCGAGCCGATTGGCAACGACGAGTGCCGTAGTAAAGCTCGTAATAGCTGACGGCCATTTCGTCGTAGGTGATTCCTCTCGACTGAAGAGTTTGTTTGAGATCCTCGAGGCGCTCCTCACTTGCGAGTGTCGACGCCGTTTCAGTAACGGACGAGTCGAACCAGGGGCCGACGCGCTCGGGATACGAGGCGAAGTATTCTCTTAGAAACAAAATGAAGAAGACCGTTGCAACAGCGAGAAGTGCGGGGCGAAACTTCAGATACCGCTGCCAGAGATACCCAAGTAAGCCTCCGGTGCCGATGGCCAGAAACAAAGCCGCACCGAGCGAGCGAAGCGCGTGTGGGTTGGACTCCCAGGTCATTGCGGCTGGGAGAATGCCGGCGAGATATCCCGTCAAGATCAGAACTGCCGGATACAAACTCCCCTTCGATAGTTGGCGTTTCCGGAACATGACGAGAGCCAGGACGACGGCGGCGAGGCCCGCCAGGCTGTCGAGCCAACTCCATATTCCGAAGGCGCCGGTCGAATGTCGAAGGTTGGCGTCGCCGCTGATAAATAAGTATGAGGGGGAGAGCAAGAGCTTAAGGTTTTTCAGGAGAGCTAAGGCTCCTTGGAAGAAAGTCGCCTCGCCATAGGTTTCGAGAAGATAATGCGGATTGAATACGCTCAGCATGGCGAAGCGTCCTTGGATAGTGCCACTGAGTGTGAGTTGGAGCAGTGGTAGGCTCGTGACGAGCGCTGTGCCAATGGTGAGAAGATAGGGTCTCCAGCTACGAGTGCGCCATAGAAGAACGCCTATCGCACAGGGCAGTGTGAGTGCGATCTGCACGCGAAGCGGCGGATAAGAGTACGCGGCAAGGGCGAACAGCACTCCGGAAAGTGCCAGTTCCCAACGACGTTTCCCCCAAAGCGCGGCAAAAGCCCAGGCCAAGTAGGCTGGCGCTAGAGCCGGATCCCAGGCGATGCGCGCGAATTGAAAGACCCACGGGCTGATCGCGGCCGCGAGAGTCGCGAGCCAGGCGGCATCGGACGATTGCCAGATTCGTTTAGCGAAAACAAAAACACCGGCGAGAAAGATCAGCGAGAAAAAAGCCGTGAAGAGTCGAAAGCTCTCGATGGAGCCACCAAATAGTGAGACCCACGCGACGGCAGGGTAGAGATAGGCCGGAGTGAGATACCCGCCGCCCAAGACTTCGGTGAAAAGAGGCCAGCTCTCGCCCTGCAGATTTGCGCCAGACTGTTGAAAGCACAGCACTTGCGCGCTGATCGCGGCCTCATCGATGTAGAAACCCGGCGGACTTTTGGTAACGCCAATGAAACGAGCGAAAGAGGCGACGGCCGTTATCAGTAAAAGTGTGATGTGGGTCCAGCCGGATCGTCGTATTGTTTCAAATAGTTTTGCCATTTCTTTTATTGAACCATCTGTGGCAGGCTCGTGGAATTCTTTCCTGACGAGAGGTGTTATCTCGAATGGGCGTCAGGCCGGCTGGCGCCTAAGGCGAGTCGTTTAATCTCTCCGAAGGGCGTTCTCGGGCTCTCCTGGGCGCCCTTTGGTTTTCATTTTCTCGCTATTTTCAATGGTTTCCTTGACGCCAGCCGGCTTTCTCCCTTAAAACCGCCATTCCGGTCCGCACCTCCTTAAGGTGCAGTAAACCCTGTCGCTCAGCTTCGTCGGCTGGGATGTGCAGAGAAAGGTTGAAGGAATGCCGACGATTAACCAACTGATCCGCCGCGAGCGGGAAGTTCAGAAAAACAAAACGGCGTCGCCAGCCCTCAAAGGCTGTCCACAACGTCGTGGTGTTTGCACACGTGTTTACACGACAACTCCAAAGAAGCCGAACTCGGCTCTTCGTAAAGTTGCCCGTGTTCGTTTGTCCAACGGATACGAAGTCACTTCGTACATCCCAGGCATCGGTCACAACCTTCAGGAGCACAGCGTGGTCCTGATCCGTGGTGGTCGTGTTAAGGATTTGCCAGGTGTTCGTTATCACATCGTCCGTGGAACCCTTGATACTCAAGGTGTTAACGGCCGTCTTGTCTCTCGTTCGAAGTACGGAACGAAGCGACCTAAGAAATAAGGAGGACTCATGTCACGTCGTCGCAGAGTACATAAAAGAGAGATCCTCCCGGATCCAATCTATAACGATATCGTCATCACGAAGTTCGTAAACAAAATGATGTACGGTGGGAAAAAGAGCACAGCTCAGGCGATCTTCTACGGAGCGCTTGATGAACTGAAAACGAAAGTTACGGAAGATGATCCAGTAACAGTTTTCCGTAAGGCTCTCGAGAACACTAAGCCGCAAATCGAAGTCCGTTCACGCCGCGTAGGTGGAGCGACTTATCAGGTTCCGGTTGATGTTCGTCCATCGCGCCGTGTAGCTCTCGCTATGAAATGGCTCATCGAGTATTCTCGTGAGCGTGGTGAGAAGGACATGGGAAAACGTCTCGCTGGAGAGTTGATCGACGCTTACAACAACCGTGGTAACGCGATCAAAAAGAAAGAAGACGTTCACCGTATGGCGGAAGCAAACAAAGCCTTCTCGCACTACAACTGGTAAGAGTCTTAAGACTAGTCTCTTAAGAGCAAATCAGAAGTCGAAACGGGTCCCTGGCGGGCCCGTTTTGTTTTTTGGCTCATAATCGTTCTCAGGGCGCGGTTTTTTCGCTAAGCTTGGCTCCACGATCCGTGAAGCTTCCGTCCAAAGGAACAAGACTTGGCCACATCTTCATCTGTGAAAATTCAAACGAAAGACGCTCTTCTGGTTGAGGCTGCGAAGTTTCAGGGCCTTGAGTCTTTGTACGCAACTCGCAACATCGGCATCATGGCTCATATCGACGCCGGAAAGACCACAACGACTGAGCGGATCTTGTTCTACACCGGTAAGTCTCACCGCATGGGTGAGGTCCACGATGGCGATACCATCATGGACTGGATGGAACAGGAGCAAGAGCGTGGCATCACCATCACCTCGGCTGCGACAACGTGCTTCTGGAAAAACTATCGCATCAATATCATCGACACGCCCGGGCACGTTGATTTCACGATCGAGGTGGAGCGTAGTCTTCGCGTTCTTGATGGCGCTGTTGCCGTATTTGACGGCGTTAACGGTGTCGAACCGCAGTCCGAAACGGTCTGGCGCCAAGCGGATCGTTACCGTGTGCCGCGAATTTGCTTTATCAACAAGATGGATCGTATCGGAGCAAACTTCCACGGAAGTGTTCAGACGATTATCGATCGCCTTGAGGCCTCGCCTGTCTGCATTCAGATTCCGATTGGAGCCGAGGACAAGTTTCAGGGTGTGATTGATCTGGTCCGCATGAAGGCGGTGACTTGGCCGGAAGCTGGTCAGGGTGACCAGATGGTTGAGGGCGAGATCCCGTCGGATCTTCTCGACGAAGCGAAGTCCTATCGTGAAAAGCTCCTCGATCGGGTGACAGAGATCGACGAGGCTCTTGCCGACAAATATTTAATGGGCGAAGAAATCTCAGAAGAAGAAATCGTCGTGGCTTTGCGCAAGGGCACGATCGAGATGAAGTTCTTCCCAGTGCTCTGCGGGTCTGCATTTAAGAAAAAAGGCGTGCAGCTGCTCCTGGACTCGGTTCTTCGTTATCTCCCGAGTCCGCTCGAGGTGCCAAACGTCGTAGGAAAAGATCCCGCGCGTGAAGAAAACGAAATCGAATGTAAAACCGATTGGGATTCGAACCTGGCGGGGCTGGCGTTTAAGATCGCGAGCGATCCGTTCTCAGGTGCGCTCACTTATGTGCGTGTCTACTCGGGCATCTTGAAAGTGGGCGATCAGGTTTTCAATCCTCGAGAGCAAAAGAAGGAGCGCATTCAGCGTCTTGTTCGCATGCATGCGAACTCGCGCGAAGAGATTCAAGAGATCAAGGCGGGCGATATCGGTGCTGTCATCGGTCTTAAATTTGCGGCGACAGGCGATACGCTCTGCCATGTTTCCCATCCTGTTGTGCTTGAGTCGATTCAGCTTCCTGAGCCGGTGATTGCCGTCGCGATCGAGGCGAAGTCATCGGCTGATCAAGAGAAGATGATGGCCGGTCTTCAGCGCCTGGAGCGTGAAGACCCATCATGTCGTTTGCGGGTCGATGCCGAGACTGGGCAAACCCTGCTGTCGGGTATGGGCGAGCTTCACTTGGAGATTCTGGTGGATCGTCTTTTGCGTGAGTACAAGGTTCAGGCAAACGTCGGTAAGCCTCAGGTGAGCTACCGGGAGACTGTTGGTAAGTCGGCACGTGGTGAGGCTCGCATTGAGCGTGTGATCGCAGGTGAGAACCAGTTTGGTCACGCGATTGTTGAAGTGAAGCCGGGCACTGTTGGTTCCGGCTTCAAGTTTAGCAACTTGATTCCGCCGGATCGTCTTCCTAAGACGATGAGTGCTCCAATTGAGCAGGGTATCAAAGAGTCTTTAGAAAACGGTGTCTTGGCCGGGTTTTTGACAACCGATCTCGAAGTCGCTCTGGTCGGTGCGGAGTACAATCAGGAGACGGCCTCGGAGATGGCCTACAAAGTGGCGGGAGCAAACGCCTTCCGCGAGGCGGCCCGAAAGGCTGACCCTCAGCTTTTGGAGCCGATCTTTAAGGTGGAAGTGACGACCCCCGATGAGTTTATGGGTGGGGTAATTGGTGATCTGAACTCTCGCCGTGGCAAGGTTCTCTCGATGAATGCCCGCGCAGGTCGTCAGGTCATCGACGCAGAGGCGCCATTGATGGCCATGTTTGGCTATGCGACGGACTTGCGCTCTTTGACGCAGGGGCGAGGAACTTTTTCAATGGAGTTTAAGCAGTTCGCGGCTACGCCTCCCAAGGTTTCGCAGGAAATTCTGCAAAAACTTGGTCGAATTTGATTTGACTTTCATCTCGTCAAAAACGCATACTGCGCGCCTTGAGTAGCCCAAAGTGCGGGCGGACGTCGGCTTTCTTCGAAGCGGACTTGTCTAAGAGGTTGAATTTGCGAAGAAATACGTTTTCTGAGCAAACCCCCTGAGACCGGTTAGTTGAGAAAAATTCGGCGCGATTCTGAAGCGATAGCGGATTTCGATTGATGCCAGTGGATCCAAAAGGACCCCATGATGGCCGAAGCCGGAAAACGATAAAGCCGTAAAGAGTCGGTTTTCTTGGAGAAATGCAAACGAAGTCCCAGGTTTTCTGGGGAACACGTTGA
Organism: Bdellovibrionota bacterium; assembly: GCA_963170185.1. Taxonomy (GTDB): domain Bacteria; phylum Bdellovibrionota; class Bdellovibrionia; order Bdellovibrionales; family JAMPXM01. The sequence continues at coordinate 13,363 of CAUJGS010000044.1, forward strand.
GCCTCTCCAGGGCGGATAACCTTTTGTCTTTGGCTTCTTTCGAGTTTCGAAAGAAGTGGAAGACAGGTGAATCCCCGAAGAATGCTCCTCCGAATTTGAAGCTGAAATTAGTGAATGAAGATAGTGAACGAAGAAAGGAAAAGAGGATCATGCAAAGCCAGAAGATCCGAATTCGACTGAAAGCATTCGACTACAAGTTGCTCGATCAATCGACTCGAGAAATTGTAGAAACAGCTCGTCGCACAGGTGCACGAGTTGCGGGTCCAATCCCGCTCCCGACGCGCATCAATCGCTACACGGTTCTTCGTTCGCCACACGTCGATAAAAAATCGCGCGAGCAGTTCGAGATCCGTACGCACAAGCGCATGCTCGATATCCTCGAGCCCACTCAGCAGACAGTAGATCAGCTCATGAAGCTCGATCTCTCGGCTGGTGTCGACGTCGAAATCAAATTGTCGCAAACGTAATTAAGAGAATCTAACAACTCGATTGAGGAGTAGTTGAAAATGACGGATTCGGGTGAACAGCAAGTAACCGCTGATGCAGCGACTGCAGCTTCTGCAGCTCCAGCTGGCGTCAAGTTGCGTGGGCTGTTTCTTAAGAAAGTCGGCATGACATCGGTATACGGTGATGCCGGAGAGATGATCCCTGTGACGGTTCTAAAGATGGACCCATGGGTCGTGACGCAATTGAAGACTGTCGAGAAGGACGGCTATGCAGCTGTTCAAATCGCAAGCGGTCCAAAGAAAGCGGTACGTTCTTCGAAAGCAGAACGCGGCCATCTTTCTAAAGCAGGTTTCGAAAACGGCGCGCAGTTCGTTCGTGAGATTCGTCAGGATCTCGCCTCGGACCTGCAAGTCGGTGCGCGTGTCACAATCGACACTCTCGCAAAAGGTGACGTTGTAAAGGTCACTTCGACGTCGAAAGGAAAAGGCTTTGCTGGTTCGGTTCGCCGATTCGGTTTTGCTGGTGGTCCTGCATCGCACGGTTCGAAGTTCCATCGTCAACCTGGTTCAAGCGGTAACCGTACTTGGCCAGGACGGGTTATGCCCGGCAAACGTTTCCCGGGCCATCTTGGCGCGGAAACTGTGACGGTGAACAACGTGAAGGTCGTGGACGTTCTCCATGATGAAAACGTGATCCTTGTGAAGGGTCCAGTTCCAGGAGCTCGCAACTCGCTTGTGAAGCTTGTGAAGGAGTAAGCCATGGCTACATTGACGGTTTACAACTGGGATAAAAAGAAAGTTGGCGATGTTGAATTGCCTGACGCGGTTTTCGCTCAGCCAGTTCGTAAGGACATTCTCCACACTGTTGTTCGTTGGCAGCTGGCTTGCCGCCGCCAAGGTACAGCGATGACAAAAACTAAAGGCCTCGTATCGGGCGGTGGTAAAAAGCCGTTCAAGCAAAAAGGCACAGGTAGCGCTCGTCAAGGTTCGAGCCGCTCTCCTCTGATGCCTGGCGGTGGTACGATGTTTGGTCCGGAGCCACGTAGCTACGCTTACTCGCTCCCTAAGAAAGTTCGTCAAGCTGGCTTGCGCAGCGCTCTTTCTTTCCTCGCGAAAGAAGGCCGCCTGCACATCGTCGACGAATTGTCTTCGACTGGAAAAACAAAAGAATTGGCAAAGAACCTCGAGAACTTCGGCCTGAAAAAAGCGGTTCTTCTTGATGGATCGGCGAACGAGAAGATGACTCGTGCAGCTCGCAACCTTCCTAAGTTCCGTTACTACGGAACAGAAGGTTTGAACGTGTACGACCTCCTCAAGTTCGACAACGCTATTCTCGCAAAAGGCTCGATCGCGAAGATCGTAGAGCGTTGCGGAGTGGAGGGTTGATATGAGTCACGTAATTAAGGCGCCTCTGATTTCGGAGAAAAACGCTGCACACGCTGAGGACGCGAACACATACGCGTTTGAAGTGGCGTTGGATGCGACGAAGCCAGAGATCCAAAAAGCAATTGAGAAGTCGTTCAACGTAAAAGTTGAAAGTGTTCGCACTTTGATCTGCCGCGGAAAGTACTTCCGCAAACAAATCAAGATGGGACCACCAAAACACTGGAAGAAAGCTCTCGTTAAGCTCAAAGCTGGCGAGAAGATTTCGATCTTTGAGGGGGCTTAAAGATGGGCATTAAAACATACCGTCCCCGTACACCTGGTTTGCGTCAAAAGACGGGCTATGATTTCGCGGAAATCACGAAGTCGACGCCAGAGAAGTCGCTGACTCAGCCACTTCGCGGAAAAGCGGCTCGTAACAACCACGGGCAAATCACGATTCGTCACCAAGGTGGTGGACACAAGCGTCGTTATCGCTTGATCGACTTCCGTCGTACGAAACTTGAGATCCCTGCAGTTGTTGCTTCGATCGAGTACGATCCAAACCGCACTGCGCGTATCGCTCTCTTGCACTACCGTGATGGCGCGAAGGCATACATTGTTGCTCCAATCGGTTTGAATGTCGGTGACACTGTCATCTCTAGCGCGCAAGCGGACATCAAGCCTGGCAACACATTGCCTCTGTCGGCGATCCCTACTGGTACTATCATCCACAACGTTGAGCTTCGCCCTGGTAAAGGTGCGCAGCTCGCTCGCGGAGCGGGTGTTGGCGCGACTTTGGTTGCGAAACTTGGTCAGTATTGCCAGGTTCGTCTGCCATCGGGCGAAGTTCGTCAGGTTCTGTCGACTTGCTTGGCTTCAATCGGCCAGGTTGGAAACACAGACAACGAGAACATCAGCATCGGTAAAGCAGGTCGCAATCGTTGGAAAGGTATCCGACCCAGCGTACGTGGTATGCACATGAACCCAATCGATCACCCGCTCGGTGGTGGTGAGGGTGTTGGTAAAGGTCACCATCCAGTTACGCCTTGGGGTCAGCCTTGCAAAGGCTATAAGACTCGTAAGAACAAGCGTACTGATAACATGATTATCAAGCGGCGCAAGTAAGAGGAGATCGCTGTGGCACGTTCAATTAAAAAAGGTCCATTTGTCGATCACCACCTTGTGAAGAAGATCCAGGTGGCGATTGAAAAAGGCGATAAGAAGATCATCAAGACTTGGTCGCGTCGCTCGACAGTCCTACCGGAAGCGGTTGGTTTGTCCTTCGCGGTTCACAACGGTCGTAAGTTCGTTCCTGTTTACGTAACTGATCAAATGATCGGTCACAAACTCGGTGAATTTGCACCTACACGTACTTTCCACGGGCACGCTGAGAAAAAAGCAGCAGCCGGCGCTCCGAAGAAGTAAGAGGCGGTGAGTAATGGAAATTAAGGCTTACCTAAGAAATGCAAGCGTCGGATGTCAGAAGGCACGTACAGTTGCCGACCTCGTCCGCGGTAAAGATGTGAACGATGCGATTCGTATCTTGGCGTTCATGCCGCAAAAGTCGGCTGGAATGCTCAAGAAGCTTTTGGAATCGGCTGTTGCGAACGCGGAAGCGAAGAAAGTTGTCGACGTCGACAACCTCTACGTGAAGCACGTTTCGGTTGATATGGGACAGTCGCTCACGCGATTCCGCCCTCGCGCGCAAGGTCGTGCGACACCGATCAAGCGCAAGAGCAGTCACTTTAACTTAGTTTTGGACGAGAGGTAATCGATGGGTCAGAAGGTTAACCCGATTGGTCTTCGCGTAGGTGTTATTCGTAACTGGGATTCGCGTTGGTACGCGAAAGGCCAAACCTACATCGAAAATCTCCACGAGGATTTCAAGCTTCGCAAATATCTTCAGGAAAAACTGAAGCACGCTAGTATCGCGAAAATCGAGACTGAGCGCGCGGCGAAGAAAGTGAAAGTGATCATCCACACGGCTCGTCCGGGTGTTGTGATCGGTAAAAAAGGTGCGGGCATTGATCAGCTGAAAGCTGAAGTTCAAAAGCTCACTTCGAACGAAGTGTTCGTGAACATTCAAGAGGTTCGCAAGCCAGATATCGAAGCGCAGCTCGTTGCGGAAAGCATCGCTCAGCAGCTCGAAAAGCGTATCTCTTGGCGTCGTGCTCTTAAGAAGTCGATCGCAGCTGCAATCCGTGGCGGCGTTCGCGGTATCAAAGTTCAAGTCGCTGGACGTCTTGATGGGGCGGAGATCGCTCGTACCGAGTGGTACACAGAGAAGAGCGTTCCTCTTCACACGCTTCGTGCGGACATCGATTACGGTGTTGCTCGTGCGATGACTGCATACGGCATCATCGGCGTAAAAGCGTGGATCTACAAAGGCGATATCATGACTCAGCGAGAAGCTGATGAGGTGACACGTGCTAAGTCCTAAACGTACAAAATATCGTAAGACCCACAAAGGTCGTCGCAAGGGTTTTGCTTGCCGCTCGAACTTCGTCGCTTTCGGTGATTTCGGTCTGCAAGCGGTCGAGGACTGCGCTCTGACTTCGCGTCAGATCGAAGCAAGCCGTATCGCGATCAGCCGCTCCGTAAAACGTGGTGGTAAAGTTTGGGTTCGCGCGTTCCCTCATAAGCCGGTTACTAGAAAGCCAGCTGAAGTTCGTATGGGTTCCGGTAAAGGTAACCCAGAACTATGGGTCGCAGTTGTTAAGCCTGGACAGGTTATTTTTGAAATCAACGGTGTCACGCGTGAGCAGGCTCTTGAGGCATTCCGCCTTGCTGGCCACAAGCTCCCGCTGAAAACCAAGTTCTTGGCTCGGGAGTAGACATGTTTTTCTCTGAAATCACAGGCCTCACGGCAAAAGAACTCGTGAAAATGAAGAAAGAGCTCCAAGCATCTATGTTTGAAGCTCGTATGAAGAATTCTCTGGGTCAGCTCGCGAACCACACGGTGATCCGCAATGCCCGCAAGGACATCGCGCGTATCAACACGGCTTTGACTGGACTCGCGACGGGCAAGACAGCTGCTTCTAAAGCGCCAGCTAAAACGGCGAAAAAGACGGCTGCGAAAGCGAAGAAGAAAACAGCTTCTCGCGGGAAGAAAGGTTGATAGCCAATGAAAAAGCCTGAAACAACAGCCGGACGTGGCCGTCAGATCGAAGTCGTAGGAGAAGTCGTCAGCGATAAAATGCAGAAGACGATCACGGTTCAGATCTATCGCCTCATTCGTCATAAAAAATACGGAAAGTTCATGCGTCGTAGCTCGGTTTTCAAAGCTCACGACGAAAAGAACGTCGCAAAGATCGGTGACATCGTTCGCATCGTCCACGCTCGTCCTCTTAGCAAGACGAAGCGTTGGGCTTTGAAAGAAGTTGTGCAAGCTGGTCGTCGCACTCAAGAGGTGGACGTATGATTCAGATGCAAACGCGTCTCCGAGTTGCAGATAACTCTGGAGCAAAAGAAGTCATGTGTATCAAGGTTCTGGGCGGGTCCCAGCGCCGATACGCTTCGGTAGGCGACATCATCGTTGTTTCGATCAAGGAAGCTCTTCCTCAGTCGAAAGTTAAAAAGGGTGATGTGGCGAAGGCCGTGATCGTGCGCACTTCGCGCAAAGTTCGCCGTCCAGACGGGACATTCATCCGTTTCGACGACAACTCTGCGGTATTGATTAACAACCAAAAAGAACCGATTGGGACTCGTATTTTCGGGCCAGTCGCTCGTGAACTCCGTGCAAAGCAGTTCGTTAAGATCGTCTCGCTTGCACCGGAAGTTCTGTAAGGAGTGGGCCGTGGCAACAACGAAGCACACGACGAATAATAGAGTTCAAAAGCGCTACAAAGAAGAAGTTGTTGGCGCTCTTCAGAAACAGCTTGGTTGCTCGAGCTCGATGCAGGTTCCACGTCTTGAAAAAGTCGTGATCAACGTCTGCTTGGGCGACGCAACTCAAAACCCGAAGCTTGTGACTCAAGCAGCTGAAGAGCTGACTGTGATCGCAGGTCAAAAGGCAGTCATCACAAAAGCGAAGAAGGCGATTTCGAACTTCAAGCTTCGTGAGAACATGCCAATCGGTGCTCGCGTCACTTTGCGTGGCGACCGCATGTGGGCGTTCATGGATCGCCTCATGAGTTTGGCGCTTCCTCGTGTACGCGACTTCCGCGGGCTTCCACCTAAGGGATTCGATGGACGTGGGAACTACAATTTGGGCCTCAAGGAACAAATCGTTTTTCCTGAGATCAACTATGATCGCGTCGACAAGGTTCGTGGTATGAATATCACGATCTGCACGACAGCGGTTGATGATGCGGCTGGTAAGGCCCTTCTGGAAGCTTTGGGGATGCCTTTCCGCAAATAGGCGGATTGGTGGTCGGGCCTCGAGCTCGATCTGACAGAAACTTCGATTTGGAGCGAAGATGGATACGATCGGTGAATTTCTGACTCGAGTACGCAATGCAGGTCTCGCACGCCACGAGAAAGTGGATGTACCGAGTTCTAAAGTACGTGTGGGTATTGCAAATGTTCTCAAAGAGAGCGGCTTTATCCGTGATTTCAAAGTCGTAAAAGACGGTAAGCAAGGTATGATGCGAATCTACCTCCGCTACTTGGACGACGGCCGCCATGCGATCACGAAAGTGGATCGTGCGAGCCGCCCTGGTCGCCGTCTCTACGTCGCATGCGATGCAATTCCGAAAGTTCGTTCGGGATTCGGTATTGCGGTATTGAGCACGAGCAAAGGAATCATGAGCGACAAGAAGGCTACAGAACAGCGTCTCGGTGGAGAGCTGGTCTGCACCCTCTGGTAACGGAATTGGTGGTGAAATATGTCAAGGGTAGGTAAAGCACCCGTCGTGATCGCAGGCGGGGTACAAGTGACGATCTCTCCGACCAATGAAGTGGTCGTGAAAGGCGCGAAGTCTTCGATGAAGGTTTTGATGCGTCCTGAGGTCTCGGCAAAAGTTGAAGGCAATCAGATCGTTCTGACTCGCAAAGATGATTCTCGTGAGGCGCGTTCGCTTCATGGTCTCTACCGCGCATTGATCCAGAACGCGATGACAGGTGTGACAGCTGGTTTCACGAAGTCTTTGGACCTCGTTGGTGTCGGTTATCGCGCGGCTGTCAGTGGTAAAAAACTTGAGCTCTCGCTCGGTTATAGCCACCCGATTCACTTCCAAATTCCGGAAGGGATCGAGATCAAAGTTGATAAACAAACAAATATTTCCGTCACCGGTGCGAGCCGTGAACTTGTTGGCCAAGTGGCTGCCAAGATCCGTGGGTTCCGTCCGCCAGAGCCGTACTTGGGCAAAGGCGTGAAGTACTCAGATGAGAAGCTTCGCCGTAAAGAAGGAAAGTCGGCAGGTAAATAAGGTGGGTGCACAGTGAGAATTCGTACTACCAAGCACACGGCAACTAAGGCCGTAGCGCGAGAAAAAAAGAAGCTGAAGATCCGCAAGAAAGTTATCGGTTCGGCTGAGCGCCCCCGTCTCTGCATCTTCCGCAGCACGAAGCATGTCTATGCTCAAGTGATCGACGATGCGACTGGAACAACTCTGGTTGCAGCATCGACTCTCGACACAGACGGAGTGAAGGGTGCTAACAAAGATGCATGCGCGGCGATCGGCAAAGAAGTCGCGAAGCGTGCTCTTGGCAAAAACATTAAAAATGTTGTCTTTGATCGCAACGGGTACTTGTACCATGGTCGCGTGAAGGCACTTGCAGACGGCGCCCGTGAAGCCGGACTCGAATTCTAAGAATTAGGAGCTATACGTGGAAGCAAACGATAGAAGAGAAGCCGGTTCGGAATTTGAGGAACGCGTAGTCGCTATTAAGCGTGTTGCGAAGGTTGTAAAGGGCGGTAAGCGCTTTTCATTCGCGGCACTCGTTGTAGTGGGTAACCAAACAGGTGATGTCGGATTCGGAACTGGAAAAGCAGGTGAGGTTCCTGAGGCAATCGGTAAAGCGAGCCGTGGCGCGAAGAAGAGCTTCCGCAAGGTTCCTTTGATCGACGGTCGTACGATCGCTCACGAAGTTATCGGTACATTTGGTGCGGCAAAGGTCGTTATGCGTCCGGCAGCTCCAGGTACCGGTGTGATCGCAGGTGGTGCGGTTCGTGCGGTTCTGGAATCTGTTGGTGTTAAAGATATCCTCACGAAGTGCGTTGGTACTCGCAATGCGAACAACGCAGTTCGTGCGACTTTGGATGGTCTGGCTCAGCTTCGTGGCGAAGCGGTCAAGGCTGAGTAAGAGTCTGAACAGACGAGGTAGCAAATGGCTAAGAAGTTTAAAGTGACATTGAAGCGCAGTTTGATCGGCTGCACGCAAGACCAGCGTGAGACGGTTCGCTGTTTGGGACTTCGTAACCGCCAACAGACGGTCGTAGTTGCCGACAATCCGGCGATGCGTGGTCAGATCATGAAGGTTCAGCATTTGCTGGACGTTCAGGTTGAGAAGTAAGGAGTAAGCCCATGAGTATTCTTTCGCATTTGATGCCGAAGCGTGGCTCGACTGGTGTGACAAAGCGTCGTGGACGCGGTCATGCGACTGGCCAGGGTGGTACGGCAGGTAAGGGTCACAAAGGTCAAAAAGCTCGCGCTGGCGGCCGTGTTCGCTGGGGCTTCGAAGGTGGTCAAACTCCTTTGATGCGTCGTTCGCCAAAATGGGGCTTCAACAACAAGGACTTCCGTACGGAGTACCAGGTTGTGAACCTTAAGGACCTTTCTGGTTTGACTGGTGACGTGACTCCCGAGTCTTTGAAAAAGGCCGGTCTTGTTCACACGGGACTCGTTAAGATTCTTGCTACAGGCACGATTTCGAAAGCTTTGAACGTAAAAGCGCACAAGTTCAGCGCTAAAGCGAAAGAGGCGATCGAGAAAGCCGGCGGGAAAGCAGAAGTTGTTCCTGTAAAGGTAGCGAAAGCTTAAGCACTCGCCTATTGCGGTGCGATGATAGTCAAAGCTAGTTGCGCGCTACCCCTCTTTTTAGAGAGATTAGGGCTAGCGCAAATCGAGCCTCCGGCAGCCCCGGGGGCTTCGTTAATTTCCGAGGTGTACATTGTCGACCAAAGCATCACCATTAGCCAACGAAGCACTTTCAGGTAACTCGGATCTCAAGAAGCGGATTCTGTTCACGCTCGCGATGATCGTCGTTTATCGCTTAGGGGTTCACGTTCCTACTCCTGGAGTAGATGGTAAAACAGTTTTCGAATTCTTTCAGAACCAAGGCGGGATCTTGGGGCTCTTCAACACCTTCACCGGTGGAGCTCTCAACCAGTTCTCGATCTTTGCTCTCGGAATCATGCCGTACATCTCGAGTTCGATCATTTTTCAGCTTTTGACGTCGGTTGTTCCGGCTCTTGAGCAGTTGAAAAAAGAAGGCGAGCCTGGTCGTCGGAAAATCACTCAGTACACGCGTTATGGAACAGTTGTACTCGCGATCATTCAAGGTTTCGCGATTAGCTCGTGGCTGATGAACTCCAGCTTCGAAGGCCGTCCACTTGTTCTGTCGGCGACGGTTGGCTTCTTGCCATTCCAAATGCTGACGATCCTCACGCTCACGGCAGGTACATGTTTTATCATGTGGCTTGGCGAGCAGATTTCTGAGCGTGGCTTTGGCGACGGAACATCGTTGATTATCTTCTCTGGTATTGCGGCTGGGATCCCTTCCGGGGCGATCAAGCTCTGGCAGATGGTCGGCTCGAAAGAAATGAACGGTCTTGTGGCCGTTGTTTTGATCGTCATGATGATCGTCGTTATTGGAATGATCGTGTTCCTCGAGTGGGGGCAGCGTCGGATTCCTATTCATTTCTCGCAAAAAGGCGGTAAAGCGCTTCTTGGATCACAGGCTAGCCACTTGCCTTTGAAGATCAACTTGGCCGGTGTTATCCCGCCGATCTTCGCCAGTTCGCTTCTTTTGTTCCCTGCGACACTTGCGCAGTTTGTGAAGGCGCCTTGGGTTGTGGCTCTTCAGGAGTCGCTAACTCCAAGTGGTGGTTTGTACCTTGTTCTTGAAGTCGCATTGATTGTGTTCTTCTGTTTCTTCTACACAGAGATCGTGATGAACCCGGTCGAGATGGCGGAGAACCTGAAGAAGGGTGGAAAGTTCATCCCTGGTATTCGTGCTGGTAAGAGCACATCGGATTACATTCAACGTGTGATGGATCGTTTGAACGTCGGTGGAGCGATCTATCTAAGCGCGATCGTCGTTCTTCCAACGCTTTTGATCGATAAGCTAAAAGTCCCGTTTTACTTCGGGGGGACGAGTATCTTGATCTTGGTGGGGGTTGCGCTGAAGACGACTCAAGATCTTCAGGCGTATCTGATGACCCAGCGTTATGAGAGCCTCCTTCGCGGTGCTCGTCAGCGTACACGGAGGGTTCAGTTCTAATGAACATTATCCTGTTTGGTGCCCCGGGGGCTGGAAAAGGGACTCAGTCGGCGCTCTTGGTTGAGCGACGTAACATGCGACACATTAGCACCGGCGATTTGTTCCGCGCGCACGTTAAACAGGGTACTCGTTTGGGTACTGAAGCAAAGACCTACATGGACGCAGGGAAACTTGTTCCCGACGAAATCGTCTTGGGTATGGTGGAAGATGTTCTAAAGGAGCTCGGCTCACAGAGCTTTATCCTTGATGGCTTTCCTCGTACGGCTCCCCAGGCCGAGGCGCTTGAGGCCATGCTAAAAAACTACGATCTCAGTATCTCCAAGGCGTTGTTCTTGGAGGTTCCAACCGAGCGCCTGATGGCGCGATTGACGGGGCGCCGGGTGTGCTCGTCCTGCGGGGCGAGCTACCATATCGAGGCTAAGCCCCCTCAGCGGGCCGGAATCTGCGACCTCTGTGGAGGCATCGTGGACCAGCGCCCAGATGACCAGGAAAGTGTGATTAGAACCCGTCTAGAGGCTTACGAGAAGTCGACGGCTCCTTTGAAATCCTATTTTACGGGCAAGGGGCAGTTCGTCGCTGTTCCGGGCTTGGGATCGACTGAGGACGTCTACAAGCAGCTGGTTTCTCACCTCGATTGAGGGGAGAAAAGGCTGCGGTTCTCTAGGAAATTTGGCATCACAATGCTGGACTTCCTTGGGCCAAACTGGTATCACGGCACGCTGGATTGCTATTTTTGGGCTTTTTCCCCTCTATTTTAGCGTCGAAATTTCAGGATTTTCGCTCTGTTTTCGGGGCTGATTGTCTGCAGAATCTCGCGTTGGTTGGCGGTGTTTTTAGGTCGGAAGTAGTGGTCCGACGATTCATTTTCTCCTAGGCAATGCGCTTTCAGCGGCTGTCAATCGGATAGACCAAGTACGGTCACGAGGGACTTGGAAGCGAGAAGTTTTTGGGGAAACGAGTGGGTCGTTAGCAAGTTGTCACGATGGAGTTGTCGTAGTTTCTATCTCGGTAGTCTCTTGCAGACTTGCATGAGAGATCGAGGCGAGCAGGCAAAGCGTTGTTGGCGATGAGCAAATGAAGAAGCAGTAACAGGAACTTTTAAGACCGCTCTCGCAGCGGTGATTAGGAACAGAAGCAATGAAAGTCAGAGCTTCCGTCAAACGGATCTGCAACAAGTGCAAAGTTCTCAAACGTAAAGGCGTTATTCGCGTGATCTGCGAAAACCCTAAACACAAACAGCGTCAGGGGTAAGAAATGGCTCGTATTGCTGGTGTTGATTTGCCGCGCAACAAGAGAGTTGAAGTTGCACTTCAGTACATCTATGGAATCGGGAAGACTCGCGCAAAACAAATTTGTGACTACGCGAAGCTGCCTGCAAGTCTTCGGTCGGACGATCTGACCGATGCACAAATCGCAAAAATTCGTGAATTTCTCGAAGCCAATCTCAAGGTTGAGGGTGACCTCCGCCGCGATATCGGTCTCGCGATCAAGCGTCTGATGGACCTTGGTTGCTACCGTGGTCTTCGTCACCGCAAAGGACTTCCTGTCCGCGGTCAGAGCACGCGTCAGAACGCGCGTACTCGTAAAGGTCCTCGTAAGACCGTCGCGAACAAGAAGAAAGCTGTATAAGGGGGCGATAACTAATGGCTGCAAAGAAAACTGGAAAAAAGAAAGTCAGAAAAGTCGTCGCTCACGGGAAATGCTTCGTGCAAGCGGGTTTCGGCAACACGATCGTGACACTCACGGACCCCACTGGGGAAGTGATCGCATGGTCGAGCGCTGGTCACTTGGGCTTCAAAGGGTCGCGTAAAGGGACTCCTTTCGCAGCTCAGGTCGCGGCAGAAGATGCTGCAAAGAAGGCGATGGAACAGGGCCTCCGCTCTGTCGATCTCTTCTTGAAAGGACCAGGCGCAGGTCGTGAACCGGCTGTGCGTTCGCTTTCTTTGGCTGGTATCCGCGTCGCAACTATGCGCGACGTGACACCAATCCCCCACAACGGGTGCCGTCCTCCAAAACGGCGCCGGATCTAATAGGGAGTTGAACTGTGAGTTGCATTAATCAAAGCGTCTGCAAACTGTGCCGTCGCGAAAACGTAAAGCTCTTCTTGAAGGGCGATCGTTGTTTCACTGATAAATGTTCGTTTGATCGTCGTCCTTATCCGCCAGGGCAACACGGCCAAAGCCGTTTGAAGTTCTCGGAATTCGCACTTCAGCTTCGCGAGAAGCAGAAGACTAAACGCTACTACGGCGTTTACGAAAAGCAGTTCCGCAAGTATTTCCAAGAGGCTGACCGTCGCCGCGGCGTGACAGGTACGGAACTTCTCCGTCTCCTTGAAACTCGTTTGGACAACGTTGTCTTCACATTGGGGTATGCAACAAGCCGTCGCGAAGCGCGCCAGCTTGTTAAGCACAACCACTTCACGGTCAACGGTCGCAAAAACAACATCCCTAGCTTCAACCTTGAAAAAGGTGACGTTGTGGAAGTTCGTGAGGCAAGCCGTGCGATGAACAAGATTCTCGCGGGGATCGAAAGCGCGAAGAAGCGTGAAATCCCAAGCTGGCTGGAAGCTGACCACGGTGCTTTCAAAGGTACCGTTAAGGATCAGCCGAGCCGTGACAACATCACGTTGGCTGTCGAAGAGAACATGATCGTCGAATACTACTCGCGATAAGCGGGATTTGCGCGCAGCTTCTAATTAGAAGTTGCGCAGCTGGTATCGATGTAGCGTAGGGTTATAAACGAGACGCCGAAACCTGAGAGATCACGAGCGCGAGGAAAATAAGCTCGGCTTGTTTGGATCCCTCAAAGAGGCGATTGTTAGGAGACTAAGGGTGCAAGGGCATAACCAAGGTTTTAATGGCGGCAGCATGCAAGAGCATTACTACAAGTTCTGGCGCGATCTGATTAAGCCGAAAGGCTATGAAGTTGAGCGTGAGACACTGACTGATGAATACGGTAAATTCATCATCCGTCCGCTTGAGCGCGGTTACGGAGTAACTCTTGGCAACTCGCTTCGCCGCATTTTGCTGAGCTCGATGATGGGTTCGGCAGTTTCTGCTGTGAAATTTGATGGCGTATTGCACGAGTTCTCGACGATGCCAGACGTTCGTGAGGACGTGACTGATATCATTTTGAACTTGAAGCAGCTTCGTTTCAAACAACATAGCCCAGAGGCGCAAACACTTCGGATCACGAAAGTTGGTCCGGGCGTTGTGACGGCTCGTGATATTCAAGTAAATGACAAGATCGAGATTTTGAATCCCGATCAGCACATCGCGACTCTCGGTCCAAACGCGAAGTTCAATGCTGAACTTTTCGTGACATTTGGCCGCGGTTACGTAGCAGCTGACGAGAACTCGCACCAGCTTCCAGTTGGATTCATTGGTGTTGACGCTCTCTACAGCCCGATCCGCAAAGTGAACTACCACGTTTCGAACGCACGCGTAGCGCAGCGTACTGACTACGATGCTTTGACTTTCGAAACATGGACAGATGGTTCGCTTAAGCCGGAAGAGGCAGTTGCTTTGGCGTCGAAGATCATGAAGGAACAGCTTCAGATCTTCCTGACGTTCGACGAAGCGATGGAGCCGACAGAAGAACAAGAAATCAAATCGACACCTGTTCTCAATGAGAACTTGTTCCGTTCGGTTGATGACTTGGAACTCTCGGTTCGTTCGGCAAACTGCTTGAAGAACGCCAACATCCGTTTCATCGGCGAACTCGTTTCGCGCAGTGAAGCTGAGATGCTGAAGACAAAAAACTTCGGGCGTAAGTCGTTGAACGAAATTAAAGAGATCCTCTCGGAGATGGGTCTTCACTTGGGTATGAAGGTCGATGGATGGCCTCCTCAAGGTTGGGATCCAAACACGGCAGTTCCTCGTAAAGATGCGTAATTGATGGTGTGAGAAGCGAGGCCCGCTGAAAAATCTGAAAGGTCGAATGATTGACCAAGAAGATCACGGTGGGCGGGGGCTTCTCCGCGAAAGAAGAGTTAGACAATGAGACACAATGCAAGAGTGAAACATTTTGGTCGCAAGACAGGCCCACGCAAGGCACTTTTCCGTGGCTTGGTGAACTCGCTTGTTGAAAACGGCCGCATTAAGACGACTTTGGCTAAAGCGAAAGAACTTCGCCGCCACGTCGAAAAGGCAATCACAGTAGGCAAGAAGAACACCTTGCATGCTCGCCGCCTCCTTCTTTCTCGTTATCCAAACGAGAAGGTCGTAGCGACGATCATGTCGGACCTCGCGCCTCGTTTCCAAGATCGCGAAGGTGGTTACACCCGCATTTTGAAACTTGGAATGCGTCCTGGTGATCGTGCTGAGATGGCTTACATCCAGTTTGTTGATTTCAACGCTACAGAGAAAGCAGCGAAAGAAGTTGATAAAAAGGTTGAGGCGAAAGCGAAGCGCGTTGCTACTAAGGCGACAGCGGCGAAGAAGAAGCGTGTTCGTAAGCTTCAGCGCACGGCTCGCGCCGTTCAGCGCAAAAACCGCAAGTAATTTGCTGCAGGTAGGTTGCGGCACGCGGCTTCGGTACGCGTTTAATACGCAATTTATCAGACAGACAGGTTGAGCGAAGCAAAAGGCTGGTGTCCCCAGCCTTTTTGCTTTTTACTGGCCGAAGTTTGGTTCCGATGATTTGGGTGGACGCCTGGGTCGTTGTTGAGGGAGCGGGAATGAGTCGGAAGGTTACTTGGGGTCTTGGGTTTGTTGTGTTTTTGGTTGTCCTGGCGGCGGCGTGGTTTGCGCTACAGAAGAAGTACGACATGGACATCGCACCGGAGACCTACTCATTTGTGGACCGGTTTGAGCGAGACGGCGTACCGGACATCGAAGTGCCCGCTATTGCGCCTGCCACCGCAAATGGAAAAGCAAACGTAAACGAGAGATCCGCAAAAGATGGTCCGGCGAAAGGCGCGCACCAGTTGGGAGTTTTGCGGCTGGGAGATATCAAGGAGCCTATTGTGATAGTGAACTTCTGGGCGTCATGGTGCAATCCGTGCGTTGAGGAGTTTCCTTCGATGTTGAAGCTGGTTGAGGCTCTCGACGGCAAGGTGGCGATCGTCGCTGTGTCCATGGATGACGAGCTGAATGATCTCACAGCGTTCTCGAAGCTCTTTGGCGTTCCACGCAAAGGGTTTTATGTCGGGTGGGATGAGAAGAAGAAGGTCATGGAAGATTACGGAGTCGGAAAGCTGCCGGAGAGCTACATCGTTGGCCGCGATCGCAAACTGATCCGAAAAGTTTTGGGAATCGAGAACTGGGCTTCAGAAAATGCCATCGCCTACTTCAAAGAACTCGCGCAAAGCGAGTAGGATCTCAGACCTTAAGCGCTCTTCGCAGTTTAAACGGCGAGGGGTATAGGAGGTTACCGTGATCGATCTTTATTCTTTGGCCACACCGAATGGACAGAAGGTTTCTATCGCTTTGGAAGAGATGGGGCTTTCGTACACACCACATACGATTGATATCATGAAGGGCGATCAGTTTAAGCCCGAGTTTGTGTCGGTGAATCCGAACTCGAAGATTCCTGCGATCGTGGATCAAGATGGGCCTGGTGGAAAACCGTTCGCGGTGTTTGAGTCGGGTGCGATTCTTGTTTATCTCGCGAAAAAATCTGGAAAGTTTTTGTCGAAAGACCCTCGTCTTGAGAGTGAGACGTTGCAGTGGCTTTTCTTTCAAGTCGGTGGTGTTGGGCCGATGTTTGGTCAGTTCGGCCATTTCTATAAATACGCTGGAGCCAAGTGTGAGCATCCGTATCCGGTCGAGCGCTATGCGAACGAGAGCAAGCGGCTATTGAAAGTGCTTGATACAAGACTGGCTGGGGAGCGCGGTGGTCGAGACTTTTTGGTTGGCGACGAGTACTCGATTGCGGACATGGCGATGATGCCTTGGGTGCATTGCCTTAAGGTGTTTTATGGCGCCAAGGATGTCTTGGGATTAGAGGGCTTTGCGAATGTCGAGAAGTGGGTGGCGCGCTGTCTTGCGCGACCGCAGACCGCGGCGGGCATGAAGGTCTGCGATTTCTAGCGGCGAGCCGAGTGCGGTGCTTAGGTGACACGGAAACGGTGCTGGGGGACTGCCAGCACCCATTTGGATTTTCTTTTTTTAAGGAGCGTTTGGCCGGAATGGGAGCGCTTGCTCGGGGATGGTCGAGGGTGAGCCATCTCGCACGGCCATGTAGTTTGGCGACATGATTTCGATGTCGTGCTTTTTGAAGCTCGCTTGGATTGCCGTGTGAATATCGGAGTAAGACTGCGCCATGGAGTTCGCGTCTTCTGTGTAGGCATTGATCTCGTAAGCGACGGCGAAGTCATTGAGTGCCGTTTGAAATACGAAGGGTTTAGGCTCTTGAAGAACTTTGGGACAGGCAAGCGCGGCTTCGACGAGAGCCTGGTGAACTTGCGGCCACGGTACGTCGTAGCCGATCGTGACGGTGGTGTTGAGAATGAGGCCCTTCTGTTTTGAGACCGCGCTGTAGTTGATGATGTGCGTATTCAAAATCAGCGAGTTCGGAATCGTGACGTCGACGTTTTTGATGGTGCGAATTCGGGTGACGAGAAGTGATTTCTCCATGATGTCGCCGATGGTGTCGCCGATTCGGACTCGGTCACCGGGCTTGAAGGGGCGCATGTAGGTCATGACGATTCCGGCTATCATGTTGGAGATGGCCGAGGACGACCCGAACGAGACCAAGACGCCAAGGAAGACGGACACGCCTTGAAAGGCCGGTGAGCTGGAGCCCGGAATGTATGGGAAACACATCACGGCCGCTAGCAAGATGACAAAGATGCGAACGATTTGAAAGCTTGGACGGGCCCAATCTTGGTGGAAGCCATCGAATTGGATGCGGCCGGACTCCACCGCCAAGAAGAGCGCGTTGAGAACCTTTAAGAGATAGCGCGTGAAGACGATGATGACGGCGATGAAAAACAAGTTCGGGATGAGGGTCGTGAGCCCATTCCAAATCCACAGAACTGGTTCGGCGACCATTTCGAAGATGCGATCGGCCCAACCTTGAGTCCAGTGGAAGAAGCTTAGGACAATCGGGATATAGAAATAAGTCAGGACGAGAGTGAAGCCGATCCACGTGGTTTCGATGAGAACATCGACGATCGTGCCGATGGCGTGACGGTCGAGAATTCGGGATTGGAACAGAACTCGAAACGGCCCTTTTTCGAAGATGTGAGAAACAGAGAGCCAGTTGGCGAGTTTCACTTTCAGGTTTGTGGTTGCGCCACGGCCGAGTCGAAGCAGGCCAATGTACAAAAGTGTGACGACAATGGCGGCGAGGGCACCGGCAAGCAGGGTTTGGTTGGTGTTGAGGGTGAGGTTGAACTTGGTTCCGAGTTCAGCAAAATCCATGGGGTCCTCCGGGAGCGAGAGTTCGGCCGACTGTGAAGCCGGCTTGTGAAGTCAGCTTCGGGTTAGAAGCCGAGGCGTTTTTTGAGTTCGTCGGCGGCTTTTTGAGCTTCGTTTTGAAGTTTGCCTTTTTGTTCGTTGATCGCTTTGTTCTTTTGCTTTTCGAGCTCACCTTTGAGGCCGTTGATCGCGGACTCTTTTCCTTGCAGAACCTTGGTGATATCGCCTTGGCTCGAAGAGAACTCGCCCAGCAGTTTGTTCTTTTCGGAGCCGATGGTGTCGTCGATCATTTTTTGGAGCTTACCTTTGGCTTCGTTGATCTTGGCTTGAAGCTGTTTTTCAAAACCTTTTTGTAGCTCGGAGCCCAGATTGGAGTCGAAACCAAATGAGAGGTTTGTCCAAGAGCCCTTGATCTCCGCGTTGAGCGTGACCTTGGTGAGATCGTTCATCACGTTCTTTAAGATCTCGTCGACGACCGCATTTTTTGCATTGGCCTCGTGGGTGATCTTCGTGAAGACCGACTCGAGGTTCATTTTAAGCTCTTGGTTGCGAAGAACGGCCATGAGCTTAGATGAGCCAGTGGCCTGTTTGAAACCGATGTTGACTTCATCGCTTTGCAAAAGTTTTTGCTCGGTGATTGGGAAGCTTGCGACCGTTAACTCAAGCGACTCGACCGGCTCTTCGGTGCGGTGATCGATGGTGATGAGGCCTTTAACACCTTCGATTTGTGAATGCGGGAAACGGCCCGTGAACGAAAGCGTCGTGGGCAGTCCCAACATTGGCGGATCGTCGGTGAGGTTTTTGAGTTCGCCAGTGAGGTCTCCCGATGGTCCGTCGGGAGATTCTTTCGATGAGATCGCGGCTTTTTTTAGCCAGAACATCGGATAGGCTTTTTGTTTTCCGAATTTGTAGGTGCGACCTTCCGAGCGTTCGCGAGCTGTGGGCTTGGCGAATTCCGCTTTCTGTTCGGCCGTCTTCTTGGGCGGCATGTATTGGCGTGCTTTGTTGGCGTAGGTTTCAAACTGCCGCACGCGCGCGAGGATCATGGGACCAAAGATGCTTTTGGCGATGGAAGCCGCGTCGAGAGAGGGAATTTTGAAGCGGTTTTGCAGATCCTTGATGTCGTTGTCGACGAAGGACTTGAGTTCATCCATGCTTTTCTTAAGAGAGCTCATTTCGGTGCTGACAGCTTGGCTGGTGCTTTGTACCTCTTTTACTTTGCCGTCGACGTCTTTTACGAGCGCATCGATCTGCTGGAAGGATTGCGTGACTTCCATCGGATTCGAAAAGCCGCTTGTCTTGATGGATTTCGCTCGTGTTTCAAAGCCCTTGATGTCTTCGTTTTTCGGCAAGCGTGCTATGCGTGCTTCCCATTCGGTTTTCTTCTTTTGGAGTTCTTGTTCGAGTTCTTTGATACGTTTCGAGCTTTTGAGTTCGCCTTCGATGTTTTTGAGCTGGCTAGCCGGGTCGGCACCCTGCAGAAGAGAGGCGGCATCGCCGAGCACATTGTGTTGGAATTGTTTCTCCATGCTGGCAAGGGCCTCAGCTTTTAGCTGCTCGGACTTTGATTCTGATGGCGGAGTCGGCGGCAGCACGCGCCCTGGGCGTTTGCGTTCGGTACCCAGGCGGATGTCGAGAATGCTGGCGTCTTCGACGGCGACTTTGCCGCGCAAAAGAGCGTCCCAGAGCATTTCGAATCGGATGAGTCCGAGTTCGATAAGGTTTTTTGCCGGTGCTTCGGCGTTCGTGACTTGAATGCCACGGATTTCAAGCGAGGCGCCGAGGAAGTCGGTTTTCACACTAGCGACGTTGACTTCTGCGCCGTGAGCAAGTGTCCCGCCGTACTCAAGCGCTCGGCGCACGTGTGAATCGAAGAAGAAAAAGAAGTACGCCCAGATAAGACCAATGATGATCGAAATCGGGAGAATGGCTTCAAAGCGAATCGGCCCTTTGGCTTTTTTTGGTTTGCTCATGTTGTTGTTCTCCAGATGTTAGGCGCCGTAAAGTTCGTCGTATTTTGCGTAGAATTTGTAGAGGGTCGTTGTCTGCATAGCTTTAAAGAGTTTTGTCTCTTTGAAGCGTGCGACCACAGTTGCGCGGTATTTTTCAACCATGATGCGTGAGACGAAGAAGACGACCGGGAAGAGCGCGATGCTCATCACGGCCGATCCCATGACGATGGAGTTGTTGAAGCGAGTGAATGGCACGATCGGCATGTTGTACATCTCGGTGAAGAGCCCTTGAAGAGCTGGCATTTCGAGGACGACTGTGCCGATGGCGTGAGCGACGGGATCAAGTGCCCAAGCGATCAACGAAAAGAAGAATGCGAAGACGGTGGCCGCGCCGATCTGAATACGGAAGAAGAGTAGCAACAAAATCACCAGCAGGGTTTGGAGCGAGAATGCCGGAGCAAAACCGAGAATCAAACCGCAGGCGATACCGCTTGCGATTTGATTGGTCCCCGTGTCGCTGTTGAGAAGTTTTAGGAAAGCGAAGATCTGCTTGAGGATGAATGTCATGAGGGTCCTCTGGTTGAAAGGTAGAGGCTTTACGCTAGCGAGGAGTGGGGAGGACGGGCAAGAGGTGGCGCACCTAGGGGAAGTATGCCGGGGCGGGGCGTCGGTGGCTGGCCGGGAGGGCGTGCGGCTCGGTCGGCCTGACTTTGTCGGAGGGACGGGCTTTGACTGCATGTCAAAGAGGCGGCATGATGCTGGTCTCGTTGGCCCCTCTGTATGGGCTTATTAGAAAGGCAGCTTATGTCGACCAACTCGACTCCGATTCCTTACCTTGATCTCAAACATCAGTACAAAGCGATGGAAGCCGCGATCCAAAGTCGGATCACTACCGTTTTGAATCACGGGCAGTTCATTCTCGGACCTGAAGTGGAAGAGAGCGAAAAGGCACTGGCGGCGTTTGCGGGCTCGAAGTACTGCCTGACGGCTGCGAGTGGAACAGATGCATTGATGATGGCCTTGATGGCTCTTGGCGTAGGCCCGGGTGATGAAGTGATCACGACGGCGTTTTCGTTCTTTGCGACGGCGGAAGTCGTATCGCTTGTCGGCGCGACACCGGTTTTTGTCGACATCGATCCTGTGACCTACAATCTGAATCCGGCGCTGGTCGAAGCGGCGATCACGAAGAAGACGAAGGTCATCATGCCGGTTTCTTTGTACGGACAGCCTGCGGACTTCAAAGAGTTTGATCAGATCGCGAAGAAGCATGGTTTGTTTGTCGTGGAGGATGCGGCGCAAAGTTTCGGCGCTTCTTACGAGGGTGCTGGCGGCCGTAAGAGCGGTGCGCTTGGACATATTGGTGCCACGAGCTTCTTCCCGGCAAAACCTCTTGGTTGCTACGGTGACGGTGGCGCGGTTTTCACGGATGACGAAACGCTTTACAAGAAAATGGCGATGATTCGTGTGCACGGCCAGGAGTCGCGCTATCACCATGTGGTGATGGGGATCAACGGTCGCCTGGACACGATTCAGTGCACAATTCTGATCGAGAAACTTAATCGCTACGGTTGGGAAATTGAACGCCGTCAGCGTGTGGCGAAGATGTACAACGAAGCGTTTGCGGCTCTTGGCGCAAAGCTCGTGATTCCGAAAGTGAAATCGGATCGTCAGTCGGTGTGGGCGCAGTACACGGTTTTGGTTGAAAATCGCGAGCAGTTTGCTGCGAAGTTAAAAGAGCTTGGTGTGCCGACTTCGGTGCATTACCCAAGCCCGCTTCATCACCAGCCGGTCTATAAAGAATTGCGCGATCGCTACAATCTGCCAGAGAGCGAGAAGGCGGCGAAACGTTGCATCAGCCTTCCGCTCTACGCGGATATGCCAGACGAGCATGTTGAGCGCGTGATCGCGGCTGTGAAGCAGGTTTTGGCGTAGACGTGGCGTTGTCGCCTCTTAAGGGTAGATTAGCCAACCTTGAGTTTCACTTTTGGGTTGAGCTTTTCATAGAGGTTGATGAGGCGATCTGTTGAGAACCCTTCTATGCGATTGCGCAGGATTTTGCTGATCTTGCCTTCGTCGATGCCGAGGGTTTTCGCAAGCTCGCGTTGTGAGAGCTTGTGATCGAGTTTGTAGGCGACAAACTTTTGCTGGAGATCAAATCGAAACCTTTCAAGTGGTGTTGGGTGAGTCGGTGGCGCTAGTGTGCCTTCGGTTTTTTCAAGATCCTTTAAGGCTCGCTTGATTCGCTCTTTTTTTGGAAACGGCATGTTTCACCTCCGGTAGGCGTTTACCACGCCAATGTACGACTCATTTTCTTCAAGCAGCCAGATGAGCTTATAGAACTTGCCGTTCAATCCGATCTGATCCTGGCTGAAATAGTTAAACGGCGGATCTTCGACATCGGGTTCGACGAACTTCCCGTCGAGCATTTGAACAAGCCTCAGAATGATCTCGTCGTCAATCGACGACGAGTGCTTTTCCTCATAGTGTGGATCGACAACTACCTTTGTTATGCGCTTTCTATTCACCGTGAGATCAAGACTGTACTCTCGTCGCTTCATTTTCACCCTATCAGAACTTGCCGTTTTTGGCAAGTTCTTGGTCCGAAATTGGCCTAGCTATGAAGGGAATAGGCTCTAAGGTCAAACTGGCTTGGCCGCAGGCCGATTGGCGGACGGTATAGTTGGCTCTCCTTTGAGGGAGGCTTTGTTACTGAACGCTTTCTGGGGTGAAGAGGAGGCGGTCGGCCTCTTTGGTGACTTCGGAGAAGTCGTAGGTTTTTAGGATGAGGTTTTGGGCATGGCTTGTGATCTCGGGCCAGCGTGGGCGTTCTGCGAGAGCTTGCATGAGGGTCTTGGTGAGGCTTGCCTGGCTTTCTGGTTCGAAGAGCCAGCCGGTTTTAGAGGGAGCGATGAGATCGGGCGTGCCGCCGGAGTTTGTGCCGAGGCAGGGAACACCAGCCAGCAGGGCTTCCAAAAGTGTAAGCGCGAAGTTCTCTTTGTAGGTTGCGAGTATAAAGAGATCAAAAGCGCTTAAGTAGTTGGTGCCGCCATCGAGTCGCCCCAGTTTGGTGATACGGCTTGCGACTTCGGGCTCTGTTTGTCTGAGGCCTTCGAGTTCAGCTTGGAGTTCCGCATCGAGTTTCACGGCCTTGGGGTCGCTGGCTGTTGCTGGGCCGATCATCAGAAAATGTGTTTCGGGCTTTTCGCGTAAAACTGTGAGTGCCGAGTCCCATAGCTCGCGACTGCCTTTGCCGGCGTCGACGCGTGCAAGTGTGCCGAAAACAATCGCCTGTTCGGGGATATCCAGGAGCCTACGGGCTTCGCCGCGTGGGAGGAGATTCGCCATGAGACTTTTTGTGTCGCGGCCGTAGCGTACGACTTTGATTTTATCTGCCGCAATCGGAAGAAATTTTTCGAGTGTGGCTTTGGAAGCATTCGACGAGCACCAGAATTGATCGATGAGAGAGTAGACCAGGGCGTGCAGTGGATCGCGCTTGGAGTGGCTGATCCAGATATGTGAGTAGAGCACGACGAGAGGGCATTTGGCTTTTGGTGTGAACAGTCGAAGTTTTGCAAGATGCCACTTGAGAAGTTTTAGTTCTTGCGTGGAGTGAAGCACGATCACGTCGAAACTTGACCAGTCGACAGCGTCCGGTGAATCGAAGACTTTGCAGAGGCGTTTTCCTACGTGAGGTTTGTTTTCTTCGTGAAGCCTGTTGGCGAGCGGGGAACCGCCGAGAGCGAGGAAGCCGACATCGTGCCCACTTGAAAGGTGGTACTCGGCGAACTCTTTGGCGTAGGCTTCCGCCCCAGAGAAGCTGGGGCTTTGATAGACGTGAAGGATGCGTCGACTCGTGTGTTTGGTCACGAGACTAGGTGTCCAGCGGCGAACGGTAGTTTACGCCTTTGGTAGAGAGCGTTTTTAGGAAGCGCTTCGCGATATCCAAAACTCGCTCGGAGTGTTCGAGCTCCGCGAAAAGTGGAAGCCGAACGAGTCGATCGGAAACCGCGTCTGTTACGGGCAATGAGCCGCCAACGCTCGAGTTGGAGCCTGCGCCGACACGAGGACTGACGCGGCCAAATTTCTTTCCGCCAGGACTAGAGTGCAGAGGTACATAGTGAAACGGCGCTTGAATGCCTTCGGCTTTTAAGCCCTCGATGAGCGCCGAGCGAGTTTCGAGATCGGGAAGCAGCAAGTAGAAGATATGGGCGTTGTGTCGACATTCGGTTGGGATCGTTTGTAGACGAATGAGCTTGGCGTCCGCGAACTCTTGAAGTCCCTTTCGATAGTGATCCCAGATTGCTAGTCGCTTGTCGGTGATTTCGCGCGCGCGTTCGAGCTGCGCCAAAAGCAAAGCCGAGAGCAAGTCACTAGGGAGATATGACGAACCGATGTCGACCCAAGTGTATTTGTCGATTTGGCCGCGGAAGAACTGGCTTCGGTTTGTACCCTTCTCGCGGATGATTTCGGCTCTTAGCGCGAGCTTGTCGTCTTGAATGAGGAGAGCTCCGCCTTCGCCAGAGACGATGTTTTTTGTTTCATGAAAACTAATCGCGCCGAAATCGCCGATCGTGCCTAAGGCACGTCCTTTGTAGGAGGCCATCAGGCCCTGTGCGGCGTCTTCGATGACGAGGAGATTGTGCTTGCGCGCGATCTTTAAAATCGTGTCCATCTCGGCTGCGACACCGGCGTAGTGAACAGCGCAGATGGCTTTGGTTTTTGGTGTGATCGCGGCTTCAATTTCCGTCTCGTCGATATTGAGCGTATCTTCTCGCACATCAATGAAGACCGGGACCGCTTGTCTAAGCGCGACGGCATTGGCCGTTGAGACGAAGGTGTAAGACGGCATGATGACTTCGTCGCCGGGCTTGAGATCGGCCAGCAGAGCTGCCATTTCAAGTGCGGCCGTGCACGAGTGCGTGAGAAGAGCATGCGGTGTTTCGAGATTGGCTTTTAGCCAATCGTGACAGCGCTTGGTGAAGCCTCCGTCGCCGGAAAGCTTGCGGGTGGCCAAGCACTCGAGAAGATAATCTCGTTCTTTGTCAGAAATCGAAGGGGAATGAAATGGAATGTTTGTCGGTTTTGACATCGTTCTCCGCTCTTGAGAGGTTTTACCGAGTGAGCGGTAGCTTGCGGGAGGCTTTGTGCAGCGCGTGGGATGGATCAGGACCGGAGCCTTGGGCGATCTTCTGGTTGGACTTGCTAGTTTGAAGGAGACGCTTGAGCTTTGGCCGGAGGCGAAGGTCACCGTTGTGGGGCCCAAGCTATGGTTGCAGGTTTTGGAGCCGGGGGCCTGGCCGCAGATTGATCGAGTTCTGACACTGGAGCGAAAAGCGACCGCAGGTGAGGTTTACGAATGCAGGCCTGCCGGTTCAGAAGCGAGTTCAGGCGCTGGTTCGAACGAGTTTCGGTGGTCCAAGACGGCGGGCTTTCGAACGCTTCGTGATGAGTTCGCGGACTACGACGCGATTTTCAACACACGAGTCGATTCCCCTCGCGAGGGGTTTCCGGCGTTTTGGTCGAGAGTCCCCGAGCGTTGGGGCACGGCCGATGGTTTAGCGAAGTGGATTTACACGCATCGCGGGACACACTTTGGCAAAGATCCGTTGATTCACGAGCGCGATGTGCCGTTGCTTTTGATGGACGAGGCCTCGCGCTCGGATATAGGCACGAAACTTCGGTCGATTTCGGATTTGCGCGGAAAGCTTGAGGCCTCGCCGCGAATTGCGAAATGGAGAAAGTTAGGGCTTCCGTGTCCTAGGCGATTTGCCGTCGAACGACCGACTGGGGCTTTGGCTGTGAGACGAGGAATTTTAGTGAACCCGACTTCGTCTCGTCGGGAAAAGGCGTGGCCAGCGGAGAAGTTTCGCGACCTTTTGCCAAAGCTTCAAGCGCAGGCGGAGCGCTTGGGGGCATTCGGTCAAGGTGGCGCCGGTCTTGTGAAAGTCATTGGCGCACCAAATGAGACAGAGTGGTTGCGAGAGGTGGCGGGGCACGACTTTGAGATCGTGCAACCGAAGGGAATTGGCGAACTGTTTGAGGTGGTGTCGCGAGCCGCGACGCTTTTGACCAATACGAGTTCCGTGCAGTTTATCGCAGCGGCGACAGGGACACCGACTGTCACCTTGATGGGGCGGGCGCGACCTGAAGTCTGGGGACCACTTGGACCGCATGACCGCCTCGTTCGAGGCAAAGAGCCGTCTGGCGTTGAAGATCTTTTCGAACGAGAGCGTCTTGCCTACGAGAGTATCGAGCTTGAGGCGGTGTTAGAGGCGTTTACCAAGTTTTAAAGTGACCAAACCCGGCAGGGGTTCGCAATGTTTTCCTAGGTAGTACGGCCGAGCGGGCCCGAGGCGAGGGCCTATTTTGGCAAGCTGTTTGCCATCCCAAACCATTGGAACGGTACAGAGGGCTTCGGGGCTATAGAACTTGAGGCCCCTTACGCAACTGAAATTGAAACGGGAAATGGTATGAAACGCTCGCAAGCTGGAACTGTCTTAGGTCTTTTACTTTCAACGCTGATTCTTTTGCCGACTAGCCGTGCGGAAGCTGGCGAATTGACGACGTCGGAGACGTTGGTCATGTACGCTCGCGAGAGCTTGCAGCGAGGACTTGGTGAAGAGCTTCAGCTGGCTCTCGGCTCGATTGAGCTGGAAGACGAGGCGGGTGTTGATGTTGGAAACGCGTTTCGTGCAATCGTGGGTGCGGAAAAGAAGCGCTACGAGCTTCAGTTTCGTGCAATCGACCGCAGCGGTCAGCAATACACAGGGCGCACGAAGTTGATCGTGCAGGCCATTTCGAACATGGACGATGACAAAGGAAACGACAACAACACGACTCTTCGTGGTCAAGATCTTGGCACGGGCCGCTTGATCCGAGCTCAGCTTCAAGTTTATTCGGCGCCTGCCGTTGCGGTGACTTCGAAGTCGTTGTTCCTGCGTCCGATCAAGTAATTCTCAAAGCCAGCTAAATGTCATCGGTGCCTCGAGCGCTTCGGCGAGGCTTCTTGCGACCGGACAGCCACGTGCGATGGTTTCAAGCTTCGCGCGTGCCGCCTCGGGAATTTTTGCGGGCATCGTCACGCTAACGGTTAGTTTTGCGACTCGTCTCGGGTTGGCCGCCATCTCTTTGATCACTTCGGCCTTTGCACCCGTCATATCCAAACCATCTTGCTCGGCACTGATCGCCATCACTGTTAGCAGGCAGCTCCCAAGAGCGGCCGCCGTGAGATCGGTGGGCGAGAATGTTTCGCCTTTGCCATTGTTGTCTTTCGGGGCATCGGTTTCGATGACTGACTGCGACGGGCCGTGGGTGATTTTCGTGTGTTTTTGGCCTGTGTAGACTGCTTCGACTTTGACCATCGTGACCTCCGGAAAATTCAAGGGTAGGATTTTAGGACTTGGCGGCTTTGGCTAAAGGAGAAATGAAAATGCGTCAACTTATGGATCAATCATTGTTGCGAATCGCTCTGTTGGTGGGATTTGTCGTTTTGGCTTCGGGCTGCGGTATCCAGTCGATCCCGATGGCGAAAAACGAAGTGGATGCTTCTTTGGCGGAAGTCATGAACCAGTACAAACGTCGTTCCGACTTGATCCCGAACCTCGTCGAAACGGTGAAGGGCTACGCTAAGCAAGAGAATTCGACATTGACGGCGGTCACGGAAGCTCGTGCACGTGCGACGTCCATGAATATCGACCCGTCGAAAGTTTCTCCGGAAGATTTGCAGAAGTTCTCTCAAGCTCAGGGGCAGCTTTCGCAGGCGCTTGGCCGTCTTTTGATGGTTACGGAAAACTACCCGGACCTGAAGTCGAACCAGAACTTTCGTGATCTCCAAGCGCAGCTTGAGGGAACGGAAAACCGCATTACAGTGGCGCGCAATCGTTACATCGAGTCGATCAAGACATTCAACAATCTCGTGACGGTCTTTCCGACAAGTCTGACGAACTCGTTCATGTTCAAACATCAGCCGATGCCGCAGTTTGGGGCTGAGGTCACCGAGGAAGAGAAGAAAGCTCCAGCGGTGAAGTTCTGAGAGGACTCGTCGTGCTTAAAGCCACGTTCGCGAGAATCATTTTCGGCTGTTTGATTTTGGCTCCGACGGCGGCGTTGGCGGACTTTGTCGTGCCTCGACTGACCGGACCGGTTGTCGACGAGGCGAAGGTTCTTTCGAGCGAGACGCGTAGAGAACTCGACTTCACGATTCGACGCTTGCAGGAAGCTGGTGGCCCACAGGTGAACGTCGTGACGGTTGAGTCGCTTGGTGGGCTTCCAATTGAAACGGCGTCGATTCGTATTGCCGACGCCTGGAAGCTTGGCGATCAGAAGCGCGATGATGGCGTGATCTTGTTGGTCGCCATGGCCGACAAGAAGATTCGCATTGAGGTTGGGCAGGGGCTTGAAGGGCTTCTGACCGATCTCGACAGTCGCCGGATCATTGACGAACAGATGGTTCCCTACTTCCGAAGTGGGCAGGCGGATTTTGGCATTCTGACGGGCGCCAAAGCTATCATCGGCAAAGTGGCGCCGACGCACGCAAAAGGGGAGTTCGCGGCGATGCCCGTCCGAAAACGGTCGTCGTCGACAGAAATCCCACTGCCGTTGTTGTTGTTGATCATCGCCATTTTCGTTATCGCAAGTCGGCTACAGAAACGTGGACGTTATCGTCGCTTCAGGGGCTACGATCCGCGGCGTTCGGCGGGAGGTTGGACAAGTGGCGGCGGTTATTGGTCCGGCGGTGGTGGCAGCAGTGGTGGCGGTTGGTCCGGCGGCGGCGGCGGTTTTTCTGGCGGCGGCGCTTCGGGGGGTTGGTAATGAAACGGCAAGAACTTCCTGACTGGATCGGCGAATACCTTTCCTACGAAGAAGCGGAGCGTATCGAAGAGGCTGTGAAAGAGGTTGAGAAACGAACATCGGCCGAGATCGTGCCGATGATTGTGCGTCGGTCGACAATGAAGGCCACCGGTGAACGGATCATTTTTTGGATCTGTTTTGGTTTTCTTGGTGTTGGTGGAGCGACGTGGTTTGCGTTTGTTGGCGGCCTCGACGAAGCCTTGCTCAGTCGCTTGATCGAGCGCTTTGGTCTTTGGCCGTCGGAGTGGATGTATCGGGTGATGGCTGGAGCGGCTGAGACGGCGGTGGCCGGAGCTATGTTCCTTCTCTCTTGGTTCGTCGCGGGACAGATTGCCGATGTGGAGTGGTTGCATCGCTTGGTGTTTCCGCCGAGAGATCAGGCTTTGCAGGTTGAGCATCGCGCACAGGCGGAATTTTTCGCGTCGGATTTGAGATCGACATCGGGACGAACCGGGGTTTTGGTTTTTGTTTCGTTGTTGGAGCGGCGGGCGGTGATCTTGGCCGACGAGGCGATCTCCTCGAAACTGGATCGCGAAGTTTGGAAGTCGACGCTTGAGACTTTGGTGAAAGCGATCGCCAACGGTGAGATGGCGCGCGGTTATATCGCGTCGGTCGGTATTATAGGCCGCTTGCTCGAGCCACTTTTTCCGCCATGTGAGCGAAACCCCAATGAGCTAGACGACCGCCTCCGCATAAAAGAATAGGGCGAAGCAAAGCGCAGGCGAAGCCGTAGCGGTATATGAAAAATTGCTGAGCCAAGGGCGAAGCAAAGCGCAGGCGAAGCCGTAGCGGTATATGAAAAATTGCTGAGCCAAGGGCGAAGCAAAGCGCAGGCGAAGCCGTAGCGGTATATTTAGACGCCGAAAGACGAGCCGCAGCCGCAGGTTTTTGAGGCGTTCGGGTTCTGGAAGACGAAGCCTTTGCCGTTAAGCCCGCCCTCGTAATCGAGGACCATACCGACGATATAGAGAAAGCTCTTTTTGTCGATCACCACACGCGTGCCGTGTTGATCGAAGATCTTGTCGTCGTCTGTGGTTTTGGAGTCGAAGTCGAGCTTGTAGGACATGCCAGAGCAGCCGCCGGGAACGATTTTAACTCGTAAGAAACCGTCGTCCTCGACGTTGGATTCGGATTTGAGTTTGAGGATCTGTTTTGCTGCGGATTCGCTGACTTGAACCATGAGACCAGTCTAGCAGATTCCCTAGAGGTGGGCAAAGGCCCTTGCTTGAACTGGGTCGGGTTTCAGACGCCTTTACTTTGTTTCGCGGCCTAAACCCTTTAAACTCGGTTTAAAGGGGGCCTGAGTGGCAAAACGATCGGGGCTGCGGTTCACCGAATCTCGAAATGGACTGGCGGGGGTGACATGGAAACACCGCGAAAGTCTGATTCGTGGCGAGAGCGGCGAAGCCTTGCAAAGCGCTCGGCAGATTGAGGCTCCTGCTTCTTGGTCGGATCAGGCCGTGAATATCGTCGCTCGCCAGTATCTGCGCTCGCGACTTCCGGGCGATGTCGCCGAAACCAGTATCCGCGCGATGATTGCGCGCGTGGTGAACGAAGTTCGCGAGTTTGGCGAAAGTCATATTGCGGTGTTCGACGGTGCGGAATCGGCCGCGAGGTTTCAGCAGGTGCTGGAAGAAATTTTGGTTTCGCAGAAGGCGTCGTTTAATTCTCCGGTTTGGTTTAATTGCGGAATTTGGAAGACCTACGGAGTTGTCGGCAACGAAGGCAACTGGGCGATCGAATTGAGTTCGCTGACGGCGTCGACCGGCGGTCGCAAGGAGTTTCGGCGATTGGACAACTCTTACGAACGACCGCAAGTCTCCGCCTGTTTCATTCAGAGTATTGAAGATGATCTGAACTCGATTTTTGATCTGGTAAAGAGTGAGGCTCGTCTTTTTAAGTTTGGTAGCGGTTCGGGAACGAATTTTTCGAATCTTCGTTCTCGCTATGAACTCCTCTCGGGCGGCGGCACGAGTTCGGGGCTGATGAGCTTTCTTGAGGTCTTTGACCGGGCTGCGGGTGCGACGAAATCGGGTGGCACGACGAGGCGTGCGGCGAAGATGGTTTGTTTGGATCTCGACCATCCAGAAATTTTCGAATTTGTTCGCTGGAAAGCCAAAGAAGAGGCCAAAGCGCAGACGCTGATCAAGGCGGGTTTTTCGGGCGGGATGGACGGCGAAGCCTACCGAACGGTGTCGGGGCAGAACTCAAACAACTCGGTGAGGATTCCTGACGCTTTCATGCAGGCCGTGGAAAGCGACGGCGATTGGTCGACCGTGGAGAGAACGACGGGTAAAACCGTGCGCACATTTAAAGCGCGCGAGCTGATGCGTGCAATTTGTGAGTCGGCTTGGATTTGCGCCGACCCGGGTGTTCAGTTTGAGGCGTCGATTCAGCGTTGGCACACGTGTAAGGTGACGGGGCCGATTAGGGCCTCGAATCCTTGCTCGGAGTTCATGTTTCTCGACGACACGGCCTGCAATTTGGCGTCGTTGAATCTGCTGAAGTTTCTGGACGAAAGCGGACGGTTTGATATTGCCGACTTTCAATCGGCGGTTCGCACACTCATTGTTGCGCAAGAGACCTTCGTGGATTTGGCGAGTTATCCGACCAAGGAGATTGCCGAGCGATCGCATCGCTTTCGTCCGCTGGGTTTAGGCTATGCCAACCTCGGGGCGACCTTGATGGCGCTTGGGCTTCCCTATGACTCGGACGAAGCGCGAAGCTTTGCAGCGGCATTGACCTCACTGATGACAGCCACGGCATACACCGCGAGTTCGGAGTTGGCGGCCTGTCTAGGTACGTTCGAGGGATTCGCCGAAAACCGTGAGGCGATGCTTGGCGTGATCGCGCTTCATCGCCAGGCGGATCAAGACCGTGCGAAGAAGGCGCAGTTTAAAACTTTGGACGAGGCCGCCGCTTTGGCTTGGGCCCGCGCAGAGGAACTTGGCGGCAAGCAGGGATTTCGCAACGCTCAGGTAACGGTGTTGGCGCCAACAGGCACGATCGCGTTTATGATGGATTGTGACACGACGGGGATTGAGCCGGATTTCGCGCTGGTGAAACGAAAGGCTCTTTCTGGCGGCGGAAGTCTTTTGATCGTCAATCGAACGGTTGGACGAGCGCTTCGTGGCCTCAAATACGATGAAGCGACGATTCGCCGAATAGAAAGTGGTCTTGAAAACGGCACGGAAGCAGGAAGTGCTTCGGGTCTTGCGAAGCTAGGAGTTCGGCCGGAACATCTGTCGGTGTTTCATTGCGCTTCGGAAATTCGCCCCGAAGCTCATTTAAAAATGATGGCGGTCGTGCAGCCGTTTTTAAGTGGTGCGATTTCGAAGACGGTGAACCTTCCGGCGCGGGCTTCTGTTGAGGATGTTGAAGCGGCGTATCGCTTGGCGTGGAAGCTTGGCTTAAAAGCCGTTGCGATCTACCGAGATGGTTCGAAGGGAGCTCAGCCGCTAGTGACGTTGGGCGTCGGCGGCAACGCTGCTAGCTCGATGTCGTTTCAAGCTCAGTCGGAGCGTTGTCCTGTGTGCCGTCATCCGTCTGTTCTGAGCGGGACGTGCTGGGTGTGCCCAAACTGTGGCCATTCGATTTCATGTTCGTGATCGCCAGTCTTACATCCGGCAGTGAGCGCGAGACTCTAGCGAGCTGATGGCGCACAATCATATTCATTTCGGGATGCGACGCGGGTTGAATCGGATCGCGTGCAAGTTCGATCGCAAGCTTGATTGTTTCATCGAAGGCGGTGTCGATCTTTTTGAAAGTCGAAAGACGCCGGCCTTGAGCGAAAGTTTCAAAAGACCATCTCGAAGAGATCAAGAAGTAGAGCTTAAGGCGTAAGGACCAGTTGGGAGCAGTCGCTAGAGCGTGGTTTGCCTCTTTCCAAAGGTCTGTCGCCACGGCCGTCAAAGTTTCGCGGCTCCGCGTGCGCCAAGTTTCGGGAAGCCAATCTGGCCGTGCGCTGGGTGTTGTGGTTGCCAGCCGTGCGAGTTGAAGGGACAAGGTGAGATCGGCAAGCGCTTGCAAAGGTGGAGTTTGCGAATCCGACGTGAGTGCCGTGGCCAGTAGCGCGTTTTTGGTCTGCTCAAGACGATGGAAGACTCGAAGAACATCTTCGTCGGTGCGGGGGTGAATGCGGCGAAGAACGACTTCCACGCCGTTTAGGTGATCGACCACCAATTGCATCGGAAATGGTCGAATCTGAAACTCGGCGATCTGAAGCTCGTGCCAGGCGCGTAGTGCCACGGCGACGTTCGGATAATCCAGCATGAGCTCGCGTTGGATATCGGTGGTTTCGGGGCTTGTCGCGTCGGGCTTCAGAAGCACGGTCTCTAGGCGCCGGAGGCTTTCGAGGGCTTCTTGAGTTGAGCCAAAGCCAGCAAGCAGTTTGCGAAAGACCGTTTCCATGGTGCGACAGTTTTCAAACGCGCGCCGTTTGCGGCTGTCGAGGAGAATCTTTGCAAGGAACTGCTTCATGGCGGTCCCTTCATGCTGGAGTCTCGGGTTCTTTTGCGATTTCTTTTTCAGACGCCCAGTTGCGATAAATCTTGCCAGTGCGGAGCGGTGGCTTTGTCGCCAGAATCTTTGTCGCATCGGACTTCGAAGTTTCACCCGTTAAAAAGCGTCCGACGACATCGTCTTTTAGGCTGAAGAGGCGGTCGAAGGCGACATGGCGAAGTGAGGGCTCCGCCGCCTTGAAGATCATGCGATTAAATGTTCGATAGAAGGCTTGTTGGCTGACCCAGTCGCGTCGGAAGTCGCGGAGCGCGGCACGTACGGGGCCGGTTCGCAGACGAGGCTGTGAGGCGATGAACTCGGCCACGCGTAAGGAGTCCGATACGGCTTGCCCCGTCGTGGGGTGGTACCAGCCTTTCGCGGAAGAAATCTGAATGGGACTTCGGTCGATAAAATCCTCGGCCGCGGTTACTTCGAGAGCTTGTTCCTTGGCTAGGACGCGGTCGTCGCTAAACACATGTAGCGGCAGTGGGACCACGGCTTCCTCTTGGCGAATGATCGGAGAAGTGGGATCGAGTTCCCAGCCGAGGCGCTTCACGTAGGTGATCAGGCTGCGCGACAGGCGATGAGGGTTGAGGTTGGGGTTTGAGCTCAGGAAAGTTTCCTGAACGTAGAGAGTTTCTTCGTCTATGGGAATTGTAGAGAACGAACGAAACCCATCCATCTGCGGAACGCGTGCATCGAAGATCGTCGGGTTTGAGTGCCAGTCGTTTTTGGTTTTCGTGCCGGTCCGAACTTTGAGATCAAAGCCGATGTATTTCATCCAGCCGCAGGGCACATCGGCGTAGCGACTGCGCCCGATATCGATGAGTTCGTCGTGGATCCCTGTTGCGTCGATCACGAGTGGAGCACGGTAGACTTTTCCATCACGAGTGCTCACATGGGAGTCGGAAATCTGAGAGACTTCGCAATTGAGGACGATGTTGGGGCCAAGTCGCGTTTTGAGGCCCTTGTTGAAGTCTTGCGAGCGGATCACGTGAAATTGAAGATCGAAAGCTTTGTCTGTTCGGGGGAATCGAACATCGAACTTCGTCCACGTTTTCGAGATAATGGGTCGAAGCCACTCTGGGGCGTCCCCTGTTGTGGAAAAGCCCCACGTGTGATTTCCGCCCAACGTATTTGAACGCTCAAGCAGGAGAATGCGGGGTTCCGGTTGACCCAACGCAAGGCGCAAAGCAAGAAGACCCCCGGAAAGTCCGCCACCAACTATGATCACATCTGCGTGCATGACTCTGATCTTAGCGGAAAAGCGCTCAAGCCAGTCAAAGAAGAAGAGGCTCTTGACGCGCGCGGTTTCGTTTCGCAAGAGTACCAACTCTTGTGGAGGAACGACGTATGAACTGGCGGGAATTTGATCTCTTCAACCCATCGGACGAGCATAAGATGCTTCGTGAGGCCGTGGCCTCGTTCGTTAAAGCCGAGGTGGAACCTCAGGCCCTCGAATACGATCGGACGGAGCGCTTCAATTTGCCGCTGTTCCGCAAGCTAGGCGAGATGGGGCTCTTGGGGATCACGGTGCCCGAGGTCTATGGTGGGTCGGGTTTGGATGCCGTCGCGGCGGTGATCGCCCACGAAGAGATCGCGTCGAGTGATCCGGGGTTTTGTTTGGCCTACCTCGCGCACGCGATGCTTTTTGTGAACAACCTGGCTGTGAATGGCTCAGAGGAGCAGAAACGCCGAGTCTTGCCTGGTGTTTGTGCAGGTACGCATGTCGGCGCGATGGCGATGTCGGAGCCCAACTACGGAACAGACGTTTTGGGTATGGAGACGACGGCCAAGCGCGACGGGGATCACTATGTGATCAACGGCCAGAAGATGTGGATCACCAATGGCTGCATCGATGAAGAGGGAACACCGGCCGACTACGTTTGGGTGTATGCCAAGACCGGCGAAAAAAATGGGCGTCCGCAAATTTCGACATTCCTCGTGGAAAAAGGGATGCCTGGTTACAGCGTCGGCCAAAAGATTCGTGATAAGTCTGGGATGCGTGCCTCAAATACGGCGGAACTTGTTTTCAACAACTGTCGCGTGCCGGTATCGGCGCTCGTTGGGCAAGAGGGTGAGTCGGTTCGCCACATGATGCGCAATCTTGAGATCGAACGCGTGACATTGGCGGCGATGAGTCTCGGTATCGCACGTCGATCGGTTGAAGCGATGGTGAAATACTCAAAAGAGCGCAAGGCCTTTGGCCAACCGCTTTCATCCTTCGGTCAGATTCAGCGACACATTGCCGAGAGTTATGCCGAATACAATGCGTGCGCGGCTTACGTTTACGATACGGCTCGTAAGATGAATCTCGACGATCACGGTGCAACGGGGAATCGCCTGGCTTCGGACGGCGTGAAGCTGGTGACGACGACGGCTGCGAAAAATATCGCGGATCGTGCGATTCAAGTTCTCGGTGGCTACGGGTATGTCGGTGAGTACGTCGTCGAACGTTTGTGGCGAGACGCGAAGCTATTGGAAATAGGCGGCGGAACGTTGGAAGCGCACCAAAAGAACATAACTCGCGATTTGACTCGCGACTAAGGTCGTGAACGACGAGTAGCTAGAGCCTCGATGCTTCAGCAAGATTGAATGTGAAGTTGCGCGATGGGAAACTATTCCCAAGTGTTTTCCATCTTCTAGCTGATTCGGAGTTTGCATCGTGGTGAGCAACATCTCGGTTCTCCTTTTCTCACTGGCCACATTTCAAATTGGATTCGGAGTTTTTCGCTCCCTTGAGTCTGCCGCTTTTGAACAAGGCGTATTCGGTCTGGTTCTTGGCTGCCTGTGCTGGGCTTTGGGAGCCATCGCGAGTCGTCCTCTGACGGGACCCAAGCCCTACCGCATGCGCTGGTTGACCTATTTCACATTGCTGATTGCGACGGCTGTTTGGCCATGGGTTGGGATCGGTCTATTCGGTTGGATTTTGCTGGGGCTTGCCGCTTTCATGTCGGGTGTTTTTATTCCGATGCACGTTCGTTATGTCGAGCAGTCCGAAGCTTTGCGCCATGCGTATGGTCGAATGCTTTTGGGTGGAGCCCTGGGTTCGTTGAGCGCGGCTTTGATCGACTCGATGTTTGGCGTCGGGGGCGTGTTCGCGTTTGCTTCGGCGGCCATCGCGTTGGTGCCGTTTCTCGAGCCGTCGCTGTTTTTTGGTGATCACTTGGCGAAGCTTGAAAAAGCCCGTTTTGCCAGCCTGCCTTTGGCGGCAGTGCTCTTGGTCATGGTGGGGCTTGCTCCCGATCCGAAAGGGATTGGTGAAGAAGACGCGGTGTCGGCCTTGCCGACGAGTTTCGGAAATGACTTGGCGCTTGGCCCGGTGGGTGGAGAGTCGAGGAAACTGGATATTCTCATAGCCGGCGCCAATGTCGAAGAGCACTTGCGCCTGATCTCGGAAGACGTGATGAAGTCTCACGTGCGCAGCGTGACTCTTTTTGAAGAGGACCCGATCGCGGCCAAGACGATTGGGGCTTTGCAGGCTCCCGAGGGCATAGAGTTTAAGGCGATGAACGGCGATGTGAGAAGATTTCTTCGCTCTGAAAATCGCCGTTTCGACGTGATTCAGATACTGACGCTAAAAGGACTGGGTGAAACGGTCGGTAGCTCGAGCGTGATTACGCCAGAGCGCGCGAGAGTCACTGTCGAGTCGGTGCGGTTGTTCCTTGAGCGCTTAAAGGAAGATGGTGTTTTGCATTTTCCTCGAACGGTTCACGGCGACTGGGCGCATAGTGTGATGGCGACGATGGCGGAGGCTTGGAAGAAGCTCGCTCGTCCCAATGTGAATTTGCATATCCTTGGAATCGCCGATGCGGGTGATGGACCCATGAGCTTAAGAGCGGCCATGATTCGCCTGAAGCCTTTCATGAAGGAAGATCGCGACGCGGCCGAAAAGGCGATCGGTATTGTTCCTACCGATAGTGAGCCAGGAGCGGCCGGGCAATACCGTTGGGTTTTGGCGACAGACGGATCGGGACTTATCTTGACCGACGATCGCCCGATTTTGGGCCATGCTTGGACGAGCGGGGCTTTCCCGAACGTGCTTTTGGGGCTCACGGCTTTGATGTTTTGCGGGATCGTATTTTGGATCGTCTCGCAAGAGCGTCGTAAGGAGATCACGTCTCGTTGGCAGACGTTCAGTGTGGCGACCTACTTCGGCGGTCTTGGAGTTTCATTTGCCTTCTTTGAAGTTTTCTTCGTGATGCGCGCGATGCGTGTGTGGGGGGCGCCTGATATCGCCTTTGCTTTGGCGATGGGTGCGATACTTGGCTCGCTCGCTCTGGGAGCGACGGTGTTTGCAAGCCACCCGAAGCGTCGCTACGGCGTTCGTATTCAACCGCTTGCAAACTTTGTTTTCGCGGTTCTCTTTACCTACCTGGCGCTTGCGCTGTTTGAGCCGCTGATGAACTCTAGCCCTGTTTGGCTTGCGTGTTTCATTGGAATGTCGGTGTTGCTACCGTTTGGTGTTCTCGGAGGTTCGTTCTTTCCAAATGCTTTGGAAGAGGCCAGCGAGAAGCTGCCACCGCGTGCGGTGTCGCTCTTGTGGGCGCTCTTCGCTATCGGCTCGGGTATCGGAATCTGTGGCGGAGCCTATGTGTCGCTGAGTTACGGTCTTGATCTGGCTTATCTGGCGGGGCTGTTCTGTTTTGCGTGGGTGGCGATTTCGTCAGGCCTCATTCGGCCGTGGAGCGTTCGCAAGCCCGCGAAAGTCGAAAATTAATTGCCTTCTCGACAAGCTCTCGGCTCTGGGTTTTGGCCTCGAGCTTCGAGAGCAGGCAAAATAATCCGGTCGATTTGCGATCAAGGAAAAGTGCCTCGCGTGGTGGTGGACGAAACTCTCGGGCTTGAATGACTCGATTGAGCTGATCCGCCAAACGCTTCGGAAGGTCGTTATTCTTCCAGCAGTAACATTCGCGTTCGTGACCAAATGGTTCGACCACAAGGCGACAAAACTCGTAAAACTCGCGATGGACATCCTCGGAATCGCAGCTCTTAAGAAATCCCAGTTCGGTGCCTTTTTCGACCACCGCGAGGCGGTCTTCGGCAAAGGTCGCGCGCACGAGCCCAGCGTACGCCGAGAGGAAGTCCGTTGAAAATTCGCGAATCGCGCCGAAGTCGAGAAGGATGATTTGGTCTGGCTTCTCATGGGGAGCGGACGAAACAGAAACGAGAAAGTTTCCAATATGTGAGTCTGTCTGCACGCGGCCAAAACAAAAAAGTTCACGAAGATAGAGATCAAGCAGCGCTTGTCCGAGTTGGTTTTTTCGATCTTGCGGAAGGCTTTTGATCGTCGCGGAGTCGATGCGTTCGCCGGTCATGTAGTCGAGGGCGAGAACTCGCTTGGTGGAAAACGCTTCGTGCACGCGCGGCACAAGGTAGCGAGCGTCTTGCATCAGCTCATTGCGGACTCTCGTGTAGTTGTCGGCTTCGATGCGATAGTCGGTTTCGCGCGCAAGCATTTCCTCAACTTCTTGTAAGAGCTGATTCATGCGTTCGCCTTTGAAAGCGCCGGGCGCAAAAAGCAAAATCGTTTTCAGTGCCCGCAGGTCGTTTTCGATCGCGCGTTCGACTTCGGGGTACTGAATTTTTAGAACGATGGTTTCGCCGGTGGTTTTGATCTTGGCGCGGTGAACTTGGCCAATGGAAGCCGCGGCGAAGGCCTTCGGCTCGATTTCGAGGTCCTTAAAGCGCTCTCCGAGCTCTTTTTTTACGTGATGCTCGATGCAGCTCCATTCGAGCGAGGGTGAGTCGGCTTGCAGGAGCTTGAGGACGGAGTTCACTTGAGGTGGAAGAAAGTGTTCGCCGAACACGGAGAGAAGCTGGCCCACCTTCATGACGGACCCTTTTAAAGTTCCAAGCTCACGAGAGATATCTTTGGCTTGTGCTTCGATTTGGGATCGTAGTTCCGGATCGACTTCGAGATCCCTCATGCGGTCCGGGGAGAAAAGGTCGCGTTTGGCACTGAGCGCGAGTTTCGCGAGTGCCAATGTGCGTACGAACAACCCTGTACGAATGCTGTTCAGGGTCTCCGGCGAAGATGATCCGCATGGATTTTCGACTTTGGACATTGGCCAGATCGTACCAAAAAAACCGACGAAATTCTCGTCTGCCGAGCGATTCCTGGAAAAATTGAAATGCTTGTCAGAGGGCTATTCTTTGCGGTCTTTCCCAGAGGCCTCACAATTGAGCTTGTTCCAGGAGGTGAAGGAGATATCGCGGAAAAGCAGGAGGCTATCGAGCGTGCGTTCGGCCATGTCCACCATTTCGTGAAGCCGACCCGCTCGCTCGCGGCTGATGCCACACTCGCCGTCGAGCTCCGGTGGGAGTGTCGAGAGGACCTTTGCGGCCGATGAAAGGCCGGCCAGCATACGGCGTTCGCGCTTTCTCAAAACTCCCGCGATCACGGCGGCCAGATCGGTATTGGCGTCGTAGAGGGCGGCTCCTGTAGGGGATTTTCCAACCGAACGGATGACGTCGTATTCTAGGAGTTCGTTGAGCGTCATGCTGAGCAGAGCCTTGGAGATACCTAGGCGAGCCAAAAGGCAGTGTGTATCCATCGGGCGGCCACCAAGGAAGAGATGGGCCCAGACGCGCCCGTGGACGTTCTTAAAGCCCCAATACTGAATGAAGTCGCCAACTCTGCTGACGACGTCCTCAAGTTCCGGAGATGGGCGTTGGTTCTTGTTTTTAGCCATGTTTAATCTCTTCTGAAGCTAGAGGCGTCTTGTTTGACAAGCAACTAGAATCCGGTCGAGGTTGGCGAGATGCTCGCACCAGTTCAGGGTTCCGAAGTCTACGTTTTTTGGTTTCGTCGCGATCTTCGATTGGAAGACAATCGAGGTTTTTCCGTGGCTTTGAGGGCCGCACGGAAAGCGGGAAAGCCGTTGATCCCGATTTTTATCTTTGATCAGGATATTTTGGAGCGCCTGGAAGATGAGGATGATGCGCGAGTCGGTTTTCTGCATCGCACTCTCGCGGAAATGAAGGCTGTGCTTCGCAAGCAGGGGTCTGATCTTGTGATTTTGCATGGTCGCCCTCGGGCAATTTGGGAAGACGTGGCGAAGCGGGGGCTTTTTGCCTCAGGTGAAAATCGCTCAGGCGGCGAAGTGTTTTTGGGTCGCGTGGTGAAGGCCTTTGCGAATCACGACTACGAGCCTTTGGCGATTGCGCGTGATCAGCGGGTTTCGAGCGTGCTTCAGGGGTGCGGGATTGCCTTTGAGACATTCAAAGACCAAGTCATCTTCGAGCGAGCAGATGTCGTGAAAGACGACGGCAAGCCCTACACGGTGTTTACTCCGTACTCGCGAAAGTGGCTGTTGGAGTTTGAGCGTCGGCTTAAGGGCGGCGTCGATGAGTCACAGGCGGAGAGCTGTGGACCACACTTTTCGTCTTTGTATAGTGGGTTGCCCGCATTGTGGTTTCCCTCTCTAGAGGAGTTGGGTTTTCGCGCCAATGACAAAGTCGATTTGCCTGGCGTTCGGGTGCCAACCGCGACGTTGACCGAATATGCCCTTAAAAGAAATACGCCGGCGATTGCTGGCACGACACGTTTGGGGCTTCACCTGCGATTTGGCACGGTGAGTATTCGAAAACTAGTGCGCCTGGCGCGAGAGTTGGGTGCGGAAACTTGGCTGAATGAATTGATCTGGCGCGAGTTTTTTATGCAGATCTTGTTTCATTTTCCTAGGGTGCAAGACGAGGCGTTTCGACCGGAATACGATCGTATCGCGTGGAGAAACGTGCCTGAGGAATTCGAGCGATGGTGTCAGGGGCGTACAGGGTTTCCGATCGTGGATGCCGGAATGCGCGAACTAAATGCCACGGGGTTTATGCACAATCGGGTTCGAATGATCGCCGGTAGTTTTCTGGTCAAACATCTTTTGATCGACTGGCGTTGGGGCGAAGCGTACTTCGCTCGCAAGCTGCTTGATTTCGACTTGGCCGCGAACAATGGAAACTGGCAGTGGGTAGCCGGATCGGGTTGCGATGCGGCTCCTTACTTCCGAGTGTTTAGTCCGGAGTTACAGACGAAAAAGTTTGATCCTGATTTGCGTTACATTCGTGCGTGGGTGCCGGAGTTTGGGAGCGCAGAGTATCCCGAACCGATGGTTGGTCATGCAGCTGCGCGTGCGCGGGCTCTGCAGGCGTATCAGGTGGTAAAAGCCCCGTAGCCGACGAGGACACTAAGCGGGGGCGCCGTGTGGGTGCCCCCTTGCTTTTACGAACTAGTAAATCCGAAAGCCGATGCCTTTGCCTGATGCCAGCACGGGGGCCGACTCGGCAACGGGCTTGGTCTCTTCGGTCGTGATCGCAGCCTGGTGATGGCCAGCGGCTCCCGAAGAAGGAGTCGCTTCGGTCTTGGTTTGGCGCTTCACTGGGTTGGCTTGAGCAATTGAGCGCGCTCGAAGCTCGGCCTCGGCTGCGAGGTCTGTCGTGATGAAAGCCTTGCGCCACTCGCCGAAATCGACCGACTTGAAGGCGATAAAGCTCTCAAGGCCAATCGAGGCTTTGGAGATCAGTTCGCCCAGCATTTTTAAACTCTCGTCGCTCATGCCGTGTGCTTCGCGATCGGCCGGTGAGGTTCTTTCAAGCGAGCTTTGTGCCGCTTGGATGCGCGCAATGATGCGTTTTTCGCGTTGGCGCAAAACCGATAAGATGACTTTCAAGATATCGGGGTTTGTTCGGTATAGATGGGTCCCCTTGGGGCTCTTCCCGACTTCCTCAATGACCTCGTATTCCAAGAGTTCGCGTAGCGAAATGCTCACCAGTGCCTTGGAGATTTTCATTTGCCGAACAAGGTCGGCGGCATCCAATGGGCGCTGGGCTAGGTAGAGATGGGTCCAAATGCGGCCATGGACGCGCTTAAAGCCCCAGTAGTGAATGAATTCACCGATCTGCTCAGCAAGGTCTTCCATCTCAGGCATTTTTGGGAGGCCGGTTGGAAGAGACGAGTCATCGATTGCCGAGTTTTGCTCTTCGATTGTGGTGTTCGAGAGGTCTTGTGATGTTGAATAGTCCGTCATATCTGCACTCCGTTCTAGTCGATGTTTGCGATTTTAAGCTCACATAAACCTTGATTGAAAACGAGCCTCTTGAGACAATATGGCTCATATTCATTTAGGAATCAATGAAAGTATAGATTTTCTAATAAATGTAGTATTATTAGATATTTAGTGTATGATTTTTATCAATGTTCAAGACATCTTGAAAGACGGTTCGGTGGTCAATATGTCTAGTTTAAGACTGTGTGAAGAGAGGGAGCGATGAAGATCCTAATCACGGGAGCGACAGGGTTGATTGGCAAGGAACTTGGGCGCGAACTGGTTGGGCGCGGGCACCGCGTTTTGGCTTTGGTGCGTGATCCAAAAGGTGTGGCAAGCCACCTTCCATTTCCGGCGGAGAGTTTCTCATGGCGAGAAGCTCTGTCCGAGACGCCTTCGAAGGCATTTCTTGAGGCGCTGGCAGGAGTCGACGCGATTGTGCATTTGGCGGGCGAACCGATTGCCGATGGACGCTGGACAACGGCGCGTAAGCGGGCGCTGCGCGAGTCGCGTGTGGATCTCACGCAAGCGCTCGTCGGTGTTGCCAGGGCTCACATGCCGAAGCTGAAGGTCTTTGTGCAGGGATCTGCTCTCGGCATTTACGGAGAACGCGGCGATGAGGAGTTGGATGCCGGTTCGGAAGTAGGAAGTGGATTTCTTCCGAATCTAGTTCGCGATTGGGAAGAGCCTTCTCTGGAACTCGCCCGAAACTCGCCACGAGACGCTGAATCAGTCGGCGAACCAAACAATGAGCCAAGCAACGAACCAGGCGCTGTGCGAGTGGTCGCTTTGCGTACGGGCATTGTCTTGGCTAGGCAGGGCGGAGCGCTTGCGAAGATGTTGCCGGTGTTTCGACGTGGCTTGGGGGCTCGGCTTGGTCTGAGTGGGCGGCAATGGATGTCTTGGATTCACCTTGCAGATATCGTGGGCCTAATATGTTGGGCGCTTGAAACGCCGTCGGTAAAAGGGGTGATCGAGGGGGCTTCGCCAAACCCGGTTCGAAATGCGGAGTTCACCAAGGTGCTCTG
Source organism: Bdellovibrionota bacterium (assembly GCA_963170185.1). GTDB lineage: Bacteria > Bdellovibrionota > Bdellovibrionia > Bdellovibrionales > JAMPXM01. The sequence continues at coordinate 56,294 of CAUJGS010000044.1, forward strand.
CAAAACTCTTGGTGTGATGCAGGCGCCTCCGGTGCCGGCGTTGGCGCTGCGTGCGCTGTTTGGCGAGATGGCCGATGTCTTGTTGGAGTCGACGAAGCTCTTGCCTCGTCGAGCGCAGGAGCTTGGATACAGGTTTCGTTTCCCGAGTTTCGATCTGGCCATGCAGGATCTCGTTTCGCCCCTTCGAGGACGCATCTATGAAAAACTTGAAGAACAGTGGGTTCCTGTTCCTGTTGAAAAAATCTGGCCATACTTTTGTGACGAAAAAAACCTGGAGTCTCTGACGCCTCCGATGCTGCGTTTTGAAGTGCTGGGTAAGTCGACTCCAGAAATTCAGACCGGCACACTGATCGATTATCGGCTCAGTTTGAACGGATTGCCGTTTGGTTGGCGCACAAGGATTGAAGACTGGGTTCCGAATAGAAAGTTCGTGGACTCGCAGATCAAAGGTCCTTATTCGCTCTGGCATCACACACATGAGTTTCTTCCGCTTGCGGGCGGAACCTTGATGCGGGATCGCGTTTTCTATCGTTTGCCAATGGGAATTCTCGGAGACTTGGCCGCAAGTTGGAAAGTCGTGCGCGATGTCGACGCGATTTTTCAGTTTCGAAGAAAAGTCATCCATGAGAAGTTTGGCGCTCCGGCCGAAAAGACATAGGCCGGTTTTCTACACGGGAGATTCACATGAGCGCGAAACCGGAATTTTACTCTCGTATTCGGGTTGCGACTTTGGCGATCGGGACCGAGCTGACGGATGGTCAGGTTTTGGATCGAAACTCGAAATGGCTTTCAGAGGTCGTGCTTGAGACGCTTCGGTTTGAATGCGAGATCGTTGAGCATCGGTGCGTGCCCGACAACCGTGCCAAGATTCAAGAGAGTCTAAGCGAGCTTTGTGCGCAGGGCGAGTTGGTTTTGGTCACGGGCGGCCTGGGGCCGACCAGCGATGACTTCACTCGCGAAGAGATCGCGACATTTTCTGCGGCTCAGCTGCAGTGGTCGGACGAGGCCTGGGACTGGGTACAAGAGCGACTTAAGCAACGTGGAGCGCCGGTTTCAGAAAATCAAAAGCAGCAGTGTTATTTTCCCTCGGGCTCGATTTTGCTTAAAAACTCGCAAGGGACGGCTTACGGGTTCTGGCTTTCCCAGGAGCGAACGAAAGGCCCTAGGGATGGCGCGGTTGAAACCGTTGTGGTCTCCATGCCTGGCCCGCCGACCGAGATTCGCGCGATTTGGAAAGAAGGATTGCGTGAGCGTCTTCTGAATTGGACGGCCTCATGGCGAGAAAAGGTGACGGGGCAAGGGGGTGCGCCGCAAGCACGCAGTCTTCACATCGTGCGTACGATGGGAATTGGCGAAGGCGCGCTAGCTAGTGGTGTCGAGGAAATCGTGACGGAGGTACAAGCGCGGTTTCGCGAGTCGGGGCCGCTTATGATGGGGTACCGCGCCCACGTGCCGTATGTCGAAGTGAAGATCTGGTCAGAGCCGCATCAGGCGGAAGCTTTGGCCGCGCTTTTGGCGGAGATTCGAAAGCGGTATCGCTCTCTGATCGTCAACGAAGGAGATGCCGATGTCGCGGATGGTTTCATTAATCGCATCGTGCGAAACGAGATGCGAAAAGTGAGAACTTTGGTCTGTGATGAGGTCACGGATGGGGAGTTTTTCCGACGCATCCAAGAGCGCGCTCGCGAGCGTTCGGAAACGGGAGAAGAGAATCGAACCCTTCTTGAGGCTCTTCGGCAGGACATGGCGTATTTTCAAGGGCAAGGCCAGTGGCTTAAGGAGATTCAAGGGGGCGTGCAGTCCTCGAGCGTCGAGACATTTTTCTTGGAGCAGGGGAGCAATTCCCGTGAGCTTGTGTTAAGGGTCGGCTCGGAAGCGCGGGTTTTGGAGTTGCCGACTTTGGCGTCGACTTTGATGTCCGAGCGCGGTCGAAAGTGGACCACGGAAATCGCGCTTCGAGAGTGGTCGAAGTAAAAGCCTTAGGACGTTTAAGACATGAAGCCTCGTTTTTTTCATAACGATCCGATCGACATGGCGCCTTACGGCGGAACTGGTTCCCAGTACTCGGTCGAAGCTGTGCTCACGCATTTGGCGCCTAGGCTGACTCCAGAGCGATGGGCGAAGATTCAGAAGGTCGTAGCTGGTCGCACCTGCGATGTTACTGGCGTTCTTGAGAACATTTATGACCGTGGAAACACGTCAGCTGTGATGCGTTCGGCCGAGGCGATGGGCTTTCAAAATATCCATATCATCGAGCCCGGCGAGAAGTTCAAGGAAGCCAATCGGGTCACGGCTGGTGCCGACAAGTGGCTTGATGTCGCGAAGTTTCGAGAAACTCCCAGCGCCATCCAGGCGCTTCGCGAGCGTGGTTACAGGATTCTTGCGACACATCTCGATGCGAAGGCAAAACCCTTGGAAGAGGAAGATCTCACGCGTCCCATTGCAATCGTATTTGGAAACGAAAAGGATGGAATCTCGCCTGAGATGCAGGCTATGGCCGATCAGACGGTGATCTTGCCGATGCGGGGATTTGTGCAGAGCTATAATATCTCGGTCGCAGCCGCGATTGCGTTTCAGACGATTTCCTCGGCGCGCTCGCGCGCGGGGCTTGGGGGAAGTTTGTCGGCTGATGAGCAAAGGCTATTGCAAGCGCACTATGTGTTGCGGACTTTGGATAACCCGTTTGAAATCCTTCGTCGGCTAGCTCCATAGTGCCCGGGCGGGCGAAGCAAGAGCTCAGATGGATTCGAGTTCCCGAATGGCGAGATCATTGCGGGCGCGCATATCGCGCAAGTCTTGTAACTCCCGTTGGAGCTGTCGTTGGCCATCGTTGCCGGCCTGGCGTTTGAGCGCATCGGAAAGAATGCTCGAGGGGCCAGAAGGCAGGCCTGCTGAGGGGCCGGACTCTGACGACGGTGCCGAGGACGATGTGGCCGCGATTCTGGCAATGCGCTCGTCGATCTGCGCCTCGATCGCGATATTTTTGCGCTCGAGCTCGGCGATTTGTGCGCCGATCTTAAAGCGTTTTAAGAAGGCGGCCTCCATGTGGGCGGGGCAGACGCCGGTGTACTCCACGCCTGATCGTCCGGCGTCGAAGCCACGCTCAGGTGTGCAGTATTCGATGAGCCCTTTTTGCCAGCCGGCTTGGTAAAGCTCTTGGTCAAAGTCTCGCCCTTGCGAAAGGCAGCGTCCCACGTAGGTGCTGCTGTCTTGTGTAGCGCCGCTTAGACCGTCGACGCGTCCAACCTCAAACCAGTCGGCGTGGCCGCATGGGTCCCCTGAAACGGCTGGGTTTCTGACTTTTCCTAGGCCGCGTCCGACAGTCTCGCAGCCAGTCGTGCCGAAGCACAGGCCGAGAAGGCCGAGGATGACGAGAACTCGGAGGGCGGGGCGTTTTGACATGCTCTGAACTTGACCGATTTCTAGGGGGATCGTCCACCTAGAATCTCGAGAATGATGAGAGAGTGGGGCATTCATGGAAAGGCGACAGGATGCAGGGAGAAGCGCTGCGTAAGTCCCTTCGTAGAGAGGGAAAAGTTTGCGAAGTTTTCGCGGAAAAGGCACTTTGCAGCCATGCATATTGGGCTCCTTCACGAATCGGACTTACCCCCGCGAACTTACGGCGGAATTGAGAGAATTGTTGTGGCTCTTTCGAGGGCCTATATCCGCCGCGGTCACACGGTCACGGTGATCTGCCGAAACGGCGATGCCGAGAAAATTGCCGAGCACCCAGAAGACGCGCGCGAGGGTCGATTGAAAGTCCACAAACTTCCTTCCGACTATCACAATCGGCCGCCGAAAGATTGGCTCCCGAAATTGGACTTCCTGCACTCGCATCAGCCATTGGTGTTTAACGGAACCGATGAGTTTCGTCCGCCGATGCCGTTTCTGGTGACCATTCACGGAAACGGAAGTGTCCAAGAAAACTACTACAAGAACACGGCATTCCTAAGCGAGTCACACGCGGCCAATCATTCGGCGAAGTACTTTGTTTATAACGGCGTCGATCCGACTCGTTACACGTTTCAGCCTAAGAAAGACGATTACTTCGTATTTTTGGCCCGCACCACGTGGCGTGTGAAGAACGTGAAGACGGCCATCGCTTGGGCGCAAGACCTTGGTGTTCGGCTTGAGATCATGGGCGGTAGTGGAGTTTCGCGCGGCCAGATTCACTATAACGGTTTGGTTGATGAACCAGAGAAGGTGAAACTTCTCGCGGGTGCACGCGCCTTGATTTATCCGACGAACTGGAACGAACCTTGCGCCGGTGCTCCGCTAGAAGCACTCGCATGCGGCACGCCTGTGATCGCTACACCCAATGGCTGCATGCCAGAACTCGTTCGCCCGGGTACGGGCATAGTTTGTCGCAACTACGAAGAGCTTCTCAAGAGTGCCGAGCAGGTGAAAGCTGTGAAGCCTGCGGATTGTCGCCGGTCCGTTGAAACATTTTTTAGCGACGAGCGCATGACAGATGACTACTTAAAGCTTTTTGAAAAGGTGATCGCGATGGGCGATCTCGATCACGAGCCACGTTGGTCGTCTGAGCCACAAAAAGTCGAGCTCATATACAAGCCGACATTGTTCAATCGCTTGCGCCTGGCCGCGACAGGCAAGATCTAAGAGGTGGTGTGATGAAAGTTTTTATCACAGGTGGAGCGGGGTTTATCGGAAGCCAGATGGCGGAAGTCTTCTTGCGAGAAGGGCATGAAGTCGTTTGCTATGACAATTTGATTTTAGGGAAGCGAGAGTTCTTAAAAGGCTGCGAGCAAAACGCGAAGTTTCGCTTTGTTGAAGCCGATCTCTTAGATCTTGACCGCGTGGTAGCGGAAATTGCGGGAACGGACTTGGTGGTTCATCTTGCGGCCAATAGCGATATCTCGCAAGGGGCAGAAAAATCAGATGTCGATTTAAAAAATGGAACGATTGCGACCTTTAACACGCTTGAGGCCATGCGCCGGGCAAAGGTTCGAAATCTTTTGTTCGCCTCGACTTCCGCCATTTACGGCGAAGCTTCGAAAAAACCCACGCCAGAAGACTACGGGCCGCTGTTTCCAATTTCGTTTTACGGCGCAAGCAAGCTTGCTTGCGAGGGCCTGGTCTCGGCGTTCGTTCATAACTGTGGCTTTCGCGCGGTGGTGTTTCGGTTTGCCAATATCGTGGGCCCGCGTTCAACTCATGGGGCGATTCACGATTTCATCGGTCGCTTGGTGAAAGACTCTTCGGTTTTGAAAGTTCTTGGAAACGGCACTCAGCAAAAGTCATACTTGCACGTTACGGATTGTATCGACGGCATGCGCTTCGCTTGGGACAAGTGCAGCGCCAAGCACGGCGAGAGCGAGTTTTTTGAATGCTTCAATCTCGCAAGCCACGGTGTATCCAATGTGAAGTACCTGGCGCAAACCACGGTCGAGGAATTTGCGAAAGCTCGCGAAATGAAATCTGTGCCAAAGGTGGAGTTCGGCGAAGGCAATCGCGGCTGGGTCGGTGATGTCCCATTCACGTGGCTTGATGGTTCACGACTGGAAGCGCTTGGTTGGAAGGCGCGGCTTGAAAGCGATCAAGCGGTGCGTGAAGCTGTGAAGCAGATCATTCGCGACAAACTTGGTTCGAAGGAGAGTTTCCTTTGAGAAAGCAGGTTCTGATTCTCGCAGGGGGCTTGGGCACACGGCTAAGACCCATCACAGAGAAATGTCCGAAGCCGATGGTTCCGGTTTTAAACGAACCTTTTTTGCATTGGCAGATTTTGGACTTAAAAGAGCAAGGCTACACCGACATCATTTTGCTGGTTGCGTACTTGGGCGAGCAGGTGAAGGCGCACTTTGGTGACGGAGAGAAATGGGGAGTTCGCATCGAGTACGTGTTTGAAAACACGCCGATGGGAACAGGCGGCGCGATTCGCCACGCGATTGAAACTTTGAAAGATGATCTCGAAGACGAGTTCATGATTTTTAACGGCGATAGTTTTTTGCGTGCGCCGCTAGACGACTTAGCCGGCTTTTTCGACGAAGGCCGCTTTGAAGCGGTGGTCACGACGTATGACAACGCCGTGCCCACACCGGTCCCCAATAACTTGAAAGTGCGAAACCAAATGGTGGTGGAGTACGAAAAGGGCGCTGGGCGAGAAAAGGGTTTTGAGTGCGTGGATTCTGGGATCTACGTCGTAAAGAAGTCTGTTTTTTTGTCGGAATTGGCGAGTGGCCTAAAGGTTCCGTTTCAATTGGAAGACGTCTTAAGGCCGATGATGACGGCGCGCACGTACGGCGCGTTTGCCGTGGCCAATCGCTTTTATGATATCGGTACACCTGAGCGTCTAAAAGAGTTTGAAGAATTCGTTGCGGCCGAAACAGCGGCCGGCCGGCTTCACGGTCGCGAGCCAGAAGGGACGTTATGATTATCGCTCGAACACCTTTTCGCGTGAGCTTTCTTGGCGGAGGAACCGACCTCCCCGATTTCTGGCAGGAAGAAGAAGGGGCAGTGCTTTCGACGGCGATCGACAAGTACATGCACATCACCGTGAACAATCGCTTTGATCGCACTTGGCGATTGGCTTATTCCAAAACGGAAATCTGCGAAGATATCAAACAAGTGGAACATAAGATCTTTCGCCGGGTTTTAGAAAAGTACGGCGTCGAAGCGCGCGAAAAAAATGGCGGCAATGGTCTTGAGATTCTTTCGATGGCCGATATTCCGTCGGGAACTGGGCTTGGAAGCTCTTCGAGCTTCACAGTGAGTGTGCTGCACGCGCTGAAGGCTCACCTTGGCCGTTATCAAAGTGCCGAACAATTGGCCGCGGAAGCGAGCCAGATTGAAATCGAAGACTTAAAAGAACCTATCGGAAAACAAGATCAATACGCGGCCGCTTTCGGTGGCCTTCGTTACATTCGGTTTTTGCCATCTGGCGAAGTCGCAGCCGAACCCGTCATCTGTTCGGAAGCGACGAAGCAGGATCTTGAAGCCCACATGCTGGTGCTCTACACAGGTGTCACGAGATCGGCGTCAGGAGTGTTAAGTGAGCAGAAGTCCAATACCGCACAAAAGCGTGAAACGCTTCGGACGATGCGCGATCTTGCGTTTCGTATGAAGGTCGGTCTTGAAAAAAATGAACCGATAAAAAGGGCGGGCGAGCTTTTAGATGAGGGCTGGCAGCTTAAAAAGACTTTGGCGAGCGGAATTTCGGCAGGTCCCATAGATGAATGGTATGACCGGGCCAAGGCTGCTGGTGCCTATGGTGGCAAGATCCTCGGTGCTGGCGGGGGCGGGTTCCTCATGGTACTCTGTCCGCCAGATAAGCAAAAACGGGTCTGCGAAGAGCTCAAAGAGCTTCGGTCAGTGAAAATGCGATTTGATAGTTTCGGAAGCCGTATTGTTTTTGTCGGCTAAGGTTTTTGGGCCAAAGGAGAATGGAAATGCAATCTGAGCATAAAGCAGTTGGCGCAGACGATTTTGCGAAGAACTACCTGACGGAAACTCTTCCTCTGTTTCAGGAGTACGCAAAAATAGAGTTTCAAACGGCGATGAATGCGATGGTGCAGGCTTATCACCGAGGAAACACCGTGTTCATCTGCGGAAACGGTGGCTCGGCTGGAACGGCTGGGCACATGGTGAATGATCTGGCCAAGGGTTCGGTTGTCGAGGGTAAAAAACGTCTTCGTGTTCTGGGCCTTGCCGACAACATGAGTCTTCTCACGGCGTATGCAAACGACTGCGGTTACGAGACGATCTTTGTCGAGCAGATGAAGAGCCTTTGGAAAAAAGGCGATGTCTTGATTGCGATCACCTGCAGTGGCAACTCTCCCAACGTGGTGAAGGCGGCTGAGTACGCCAAAGCCAACGGTGGAGAAGTCATCGGCTTGATCGGATTTTCGGGTGGTAAGGTGAAAGAGTTTTGCCAACACCCGATTCACTTTAAATCGTTCAACTATGGTGCTGTCGAAGATGCGCAACTGATGTTCTCGCATCTCTCGAGCCAGTATCTTCATAAATACATCAAAGAATTCGGGCCTGAGTTTCAACCAGGCGTTTAGTTAGGAACAGGGCAAAGCCAGATGTCTAAAGACAAATCAAAGAAGCAAAAGAAATCAGAAACAAAATCGAACAAGAAATCAAAAGAGACTTTCTTGCCAGACATTTCGCAAAAGCTTTACGGCGAAGTTGCGATCGAAGAAAACGAGCTCGAGCGATTTCCGAATCGCACAACAGTTCGTCGTTACACGATCGACTTCACGTGCCCGGAGTTCACATGCCTCTGTCCGCGCTCGGGATTTCCTGATTTTGCCACGATCAAAATTCGCTATGTTCCAGACAAGTACTGTGTCGAACTTAAGTCGCTAAAGCTCTACATCAATGGCTTTCGAAACAAGAAGGTCTTCCATGAAGACGTTACCAATAACATCATTCAAGACATGATCGACCTGCTTGATCCGCACGAGATCGAAGTTGTGGGTGACTTCACAGTACGTGGAAATATCCACACTGTTGTGACAGCCAAGCACGTTAAAAAATCGAAGTAAGAAACCGGCGGCGAAGTGAAACAAAGCGAAAGCGGCAAACAAAGTCTTGATGAGAGAATGGCCAGAGCACCTAAGGGTAAGGGCGTTCTTTGGATGCGCAGACTTTCGAATATTGGCTTTGCCATTGCCGGTGCGTACTTTCTTTACCTCCTCGTGCTTTTAGGCACGGCCTACAAAAACAATTCCGATATGGCGGGCGGGTCACTTGGTGAGTTTGCTTTGCAGGCCATTCAAGAAGTGAAACCGGCGGCTATTTCAAGCTTGGGCCAAAATGAAGCCAAACAAGTCATCGTGATGTGGGCGACTTGGTGTGGGCCTTGTCACTCGCTCTTGGTTTCGCTGAAAGAAGAAGTCGAAGCGGGTCGTTTGGACCCTCAGGCGATTGTGGCTGTGAGCATGGTCGAACCAGAAAAAGACGTTCGTGCCTATTTAGAGAAAACACCACTTCCGTTTAATATCGCCTTAGACGAAAAGGGCATCTTGGCCCGAAGACTGAAAGTTTCCGGTACTCCGACTGTGGTCTTGATGAACCCGGCTGGAGTTATCAAATCGGTTTCGACAGGCGGCTTTCGCTTAAGTTCGAAGACCGTCTCGTTTCTTAAAGAAGGCACTTAAAGAACGGTCTTCGCTTTTTCTATCTGGGTGCGAACAGCGCTTGGGCCTGTTCCGCCCTCGGAAGTTCGCGCCTCCATCACCGATCTGTGAAGCAAGACTTTTTTCGATGTTTCGTCAAAACGCGTGTCGAGCTTCTTAAGAGCTTCGACGCTTAAGTCTTCTAGCTTCAAATTGGAATTGAGGCAGTGGCGCACGACGTGGCCCACGATCTCGTGAGCTTCGCGAAACGGCACTCCTTTTTTAGCCAAGTCATCGGCGAGGTCCGTTGCGTTTGAGAAATCGCCCGAAAGCGATGCTTCCATTTTCCCGCTGTGAAACTTTGCGCCCTCGAGCATGAAGGCCGTAAGCCGCACGCTCGCGCGAACCGAATCAAGAGCGTAGAACACGGGTTCTTTGTCCTCTTGCATGTCGCGATTGTAGGAAAGCGGAAGCCCCTTCATCATCGTCGCCATTTGAACGAGGGCACCGATCGCGCGCCCAGTACGACCGCGGATCAGTTCTGAAACATCGGGGTTTTTCTTTTGCGGCATGATGCTTGAGCCCGTCGTCACTTGGTCGGTGAGTTCCAAGAATCCATGCTCAGGTGCCGACCAAATCACAAATTCTTCAGCCATGCGTGAAAGATGAAGAGCCATCAGGCTAAGCCCGCTTAAGAGTTCGAGGGCAAAATCGCGATCCGAAACGCCGTCGAGAGAGTTTTCACATGGACGGTGAAAGCCAAGCTCTTTTGCAACAAAACCACGATCCAAGGGGAACGAAGTTCCCGCCAAAGCCGCAGAGCCAAGCGGAAGAACGCGAACGCGCTTCATCCAGTCGGAAAGCCGCTCGCGATCTCGTTGAAACATCCAAAAGTAGGCAAGTAGATGATGCGCAAGACTCACCGGCTGCGCGTGTTGAAAGTGCGTGAGTCCAGGAAGCATGGTTTCAACTTCGGGCTCGGCACGCTTAAGTAAAATCGCCTGAAGCTGTGAGAGTTCTTTTGCGAGGGCTTCTCCTTCGCGAGCTAACGTGAGACGAAACGCTGTTGCGACTTGGTCATTGCGGCTACGAGCCGTGTGGAGGCGGCCCGCAGTTACGCCGATCGCGGCCTTTAATTGAATTTCGATAAAGCTATGCACATCTTCGACGTCAATTGGGAAAGGGTTTTCGCCCTTTGCCAAGGCTTCGCCGATTTGCTTTCTCACGATCTCAAGGCCGCGAACGATTTCGGCAGCATCTTGTTCGGTTAAAATGCTTTGTTTGCCAAGCATTTTTGCGTGCGCAATTGAACCGTCGATATCGGCTTCCCAGAGGCGCCAATCGATGCCAATGGAGGTGGAGAACTGAATAACATCACCGGTGGGGCCGCTTTCAAAGCGGCCGCCCCATAGTTTTTTGTCGTAGCTCGAGCCACCGGTGTTCTTGGACATTACTTATTCCCGCCGTTTTCGCCGTGCTTTTCCGCAAGAGAAAGGAACATGCGAGCCTGAAGCCCGAACATTTTCACTGAACCCGTGCTTTCGCGTTGGTCAAATGTCGTCGTGTCGAAGCTTGCAAGATCTTCGTTGTAAAGTGCCCACGTGCTTTCGCGGCCCGTGACTGTTGCAACGCCCTTAAAGAGGGACATGCGAACATCGCCAGTTACGCGCTCTTGTGTTTTATTGATAAAGGCTTCGAGATCGTTTTTGAACGGATCCCACCACAGGCCTTCGTAAGCGAGTTTCGACCATTCTTGATCGACGACTTTCTTAAAGCGCTGTTCGTCGCGTGTGAGGACTAGGGCTTCAAGAGCGCCGTGTGCTTTAAGTAGAATTGTCGAAGCCGGGCACTCGTAGTTCTCGCGAACTTTGAGGCCAAGCATGCGATCTTCCATCACGTCGATGCGGCCGATGCCGTTATCGCCTGCGATTTTATTAAGAGCGATGACGAGTTTTGCTGGCGTCATCTTTTCGCCGTTCAATGCAACGGGAACACCTTTTTCAAAAGTCACAATCAAAGTAGATCGGGTGTTCGACGCGTTTTCTTGCGACTTCGTCCATTGGAAGATTTCTTCCGGTGGAGCGAAGTTTGGTTCTTCTAAGCGACCGCCTTCTACCGAACGACCCCAGAGGTTTTCGTCGATCGACCAGATTTTATTTAGCGACTGTTGAATTGGAACATTGTGCTTTTGTGCGTACTCGATTTCCCAGGTGCGCGTGAGGTTGAGTTCACGAATAGGGGCGTGAATCACAGCTTCTGGCATGAGGGCGCGAATCGTGTATTCGATGCGGTATTGATCGTTGCCTTTACCTGTGCAGCCGTGAGCAAAAGCCTTTGCGCCAAGTTTTTTCGCTACTTCAACGGCCTTTGCTGCAATGATCGGGCGAGCGATGGAAGTCGACATTGGATAGCCCTGGTATTCACCGTTGGCTTTAAGCGAAGCAAAGCAGAAGTCTTTTGTGAATTCCTCTTTTGCGTCGACGGTGAAGTGTGTCGTCTTCATGACTTGCGCTTTTTCTTGCGCTTGATCGAGATCCGCTTGCGGCTGACCGACATCGACGGTGACGGTGATGACTTCGTCATAGCCGTAGAGCTCTTTCATCATAGGAATGCAGATCGAAGTGTCGAGGCCGCCCGAGTAAACAAGGACGACTTTGCCGCCCTTTTTAGCTGGTACAGAAGCGCTTGCGAAATCTGGTTGTTTAGGGGTCGCGGTTGACATGTTTTGGTCCTCCTCGTTAGGCCGGCGCGGTATGCATGGGCCTCGGCGAATAACGAATATTTATGCATTTATGCCTTGACTTATGCGGCTTTTCAAGGATAAAAATGCATTAAGGCGCATAAAATTGCATGATTTTCAGGCAGGGCGTGAGGCAATATGACGACAAAGCAGGGAGCAAAGAAAATCGCGATCTTGGGAGCTCGAGGTTACTCGGGCGTGGAACTCGCTCGCCTGGCGCTCTCGCACCCGCAGATGTCTCTCACAGGAATGTTCGCAACACAAAGTTTTGACCCTCGCGAACTCATGCCAGAGCTTTCGCTCCAGTCGTCTTCGCATGACGGCCTTGAAGCTCCGCTTAAAGGGCGAGCGATGAAAGAGTTCGAAGATGAACTCAATTCGGCTTCGCCTGGTTTTGATACGGTTTTTTTGGCGACTCCTGCGGAAGTGGCGCTTGAGTGGGCACCCAAAATTTTGAAAAAGGGACTTACAGCTATCGATATCTCAGGTGCTTTTCGCTTAAAAGGCCAAGGCGAGACCGACTCGAAGGCGCTTTATTCAAAGTGGTATGGAATGAACCACACGGAACCAGGGCTTGTTCAAGAAGCTGACTATGGCTTGGTGCCGTTTGCCTCGGGTGTTCCTTCGACGGGTCTCATTTCTAATCCTGGTTTCTATGCAACGGCGACTGCTCTTGGCCTTATGCCGCTTTATCACGCGGGACTTGTGCGAATGGACTCGGTTTCAGTTGATGCCAAATCCGGCACCACGGGTGCAGGGAAAAAGGCCGAAGAGCGTTTGCTGCATGCGGAAGTTGATGGCGGCTGCCTGCCATATCGAATTGGGCGGCATCAGCACGAACCAGAAATCGCAGAGGCGGTCGCACGTTATGGGCTTAAGGACATTAAGCGCGCAACGGATGTTAGTTTTTCATTTGTTCCGCATTTGCTTCCGGTTCGTCGTGGCATCATCGTCTCGATTCATGCTCGACTTAACCAAGGCGTGCAGGAGAAAGACGTGCGATCGGCATTTGAGGCACTTTACAAGGACTACCCCTTGGCTCGGCTCGTGAGTCTTTCTGACGCGAGTGGTGCTGCGGGTGGCGGTGCGCATGAACTTGGGCTTCGCCGTGTTGTGGGTTCGGCAAGAACCGTCATGGCTTGGCATGTGCGAGGAGATCAACTGATCGTGTTCTCGCTCATCGATAATTTGATGAAAGGTGCGGCTTCGCAGGCCGTCGAAAATTTCAACCGACTTCAAGGTCTCAAAGTCGAGACCGGACTATCTGAAAGAGAGGGTGTACTATGATGACACCTGGACCTGGTATCGCTCGAACTCCACTTCCTCAAGGATTTACTGCATCTGGTGTAAACTGCGGAGTCCGCCGCTATCGCCCTGATTTGGGTTTGGTAATTTCAGATCGCCCAGCTGTTGCGGCTGGCGTTTTCACGGAAAACCGCTTTGCGGCGGCACCCGTGCACTATTGCCGTTCGATTCTGCCATCGACTTCGATTCGTGCGATCGTCACCAATTCTGGTCAAGCCAATGCGGCGACTGGCCCAGAAGGTGTTGAGAACAATAAGCAGCTCGTGTTTGAAGTGGCAAAAGAGCTTGAGTGTTTTCCTCGCGAAGTACTTGTGGCGTCGACAGGTGTCATCGGGCCGCAGCTAGATATGGCGAAAATCGTTCCGGCGATTCCTGAGCTTGTCGAGCGCGCAACCGACACGGCCGAGAATTTTTCGCTCGCGATTTTGACGACAGACCTCGTGCCAAAGACGGTGACGACCGAGATTCAGCTTTCTGGAGGCTCGGTTCGTATCACAGGAATTTGCAAAGGTTCGGGAATGATTCATCCGAACATGGCGACGATGCTTGGGTACTTGCTAACAGATTGCGAAGTTCCGGCTTCAAAAGCGCAAGCGCTTTTGAAAGATGCAACCGATGTTAGCTTCAATATGATTTCGGTTGATGGCGATTCTTCGACCAACGACGCGGTCTTCTTTTTGGCAAACGGCGCTTCTGGCGTTGGTTTGAAGAACATTGAAGACGAAACCAAGTTTCAAGCTGCTTTGCGAGAGATCGCAACTTTGCTAGCGCAGTCGATTGCGATTGATGGCGAAGGTGCAACAAAGCTTGTGGAAATTCGCGTAAAAGGCGCGCCTGACTTGGCGACGGCTCGACGTGCAGCTCGTGGCGTTACGGTTTCGCCATTGGTGAAAACGGCAATGCACGGAGAAGACCCTAACTGGGGCCGTATCATCGCGCGTCTCGGTGCTGAGCAGGTTCCAGAGGTGGCGCTTTCTAGGCTTCGTCTGACGATGCAAGATGTGGTTCTGTTCGCCGATGGTCGTCCGCAGCCATTTGATAAGCCAGAAGTGAAAACACTTTTGAAGAAGTCCAAGATCACAGTGGAAATCGATCTTAAGTCTGGCAGCGACGAAGCGACGGCGTGGGGTTGTGACCTCTCCAAAAAATATGTCGACATCAACACGGAGTACACGACGTGAGCGAATCCAAGAAGACTTTGGCGAACTCGACAAAGACCGTCTCGCACGATGTTTTAGCGGCACTTGGCTACGTGAAGCAATTTGCGGGTAGCACTGTCGTTGTGAAACTAGGAGGGTCGATTCTTCAGGACGATGGCCTTTTGGCTCAGATCTGTGAAGACATTGCGACCGTTCGCGCGGTTGGAGTTCGTGTTGTCTTGGTTCACGGTGGTGGACCGGCTATCAACGAAGAACTCACGCGCCGAGGAATTACCTGGGAGTTCGTAGAAGGTTTGCGCGTCACGACACCTGAGATGATGTCGGTCATCGAGATGACACTTTGTGGGCTTGTAAACCGCCGCATCGTTCGCGCGCTCAATCACACGGGTCTTCGCGCTGTTGGCTTTTCGGGAATGGACGCTGGCACTTTGATTTGTAGACAAGCCGATAAGCGTCTTCAGCTGGTTGGTGAAGTTGAGCGCGTTAACACGCAGCTGATTGATGAAGTTTTGCTGATGGAAGATGAGCTTGGCTTTCGCGGTATGCCTGTGATCGCACCGATTGGCGCGGGTCGCGACGGTCAATCGTACAACATCAACGCCGATTGGGCCGCAAGCCAAATCGCAAGCGCCTTGGGCGTAACCAAGATGCTCTTCTTGACGGATCAAGATGGCATCTTGGATTCCCAGATGAAGCTTATTCCGGAACTTGATGCTGGTGAGCTTTTGCAATTGATCGAAGACGGAGTTGTGAAGGGCGGCATGTTGGCTAAAGCACGCACGATTTTGCACGCGATCAAAAACAAAGTGACCGATGTCCACATTATGAATGCTCGTCGTCCGCACGCGATCGTTGAAGAACTCTTCACGGATCACGGTGTCGGAACAGTTTGTCGCCTGCGCTCGCGCGGGCGTGCCGCTGATATCACGGGCAAGGCCTGAGGGAAAGCACACATGGCACTCACGCCGAAATTTAAATCGAAGCACCTCTTAACGGGCACCGAACTTTCTAAGTCCGAACTCATGGATCTTTTATTGCTGGCGGAGTCTTGCAAAGAGCAGCGTCTTGCGGGATTTCGTCGCGACGATCTTCGCAATAAAAACGTTGTTTTGCTTTTTGAAAAGCCCTCGCTTCGTACGCGCGTGAGCTTCACCGTGGCCATTCAAGAACTTGGTGGATCGGTTTTGGAACTCGATTCGATCGGGCGAAAAAAAGAAGATCCAGAAGACACCATTCGTGTTCTTGCGGGCTATTGCCACGCCGTGATGGTTCGTACACACGAACACACTATTTTGGAGCGCATGGTTTCAAAATCGCCGATTCCGGTGATTAACGGACTAAGCGACACGCATCACCCTTGTCAGGTCTTGGCTGATCTGCAAACCCTGATGCAGCGGTATCGCGATCTTGGTGGATTGAAGCTTGCTTACGTCGGCGATGGAAACAACATGCTTCATAGTTTGTTGCTCTTAGCACCAATCGTGGGAGTTGACGTGCACTATGCGTGTCCTCCTGGCTATGAGCCAAGCTCACTTGTTGTTCGCCAAGCTAAGAAGCGCGCCAAAGATGCCGGTAGGCAAGTCGTCGCTCACGTTTCGCCAGTTGAAGCGGTGAAATCGGCCAACGCTGTCTACACGGATGTTTGGACGAGCATGGGCTTTGAGCAAGAAGAGACGGATCGCGATAAAGCGTTTCAGGCCTATCAGCTAAATGAGGAGCTTTACAGCCATGCGGACCCCAAAGCGGCCATCATGCACTGTATGCCGATGATCAAAGAAAAAGAGATCACGGCATCTTTGGTGGAGCATGAGAACTCGGTTTTGTTCCAACAGGCCGAGAACCGCATGCACGCGCAAAAAGCCCTTCTGATTGGTCTTTTGGGAAAATAGGTTTCCGGGTTTTCATTTCGTTTCGTGAAAGGAGGCGAGAAAAATGGCAGATCGTAACGACACCGCAGCTCGCCTTCAGGCACTGAGAAAACTTCTCTCGAGAGAGGACTCAAGCACCCAAGATGAGCTACGTTCGGAATTAGAAAAACTGGATTTTGAAGTGAATCAGTCGACGATCTCGCGCGACTTAAGAAAGCTTGGCGCAATTAAGGTGATCGATCCTTCTGGGATGACGGTTTATCGTCTTGTTGAAGAGGTGGCACCTCTTAGGCAGCCAGCTGGTCTTGGTTCATTGATCACCGATATCGATCACAATGGCGCGATGATCGTCGTTCACTCGACGCCTGGCTCGGCCTCGCTGGCGGCTCGTGTGATTGATCAAAACCGTATGACTTTGGGAATTCTTGGAACCATCGCGGGCGACGACACGGTTTTTGTCTGCCCACGATCAACACGCGATCTCGATGGCCTGGTTCGCAAAGTCGAGCGCCTTCTTAGCGGCGCTCAAGCGGATTAGTGAAACGTCACTTCGCCTTTTTCAGACAAATCGGTAAACTATTCTGATTCATCTACTTTGATTCATTTGAAGACGCCGCTTTCTTCGCCGGCTCTACAAGCTTCAATACTTTGATTTGAGCGCCCGGCTGAATCTTCTGTTCCATGAGATATTTTACGATCGCGACTGAGACGTTGTCTCCGACCGAGACAACGGTCGCTTCGGCGATAGGCGAAACTGTGAGTGGGATTTTGTACTTAAGGCGTGTGTAACAAGCAGCGCCTTCCCAAGCGTAGTGCAGATTGGTGACTTGGAACGTGTCGCCAATTTTCACTCCGGCACGATAGCCGCCTCGGAACGCGATATGCGTGTCGTTGTTCACGATCTCAGGATCGTAGATCACGCGTGATTCCCATACCTCGTTCCAATCTTTGTTCGTCGAAAGCAGGTTCTTGTAGCGGTCGACGATTTGATTGAGGCCGTCATCCATTGCGTTGCGAATCACGTCGGTGATTGGCGTGTTGTAGAAAAAGCTGATCCCGATTGGAATTCCAGGAACGAAGTCGAGACCAAACTGCACCTGCGACTGACGAGCGATCCCGTCGCCAATTGCGATGGCTTGTTGCGTGAGAGGATCGTCGGTGCGAAGGCCTAGTTCGAGCTTGCTTGATTGAAAGTCGATTCGGCCGGCCGCTGACCCTGGCAAATCTCCGCCGGGACCGTAACCGATTCCGATACCGCCACCGCCGGTCATTTGGAAAGAGATCACCTCGCCACCGAGTAGCGATTGTGGGAGATCGTAAAGACATGCGGGGAGTTTTGAAACTTCCGCTGCCGTCGTTTTACCTTCGACAACTTCGCGTTCGGAGACGCGACCTTGCATGAGCGACTGGCCCTCGAGACGGGTTTGGCGCAAGAGACTATATTGTTCAAGAACGGCGACGTCACGACCTGAAACCAAACCGGAAGGGGCCGCCTCGGCGCTTGATGCGTCGGTGATGCCTTGAGCTTTAAATTGACCGCCTTGGCTTGCGAGCATCAGCGATGTTGGCACTGGGTTACCAATGACGAAGTGGTCGTGATTGATCACCTGGCGATAAAAGAGTGAGTTCGCAACGTAAGGGAAGTCGACGGTTTCGCCATTTGGCATCTTTACGACTCGACCTTTGAGAGTGCCGATCTCGATATCCATCTTCAACACTCGCGGTTTGTCTTGTTGTTCCTCACAGCCTTCGTTACCCATCGACAGTCCGGCGATGACGAAGATCGGGATCATGCTTTTCAAACCCAAAGTTTTGCGAGCCATGCTTCACTCCTCTCGAGTGCTTGCGACAATCGTCGCGAGACAGCAGTCTTGTTCCAGGAGACCTATCGGACCTCTGTCGCAAGACTAAAATCTCTGACAAGACTTGGCCTGTGGTCGGGTTAGCTAGCGAAACGTCGAGGTTTTTTAAGGACGTGGATCGCAATGAGGCGAGCTAAGTTATTGAGATTTGGAAAGTTTGAAGAGATCCACAGAATTCACGGAGGAAAGTCTTGCTCAAGAGGGCTCTCGACTCGTCAGGCTTTTAGTCAGTTTTCGAAGAATCCGCCTCAAGGTCGAGAAAAGAAAAGTCGAACTTTCCTGAAATCTTGACGATGGGCCTGTGCAGTCGCTTTTCAGTTCTTTGTGACTTTCACGAACACGCTCTTCATTCGTCGAGGTTCTCGTGGAAATTCGAAATCCCAATCGGGACTAGGTGTTCGTTCCAAAGTGAAGTGGCGGGTGCCTTTGGCTTGCAGCTTTTTGACGATCTCTGTGACACGGAAGAAGAACTCTTGCGCTGACCAGTTTTCGAAGTTGGTTGAAAACAGCAGGCGACCGCCCTCTTTCGTAACGGCGAGCGACGATGTGATCAGGGCCTCAAGCTCGGTCTCGATACGAAAGACACCACTGTCGGTCCGAGAGAACGAGGGCGGGTCGCACACGACGAGATCAAACTTAAGCCCCTTCTTTTCAGCCCATTTCAGATAGTCGCGGGCTTCCATTGCGCGAAATTCGTATCGTGCATCGGCCGGATCGAGGCGGTTGGCTTGGAAGTTCTCCTTTGCCCATTCGAGAAATGTTCGACTCAAATCGACACTCACGACATGTTCAGCGCCGGCCGCCGCTGCGGCTGCCGAGAACCCTCCCGTATAACAGAAGAGGTTGAGCAGCGACTGAGGGCGGTTCACGGCGACCCAGCGGCGATTTGCACGCTGATCGAGAAAGAGGCCGCTTGAAAGGCCACGGTCACGGCAGAAAAGAAAACGTAAACCCTCTTCGCTGGCGTGCCAGCGTTTGGGAAGCGACTCGTGGGATGTAACGACCAGTTCTTGGTTTTGGCCGCCACCGCGATTCGAGCGATATTGAATCCACCAGTCCTTGATGCCGACGATCTCTGCCAGGTGACGAATTCTTTGAATATCTGTTTCCGCAAGTTCCTGTTTGGGCCGATTGGGTACGCCATACCAATGAAACTGACAGACTTCACCGAGTCGATCGAGACGAAGATCGATGCCGCCAAAACCGCTGCCGAAACCGCCACCAGAGCTGTTGCCGACGGATTCTCCATGAAGCTCGCGGCGCGTTTCGGAAATCGCGACACCCAGAAGACGAAGACTGCGATTGAGTCGCTCTCGCCGATCAACACCAGCGAGCCAGCTTACCAGCACGGGGTCGTCGAGCAGTTCGAGACGCTCATACCAGATGGGAGCTTCGCTTGCGGCCTCAAAGCCGGCGGCCGTGTCTTTCAAGCTCGCGGCCGCCGCATGCAGGCAGAGTGTCGGAAAACTGGAGCCGCCGTGTTCGGTGTCTCCCAAAATAGCGATCCCGGCATTTTCGGCATGCAGACGGATCTGATGCGGCTTTCCCGTTAACGGTTTGGCGCGCCAGAGAGTGTACTTTCCGTGCTCTCGGATTTTCTCGAAGGTCGTGACAGAGTTGATAGGCTCTTGTGGCGTCGGAGAATGCGAGATGTACTGAGGCCCTTGTTTGTTTGAGCCGCCCGAGCGAACGCGTGTGATGTGGGACTCAATTTTATCACCGCTTTTGAAGCCGCGTCTGGGTTGTCGATCGGTGAGAAAGAGATAAGTTTTGTCGATCTCGCGGCCCTCAAACGCCTGCGCGAGTTGGGTCATGGCGGCAAGAGCGCCGGGAGAGCCGTCGCTTTCCCACGCCAGCAGGGTACCCGACGTTCCAACGTCGAGACGGTGAATAGGCAAGAGCTTGCGTCCGGAGCGCAAAGAGAGATGTTCTAAGAGGCCATCATTCGGGTCGAGATGGAGCCGCTTAGCCTCCTCCTCGGAAAGTGAAGTGTGAGTGGTGACGCCGGCGGGCTTATCGAGAATTCTCAGCATCGGCCTGGTCGACACTTTTTTGGCGGCACTCTGGGCAGACGCCGTAAAGTTCGAGAACGTGAGAGGTCAGGAGAAAGCCGAAGCGAAGCGCGACTTTTTCCTGCAAGCGTTCAATTTCGACGTTTTCGAACTCGACGATTTTTCCGCAAGACGTGCAGGTCAAGTGATCGTGGTGATCGCGCGCGGCCCACTCGTAGCGAGCCGGCATCCCACCCATGCGAACTTCGGTCACGAAGCTTGCGTCGGTGAGCGTGCGAAGAAAACGATAGACGGTTGCGAAACCGATTTCTGGGTTGCGCTTCTCGACGGTTTCAAAAACATCCTGAGCGGTGAAATGGTTGGGGCCGCTGCGCACGACCTCTAAGATATCCAGTCGCTGTTGAGTCACCTTTAGGCCGAGATCGCGAATGATCTTTTTTGCTGGTATCGCGGGCTTGCGGCCGCGCGGGCTGGTGTCGCTGCTGGCCTCGGTTCCCAAGCCGCCGGGAAGTGTCGGTCCTGAGCCTGTTTGGCTGGGTAGCTGGCCGACAGATCGTTGAGAGGAGGGCAGTATGGGCGGGGCATTTTTCGACATGCGGGCACGTTACGGCTCCGAAATGCCATTCGTCAATAGATGAGAACTGGTTTCATTTAAGTTTCAATTGGCGAATCATTAATTGGGACAAACTGACTCGGGGAAAGTGCCTTTCTTGGGCGGTCCCCTATGAAAAAATCGCCGTGCTGGGGTGGCGAGCCTTGGCTGGGCGGGCGCTGGAGGTGAGGGGATGAGTGGTATGAAACACGCTTTTAAAAGGCCATCTCTTAGGTCATGTCTTAAAGGAGACAGCGAAATGAAGACTCCGGCGAACTCGATGACTCTCTTGATTGCGTCTTTTCTCTCGGCGTTTGCGCTGGTCTTGGCAGCGGTGGATCGTGCGGAGGCCGGTGTCGCGCGTCTCGTGTTTTGCCAAGCCGAGAGCAACGAAATTCGTATCGAGGCGGATCGTGCCGGTCAGATTACCGGGATCACACAAAACGGGCTCGCCATGGAGATCAGCGAATCGAAGCTTACGCCAGAAGGGCAGTCGATTGCGACAGCCGTGAGCTTTGACCCC
Organism: Bdellovibrionota bacterium; assembly: GCA_963170185.1. Lineage (GTDB taxonomy): Bacteria > Bdellovibrionota > Bdellovibrionia > Bdellovibrionales > JAMPXM01. The sequence goes on from CAUJGS010000044.1 coordinate 77,439, forward strand.
ATTGGGGCCGTCATGGTCTCGGCTGAAACTTCGGCCCTCGTGGCGATTTCCGCTGGGATGATCGAAGTTTCGATCGAAATCATGGGCGCGCCAGGTACCAAGGTTTTGGCTCCGCGCGCCTCATGCACGGTCTTTCAGTAAGACTTAATTTGTCGTTGGACGAATCTCATTCAAGCGTCCGCGAATGGCCGCTTGATAAGCGTCGCTGTGATACGGCAGCAGGAACAACAAAAGATGCTCTAGTCCCGTGCGTAGGCTTCGACGAGTCGCTGGCTTTTCCGGGCTTTCGAAGAACTGCAAGAAGCTAGAGGACGTGATCAGAACCGTGTCGCTGATCATTTGCATCTCTCGTGCGTCTTGAATTTTCCGCATCACGCCGTCTTTCACCCATTGCGCGTACATCGCCTGAAGAAGGCGCATGGTTTTAGAGATGTGCGTTTTCCAGCGTTTGGCGAGATTCGGGTCTTTGCGACGAAGGTGATACATCTCGCGATGGAAGAACCGATATTTCCAGAAAACCTCATACGAGCGTTCGATCAGCTCAGAGGGGGAGGCTGGAAGTGTCGACTGTTGCGCGCGAGCGGGTTCGGGCTTCCAGACATCGTACGTTTCTAGGCACATCATTTCGAAAAGTTCGTAGATGATTTCTTCCTTGTTGCGGAAGTGGAAGTAGAGGTTGCCAGGCGAGATTCCCAAGTGGTGCGCGATATGGTTTGTCGTGACGGCCACAACGCCGGATTGGTTAAAAAGATCGATGCTTGAGAGCAAAATGCGCTCGCGGTTTCCGATCTTCTTTTTGGGTACAGCCGTGCGCAGTCCTACCGGAAGCGCTCCGGGAGAGAGTTTGTGATCTTTAGCTTCTGTTTTTTTATTTTCCATATCGGCGTCCTTCGGTCAGTGGCGACCAGCTTGCGCTAGAACTTGCGCTAGAGCTTGTTCTAGAGGTGCGAACTGGGAACACGAGTTAGAGGATTCGCTCTCGTAGGACAAGGGAAAACCTCTAGCGGGTTCCGAAAATAGAGTACAGTGCTCTATTTGGAGCATAAGCTCTAGGCTTAGTGTTTTTTAGCGATTGCGGGGGCTTTGTTTGCCAAGCAGAAGAAAGCTTGTAAAAACCAAATCCACGTAGAGATCCCCGCCGCCGGGGATGAGGCGTGGTAGACTTCTACCGAGGGCCGAGGCTCCGGCGGCAACCCCATCACAAGACGGAATGCGAAAAAAAAAGCCACCTGAGGCAGGTGGCTTTTTTGTTTCCGGACTAACCTTAAGTTTTGCCGTTTCTGGCGGAAGACTTAGGCAGGGATTCCCGCTGGGCGCTCGAGGCGCGCGATACGCTCTTCAAGCGTTGGATGCGTGCGGAAGAGATTTGCGAGGACACCACGAGATGTCGCCGAAATCTTCATCGACGCAAATGCTGGCTTTGCTTCGGTCTGTTCAGCCACTTGGTAGTTGAGTTCCGAAACACGTTGCAAGCTCTTGAGAGCTCCGACCATTGCATCTTTTCCGGCGTACTTCGCTCCGCCTGCGTCTGCGCGGAACTCACGTTGACGCGAGAACCACATCAGGACGATCGAACCGAGAAGCATGAAAACCATCTCGAGCACAAACACCGTCGCCATGTATGCGAAGCCACCAAGTGCGCCGCCACCTTCACGATCGTCATTGCTGCGAAGCGCGTTTTGAATTGCGTACGCGACGATGCGAGCAAGTGCCATAACAAATGCGTTCACGATACCTTGAAGGAGCGTCATCGTGACCATGTCGCCGTTTGCGATGTGCGCGACTTCGTGGCCGATAACACCTTCAACGGAACGCTTGTCCATTTGGCGAAGTAGGCCTGTCGAAACCGCAACGAGCGAGTTCGAACGAGAAGGCCCCGTCGCAAACGCGTTCACTTCGGGCGATTCATAGATTCCGACCTCAGGCATCTTTGGAAGACCTGCCGAGCGTGCGTAGCGGTGAACCATGTTCACGACTTCGCGCTCTTCGAGGTTCATGGTGTTTGGATCGATGATCTTTACGCCCATCGACCATTTCGCCATCGTCTTTGACATCAAGAGACTGATGAAAGCTCCACCCATACCCCAGACCAAACAGAAGCCGATCAGGGCTCCCATGTTCAGTCCTTGAGCCGTCAAATATGGCTGAATGCCCAGCACTGACGTCACGACAGAAAGAGTCAGAACCACCAAGATGTTCATCGCCATGAATAAGAAGATTCGTTTACCCATCTGCATTTTAAGACCTCCGTTCGAATCACACTTTTCGATTCAACACTTAAAACTCTATCAAAAACCGATAGTTTCCCAAAATTGATATATTTTAGATTTTAGTTCGCTTTAAACAAAGTAAAACTCTTCGCCAGTTGCGCCGCGATCGGGTTCTCGACTTTTCTTGCCGTGGTGATCAGCCAAAACTCCTCTGCGACATTGTCCAGCTTGCCGATTTTCACCAGAGACTTTTCTCGAACCAATTCCGCCGCTTCTGACTCCGCAAGCGGGATCAAACCAAGACCTGAGGCGCCCATCAGTTTTTGTAGGCTGGAATCCTGCGTCTCCGCAATCGGCACAATCGAGATTCGAGACATCCGGAAGTAGTGCTCAAGATCGTGTCTTAATTTCGAATGGTATGTTGGAAGAACAAAGTTTTGTCCGTTTAAGCTTTCAGGAAAACGCTTGCTTAGAGCTTTGAACTTTGGCGCTCCATAAACCGAGATCGGGATCTTTCCAATCGGGCGAACCGTGAGTTTTCCATTTTCGTCAAGAGCTGGTGGTGCGTTTGAAAGCACAATGTCCAATCGATGCGCTTGGAGCTCGCGAAGTAACTCGTCTCCTTTTCCTTCTAGAATCGAAACCGTGCAGAGATCGACCTGGTAAGCCGTCTCTGCTAGTCGAAGTGTGAGGTGCTTCGGTACGCTGTCAAGCGCACCAATTTGAATATGGGTTTTTCCACCGCGAGGTGCTCGATCTTGGATGGCCTCCACCATTTCTGAGCCCATTCGAAAAATTTCCGATGCGTACTGAAGCGCGATACGACCGGCATCTGTGAGCACCATACGGCGGTTTCGCCGATCAAACAGCGGGCGCCCAACCGAGTCCTCTAGGTGCTTGAGTTGAGTGGAAAGTGTCGGTTGGCCCAGACGAAGTCTGGTGGAGGCTCGCGCAATACTACCTTCTGTTGCGATCACCCAAAAGTAATAGAGGTGGTGGTAGTTTAACCATTGTGAAGCGGTGACAGGCGAGGGCACGCCGGTTTCTTGATTCATCGCTATGTTTTGCCCGAGCTTTTTTGGCGCATCAAGCGATACAGGTTGACGTGGCGCGCGAATCGGGAGTGAAACTGATTGCTAGAAGATGAAGAATAAACCGGCCAGGCTCTATGGGCGCTTGAAGAAAGTCTCGGACGTCAGCTCGTCGAATCTCGAAGAGATGTTCTCTATCTTTAGCCGCTACTATCTTAATGTCACTCGAGAGGCCTTTCTTCAGGACTTTGCCGACAAGTCGCACGTCATTATTTTACGTGAACGAAGAACTAAAACGATTCGCGGCTTCACGACTTTAAAAACTTTTGAAACTTCTGTCGAAGGTCGTGCCGTTGTCGGTCTGTTCAGTGGCGACACGGTGATCGAGCGCGAGTTTTGGGGACAATCCGCTTTGCGCTCGGCATTTTGTCGCCTCCTGATTTCAACGTGGTGGAAAAACCTCTTGGCGACGGCTGGAAGGCGGCCGTGTTACTGGTTTTTGATCTCAAAGGGCTACAAGACTTACTTGCTTCTAACTAACAATTTTCCGACTCACTGGCCACGATTTGATAGCCAGGTTCCGGAATTTGAAGGTGCAGTGATCCGAAGCTTCGCCGAATATCTCTATCCAGGCCGGCTTGAAACACGTGTGCTAGCGACAGGCGGTGAAAGTGTATCGGAGACATGGGTGGAGGCATGTGTGTTGCTATTCTCTCAAGGCGCACCATGTTTGCGTGAAGGTGTTGCGCCTATTCGTGACGATCTTCGTGCGAATCCGAATATTCGTTTTTTCGAACAGGCGAATCCGGGCTGGCGGCAAGGACATGAGCTCTGTTGCTTGGCTCCGATCGGTCCGGAGATATTTCTTCGATTTGTTAAAAAGGCGAGCTTTGCAATGGCAAAATACCTATACGGCGTCACCGCGTCCCGACTTTCTCAACCTGGCCGTCGTGAGATGAGGCCGCTTTCCGCGGAAGGAGAGTCGCGATGAATCACGTTCGTCTTCGGCCAACTCGCTTCTCGGAATCAGAGATCGACTTGTGCGTAGGCGGAGTCGGTGCAGCGCAAACGGGAATGATGAGTCTTCGCGAGCACGATGGCGAGCTACGTGAGCATTGGTATATTGCGGGCCTCTCGATGGAACTCGATGCGGCCCCTCGGAAACAGATTTCGACGGTGATCTACGAGACACCCGTTGTGATCTACCGAGATGAAAGCGGGGAGATTCAGGCCGCAATAGACAGATGCCTACATCGAGGTGCAAAGCTTTCGGAAGGCTCATGTGAGGCTGGCCGGCTTCGATGCCCCTATCACGGATGGACTTACGGCGCAGGCGGACGGCTCTGCGAGGTGCCGTCGGAGGGCCGTAGGGAATCTAAAGTGGGCTTGGCGCTTTCAACTTTTCCTGCAGTTGAACAAGATGGAGTAATTTGGGTTTGGACGGGCTTGAAGGTTCCGACGGCGAAACCTAGTTGGCGGTTTCCGTATGCGAATGATGGCGATTGGGCCGGATATTTCATGGTGACTGACTTTCACAATGAAGTGACGCATCTGGTGGAAAACTTCATGGATGTTCCGCACACGGTATTTGTGCACGACAAGTGGTTTCGTAATCGCCGCGAAATCAAAGTACCGATCACCGTGCAGCTTAAGAGTTCTCGCGTGCTGGTTACCTACGAACAACCGAACGACAGTATCGGGTTTTCTTCAAAGGTCTTAAATCCGTCTGGGGCCCCGATGCTTCACACCGACGAATTTATTTTCCCCAATATCACGCGAGTCGACTATCGATTTGGCGATCGCGGCTATGTGATTAATAGTCAGTGCACGCCGATGGGGCGCTATCGCACGAGGGTGTACACTTGGATTGCCTATCGGCTGTTCTCGGGAGTTGTAGGACGTGCGGTGCATAAGCTCATCGCCCCAGCAATGGAGTTTTATACCCGCCAAGTGATTGAGCAAGACGTCGAGATTATGAAAAATCAAGGCGGCAATCTGCAAAGGTTAGATGAACGTGGATTGGGCTCAGCCTTTCGATCGACGGCGGCAGATGAGCTTCACCTTGCCATAGAACGGCTGCGAGACATGGGAAGACGTGGCGATGAAACGCTTCCGAATATTTCATGGACGAAAGAACGAGAAATATGGATTTGAGTCTCGATCTCAGGCCGCTCGCACAAAATCTGGAACTTCAAGCTCAGTTGGAAATCGCGGCGGCGCGCGCTATTCAATCCGCAATATCAGAGTTTCGGGGAACAGAGGTCGCCAGTTCGATTGATGTGAGGCTTGCTAGCAGTTCGGACGAGGCGGCGATTCAAACACTGTTTGAAAAGTATCCAATGAGGCTACCTGGATTCGACTTGATATACGATCGATCTCCAGACTTCTTCTCTTTGCTTCGCGCCCGAGGAGAAGCAAGCGTGGCGGTTACGGGCGGGCTGAAGGGAAGCTCTGAACTCCTGGGACTCGGCGCAATTTCTATTCGTGAAGGATACATCTCAGGCTCGAAGACCCGTGTGGCCTACTTAGGGGACCTCAGAATTGTTCCCAATCGTAAAACTTTTCGGCTGTGGCGAGCCATCTACGGCCAACTTATCGAAGGAATTTCTCGCGACCTCGGAGTCGAGACATTTTTGACAGCAATTTTGGGAGACAATTCGTTGGCTCTCAAGAGTCTTGTCGAGAGAAGAAATTCGGACTTCGTGTATGAATCGATCGGTCAAATTCGAATGATTAATATCCTGGGGCAGTGGGCGCCAATGCCGTTTAGCCCTAAGATAAATGAAGCGGGGTTGCGAGCGACATGGGGAGACGAAAGCGCGTATCTGGAACTTGCAAAATCCGAAGCGCCTCGCATTCGCCATGGTTACATTGAGCCTCTAAAATCTGGAATTCCAATAGTCGTGAAAGACTCTGAAGGCAGATCCGTCCTTGGTGTGAGGTTGATGTCTCCGGATCCCATGAAGCGAATGAGAGTTGCAAACCTCTCGACGGCATTGAAAATGGCGATGCGATTTGCTGGTGCAGCAAAAGACGGAAGGCTTTCAACAGCCTATTTTGCGGGGCTGGTTTTCCGATCTGAAACTTCATCCGTACGAAGGCGCCTGGCACTTATAGAAGCAATTGAATCTTGTTACCGGTCGCCCGTCCACGAACATTTGAAAACTCGAACGATGCTGGCAATTCCGGACAGCGTGGGTTTGGGGTTTAGTGACCTACGTGGACGTTTGCACGCAACGACACGCGTTCAGCTTTTTGAAGTGCGTTCGAAAAACTTCACTCCTAGTATCGACCAGTCGGTTGTTGTGAACGTGCAGAGTCTCGGCTTCGAAATGGCTCTCGTCTAGCCGGTCAATCGTCTATTCCGACTGGCTGTTTGTCGAGTCGCCATGCCCATGCGATGTCGCCGCTCCCGAAATGCGAACAAAATATTAAGGCTTAGCTCAAGTTCCGTTAGTCTCGCCCCGAAACGAGATCAGTGGGTTTTTCCGAACGCTGATTTCGGTTTCAAGAGGTGATGCGAATGTTGTCGTTGGTTTCAAAGTTGCTGATGGGAATTTCACTTTTCTCGATCGGCTGCGCGACTTCGAGTTTAAGAGTAAACTCGGCTCCAGAGGGTGCAGAGGTCTCATTAATTTCGCGAGATCGAACACCGGTCAAAGTTGGAAAAACTCCGCTTGATATCGATAGCAGAAATTTTCCGGAGCTATTTCAGGACAGCATGCAAGTCGAAGTGACCAAAGAGGGATTTAGTCCGCTTTCGGTTGTCGTGCCAAAGCTGCCGGTTGGGGGAGTCGGTCGAATCAATCTGAATCTTCAAACGGCCGAGCTACCTAAGGTCTGCCAAAATCAATCCGAATCAACCAATGTTTTGGCAAAAGGAATTGCGGACGCTGCAAGTCTTGTCAGTCGAAAGCGCTTGGATGAGGCATCTCGTCTTCTCGAGGACCTGTCGTCGAAATTCGGAACCGTCCCGGTTATTCACGACCTCTTAGGAAATGTCTATTTTCTTCAGAAGAACTTGGATCGTGCGCTGGAAAGCTACCGACGATCCAATCGATTGAATCCAAACAATATCGATACTCTTCGGATGATTGAACGAATCGAAAAGGTTCAGGGCCGCGGAACGGCGGGGGTGTAGAGTGGGATTTCCTTTAGGCGTATTGATTGCGATTTCAGCGCTTGTCGTCGCCGTTTTGCATTTGAAGCAAGACGCCAAGACATTTTGGGATTTCGTGGGTTTTGCCACGGTATTTGGTGGAACCTTTGCCGTTGCGGTGATTACCCTTCCATGGCAGCACCGGCGAACGGTTTTGCGTTCGGTGCTTCAGCTTTTGCTGCCGATTCGTCAAGGTAGTTCACCGATCGTTTCTGATTGCTTGAATTTCTTAAGTGATCTTCGTCAAGGGGTTGCGAATGTTCAACCGCGTGGAGAAGGTTTGGCCGCCGAGGTGATGAAAGACGGAGCCGAACTCCTAAGCCTTGGTTTTAGCCGCGAGCGCATCGTGGAGGTCCTTAGCGAGAGGATTCATCAATCGTTCGAGCGACAAGAAGCTGTCGCGAACTCCGTTCGCTCGCTTGCCAAATACCCGCCAGCGTTTGGTCTTGCCGGAACCGTTCTTGGTCTTGTCACTCTGATGAAGGGGGTTTCCCAAGGGGCGGATGCAAAACAAACGGGTGCGTTGATGGCGATTGCCTTGATGGCCACATTTTACGGACTGTTGGTGGCCAACATGGTTGTGAACCCAGCCGGGGAAAATATGTTGAAGTCGGCAAAGGTAGAAAAAAAGCGTGCTGAAGTCGCCATGCACGCAGTGTTGCTTCATGTTGATCAAGTGTCGATGCTGGAAGCGCAGGAAATTCTCAACTCCTATGTCGCGCCTCACGAGCGAATCAACCTCATGAGCGGTGGAGCAGAGGCGATCGACGCAGGGTCATTAGGAAGTGGTGCGGCCGCAGGAGCAGGGGCGGCGTAAAGTGGGAGTTTTAAAAGAACGCCCGCGAGGCGCAGCAGGTGAACCTGAGATCGATTCAGAAGGTAGCTGGGCAATCAGCTACGGTGACATGATCACGCTGCTGCTGACATTTTTCATCTTGTTCTTTTCGACTGATAGTCAGAAGGACAGGCTTGACCAGATGGAGCGAGATCTCGCGATCAAGCTTGATTCAACTGCGAAGTTAAGTGCTCCAACTGTTGGCAGCGTGTCGCGTGGTCCTGCTTCGGAGAGCGTGGAGGAACTGGTTGGACCCCAACAGTTTCAGGCCAAGGTATACAAGGTCGGGCAGCGGCTGATTGTTGAGTTTCCAAACACATCCTTCTTTGGATTGGGGAAAATCGAGCTCACAAAAGATGGCGAGCGCGAGCTTCGTGGATTTGTCAGTAAGTATCTTCCGTACGCAGGGAACTACGTGCTCGGAATTCGCGCCTACACAGACAATAAGAAAGTGATTCCGTATGCGAATCGTCGGTTCCGAGACAATCTCGAACTTTCGGCTCTGCGAGCAGTGGCGACGATGAGATATCTACAGCGATTCGGTATTCCGCTTAATCGCATGCGCCTTGGCGGGTACGGCGAGCTGAATCTGACCGCAGACGAATTGTCTCGAGCGGTCGCAAGTACGCCGGAGTTTCGAGAAGACGGCATCAAATTGGCTAGAAAAATTGTTTTAGTTGTCGAACCAGAAGTGAAGGATAGCTTATGAAATTCGGGAAGTCTGTAAGGTCTTTCCTCTTTGTTGGGGCAATGTTCGCTGCGACTATGTTGAGTGCGCTTTCGAATGTTGCGTATGCACAAGAGGTGATGAAGCACCCTCGTGTTGTCGAGCTTGAGGACCGTCTAAACAAGGATGCGGCAGCCTATATAAAGTCGCGATTCCCGGATGTGCCATTTATGGTCGTGGTGCGTGTGGACCCGCTCCGTCGCGAGGGACGAGTCGGATCCAGCGCGCAAGAGTCGCAAGGCCTTCCGTATTTCGAGTCGTTTGAGGATGACGAAGAAATTCGAGATGAGTGGGACAATCATCAAATTCCGCTGATGGCACTACTCAATCGCGTGCGAAAGATTTCGGTTCAAATTTCGGTTCCCTCGAAGCTTAAGACGGCCGAAGTTGATGAAATGCGCGACGGGATCTTCAGTGTTTTACATCTGACGCCCGCTCGTGACCAAATTGAAGTGAGTCGGCGTGAGTGGACTTTAGAAGAGGTCCCTTGGCTCTCGGTTTACGTCCTGTCGGGGGCCATGTTGGCGCTCTTGATTGGACTTCTTGTGATCAACAGGACGTCTGCAAACCGAATCGCGCGTGCGTTAACAGAAATGAAAGTTCAAAATGGGGGCGGTGGGCAGTCGGCCGCATCACTTCCACCAATGCCATCTGAACGCGAGTTTGATAGTTCGCGAAAAACTGGCAGCCAAGAGGTGAAGTTCAACGATCCGATCAAGATGAAAGAGCTAGCAAGCGGAATTATCAGCTATCTCTCTAACAGTGGTGCATTTCCCTCGCACCAAGACGTATTTGTCTTGGATAGTCTCGGGAAACGTTCTCCGAGCAAGCTCGGTGCATTGCTCATGGAGTTTTCACCTGAAGTGCAAGCGTCGTTGTTCAGCTATAGCGCCGGGCAGCACTGGATTGAGGCATTGAACGAGCCTGGCTTCCTAGACTTCGAGTGTATCGAGACGCTTCAGTCGATTTCTCAGCATGCGCGTGATATCAAATCGATTCGCGTAAAAAACAGTGTGCTTGCGGTTTGGAGATTGGGAGACGAGCGCGCAAAGTTCCTAAGAACTTTGCAGCGAGATGAAGCGTTTTATCTACTGTCAGAGATGCCGAAGTCGATTGCGGTTTCGGAAGCTAGAAAGGCTTTCCCAGGCGCGTGGGGAGCGATTTTGGACGTCAACTTCAAAGCCAAAGAAGTTTCCGAAAAGCGCTTAGAGGAAATCCACAATTACGCAGTCATGATTGATTCTCTTCGCGATATGCAACTTGTTAAACGGTACCGCGCAGAGAAAGAACTGCTTGAGTACGTCAAGTTTGTTGATCCTAACGAAGAACGGGAAATCTATGAGGCAGCAAGCTCAACGTCTCTCATTCACCAGATGCGCCCTCCCTTTTATGCGGTGTTTTTGCAAAACGACGAGGTGTTAGGGAAATTGGTCCCTGCAATTGCAGTCGACACGTGGGCACTAGCGCTATTCAATGTGCTGAAAACAGAACGGACCACCATCGACAAGCATCTTAGCGAAAAGCAGCGGTTTTTGATGATCGAACGTTTCAAACGGTTTGATCAACAACCTCCTGGTCCAGGTGCAATTGCTCACGCTCGCGAAAGCGTAGCTGTGAAACTGAAAACTCTCATCAAAGAGCTCGAAGTTGCAAAAACAGAGGCGGGAACCGGGGAAGATGCAGAGGGCGTATCACAAAATGAAGCAGCGTAGTTTTTCATTGCTCGGCCTCTCGAAGTGCCTAATCGCAACGGTGGTCATCAGCCTTTTGGCATCGACGGCCGATGCGGGAAAGGTTGTGTTGTCAGCTGGCGCTTTCAGCTTCAGTGCGGAAAATCAGTCCAACAGAGTCTCTGCCGCAATTTCTGGTCTTGGCTCGTATCAGATGGCCTACCGGCATGCGATGTCCGACCGAGTTGAACTAGATTTCGGATTTTCACTTGTTGCGACAGAAACTTTTGGTGGCGACCTGGCTTTTGGAATCGATATCGGCGCGAACTATTACGTGATGACCAACTCGCAGCCGATTGGTGTTGAAAGTGGGCTTGGTAATGTCGTCTTAAGCGATCGATGGCGACCTTTTATCGGGGCAAGTTTCAACCAACGAAACTTTCAATCGACGAGTTCGCAGTACGCAGGATTCGGAATAAAAGGCGGTTCGGAGTATCAGTTGACGGAGGAAATTTGTCTTCAAGGCTCTGTCAGGTACCTGCTGCTTGGAGGGCCCAACCAAGCGTCAGCGACTCACCTTGATATGATGGGTGGTTTGGTTTTCCAATTTTGAGACGAATCTTCGAAAGAAGGTGGGACTCGATGGCCTACCGTATTGAATAGGGCAGAAGTTTGTTAGCATTTTATTAGGCCAATGTTGAGAGAATGTAGAGAGGTAGTTTGAGATGAAACACGGGTTAAGGCAGGCATTTCTGACGACATTCGCCGTGTTATCGATGCTGATTCTTGGCGCATGCAAGAGCGGTTCGTCGGCCTTCAGCGATATCCTCGGGCCATCGAACGGCGGTACTGGGACTGCGAGTATCGCGATTACTTCTTTTTCACCCGGATCTAGTTCTATCGCTATCAAAGAAGATGCTGTTCAGCAGTTCCTCATTTCCGCAGTTGGCCAGGGAACGCTGGTTTATGAATGGACATTGGATGGAGTTAAAATCGGAGCCGATGCGCCGGCGATAACATTGGATGCCGCCGATCTCGCGGTTGGCAATCGCGCACTGAAAGTCAAAGTTCGAGACTCCGCAGGTGAGATCTCACAAGAGTGGGCTGTGAAGATCAATGGTCCCCCCGTTGTGAATAGTTCGACACCGACAATTTCCACGGTGCTCTTGAGAAGACTTACTTCGGTCGAATACTCGGTCTCCGCGACCGACCCAAATAGCGACTCGTTGACCTACGTTTGGAAGCTGGACGGCCAAGAAGGCGTGTTGACATCAACTACATCCAGCCAGTCATGGACGCCTGACACGGTGGATGTGGGCAATCACACTGTGTCTGTCGATATTTATGATGGTCCGGCTTCTGACGTTGGAACGTACAAAGTCACGCGTTCTTGGACTACCAGAGTTAACAGTTTCTCAGAGGCCTGCAACCGATTGGAAAATCAGTCACAGACCAACAAGTCGTGCGTGTATGTCGGGCTTCCTGGTGTTGGCGATGGGAGCAATCCCCTAACGAGTCCGTCGAGCTTCCTCTTGCGGCCGGCGGCGCTAGAAGTGACTTCCGAAGGAAACGTTTTTATTGCGGACGACGACAGTCATGTCGTTTGGTTCTGGAATCGGTACTCGGCGCCATCCACCACTGTTTTGGGCGTGGTCGTTCCTCAGAACACGATGAAGATCGTGGCAGGCGCCGGCCTTGGCTCCAGTGGAAACTCTGCGAGTTCAAAAGCGCTTCGAGTTTTCTTCAATAACCCTCATGGATTGCTCTGGGACGGAACTCATCTTTACATCTCGGATGCGTCCAACAACCGCGTTGTGCGGGTTGATAGCAACGGCGACTTGACGACCGTCAACACCGCAAACTGCAACTCGCCTCGCGGCCTCGCTAAGTTTGGAAACCAACTCTACATTGCCTGTTACAGTTCGCATCGCATTCGTCTGGTTGACACGGACACCTTGGTGGGAAGTGATTTTGCCGGGACAGGATCAGCCGGAGATCCGACGTCCACCGCTGAGGCGACGTTCACGGATGCGACTCAGGGCCGCCTTCGCGGGCCCTACGGTGTGGCGGTCGATGCATCCGGCGATCTCTTTGTGTCGGAATACGACGGATGTCGTGTGCGCGCGTACAATATCAATACAGTCACTCCGAAGCAGATCTTCGGCGGCTCGTGGACGATTTCTCAGAACCGTCAAAGAATTGTTCTTGGAACATCTGGCGGTCCGAACTGCGGTACCTACACAGAGGGTGAAGCGGTCAATCTGAGTGGTGCGACTGACGCCCGTGTACGACAGCTCCGTCAAATTCGATTCGCTCCGTCAGGGGAGCTCTTGTTGTCTGGTGACAATATGTTCCGCATAGTGGCGCTCAATTTTGCTAGCGGATCAAGTTCACTTTTTGGAACCAATATCGATGGGTATTCTATCAAAGGCATAGCCGGAAATGGTACCAACGGATATCTTGGCGAAGGACAGGCGGCGACCTCAACTCGACTTGCGCAGAATTACGCGGCGGCGATCGAGCCGACTTCTGGCGATTTGATTATCGCGGATCGTGACAACCGGCGTTTACGTCGAGTCAATGCATCCGACAACAAGGCCGCCTTGGTGGCTGGAAACGGTTCAGTTAGGAACAACACGAACTCGGGCCAAGGAAATCTTGAAGTTGGCCTTGAGAAACAAAATCAACCGCGCGGGATCGTCATGGACTCGGTGACAGGACAGCTGTTTGTTGCGGATAGCGTGAACCACCGAATTCGGGTCGTGAGTCGATTCGGCGAAGTCAGCCAAGCTGTCGGAACTGGAACTTTGGGTTCGGGCGGAGAAGAAAATGAAGCGCCGACAAATTCGACGATGAACCAGCCTCGTGGGCTCGTGCTGACTCATTCCACGGCGACTTTTGGTGGCCACCTCGTTTGGGCGGACTCGCAAAACAGAAGAGTTCGTATTTGGAATCGGGAGTCCGTTCAGCGCACGCTTTTTGGTGTTACAGTCGAAGCAGGGATGGTTGCGACAATCGGTGGGGATGGTACAGCTGGAAATGCTACCTCGGGATCCGCGCTTCAATCGGCGTTTAACGAGCCTTCGGGAGTCGCGTTTGACGGAAGCTCACTCTACGTCGCGGACCGGAATAATCACTGTATTAAAAAAATCGACTCTTCTGGAGAACTGTCGGCCGTCGCAGGCACCTGTGGCACTAGCGGGAACACCAATGGCGCTGTCGGCGTGGCGCGAATGACGAATCCGGAAGGCCTTGCCTATTATTCAAGTGGCGGGCACACAGGCCTTGTCATCGCCGCCACAGGAAACGGACGTGTTCGGTTTCTTCGTTTTGCCGGGCCATCGAGTCTTCTGTTCGGCACTTCGATATCTGTTGGCGACTCGAACGTCGTTGCGTGCAATGGTGCATTCCACACCGAAGGCGTCGGCGCAAGTCTCACTCCTTGCAGCGGTGTTTATGACGTGGCCTCGTTTGGTTCTAAATTTTGCTTCACAAACTCGAACTATCACAATGCGAGATGTGTGGACTCAACCGGAGCCGTGACGACCGTCATGGGCGCTGTCCAGGGGATCGATGATTCGACGCAGCTCTTCTTCCCAAAGCTTCCTATGGCGGCGGCAGACTATGATTCGACAGCGACTTATCCGAACGTCGCTAGCCAGAATGGGGTAACTGCATTCTTCTTGCCGTCACCACTGGTGTCTGCCGCAGATGCTCCTGCTCTGGGGCAAGAGATGGGGGGATTGTTGCATCCGCGTTCGATTTATATGCACGATGCCAATACGGTTTATGTCTCCGATTACATCGGACTCATCCGGAAGGTTAAGCTGCCTTAAATGAGCTTCGCAAAAAAAAGCCCGGTCACGCAGGACCGGGCTTTTTTATTGTAATCAGAATCGAAACCACGAGATTGTGATCTCTTAAATTTGGCGATCAGCCTTTTTTCGGAGCGTCAGCTGGTTTTGCTTGATCAGCTTCTGCTTCGATTGTGATTTGAACTTCGTCGCTTACGACAACGCCGCCGCCATCGAGAGCTTTGTTCCAGTTAAGACCCCAGTCTTTGCGGTTGATTTTGCCGCTCAGCTCGAAAGCCACTTTAGGCATCGAAGTGAATGGGTTTTTTGTCACGCCGTGGAACTTGCCAGTAAGTGTAACAGGCTTAGTTTGACCTTTGATTGTGAGGTCACCTTTTACTGTGATGGCTTTGCCAGGAGTCGCCGCGAACTCTTTTGCTTTGAACGTCATTTTGTCCATGCCTGGCTTTGTGACGTCAAAGAAGTCTGCGTTGCGAAGGTGATCGTCGCGATCTTTGTTGTTGGTGTCGACGGAAGCCGTGTCGATTGAAACGACGACGTCAGTTACCTTTTTTGCTTTTTCATCGAAGTTGAATGCGCCTTCGAATGTGTTGAAGTGGCCTTTTACGTTTGCGACCATCAAATGCTTCACACGGAACTCGATGTTCGAGTGTGCTTTGTCGAGTTCGTATTTCGCTGGGCCGTGTTTGTCAGCGAGAGCCGATGTAGAAATCAAGAGACCGCCGACAAGCGCGGCAAAAGTCATAAGTGAACGATTCATGTAATCCTCCGAATGGATGAGGTTGGGGTTTGATCAGTTCTGATCGAAGAAAAGCATGAGCTTGGAAACTCGCCGTGTCGAGAGCTAAGAGGGTCTTGATTTCAGTTTGAGCGTCGCGTTGTTAAGTGTTTGGAAACACCGTGGCTGGAATTGCGTCGCGACTCGACACGCTCTAGGCTCTGGCTTGCGATCTAGAACCTAGGGGAAGGTAATTATGAAAAAGGCATTGTCCGCTTTTGGAGTTTACGTTTTTTTAATGACCTCGATCGTCTTAAGTTCGTCGATGGCTGAAGCCGCGACTTTCGTCTGTTACGCGGACGGTTGGAGAAACGTTGCGCCGCCAATGACGCCTATCAGTCGAACCTATGTCGGCCGCGGAAAAAAAGAGCGCGATGCGCAGATGCAGGCGCTCAATCGTTGTCAGAGTGACTTCAATGATCGTTGTATGCTTCAGAGCTGCTTCAAAGAGCGCCGCTAAAGCTATTTTAGATAAACGTTTGGCTAAAAGATCCAGCCGAAGCTGAGTCCAAACGCGAGACCTTGAACCGCGTCGGCGGAGTCGCCACCGAGTAGGCCAAGGAACTCGGTCTGGGTGTCGATCACGATCTCGTCGTTTAGCTGAATGCGAAGGGCGGTTCCTGGGATAACGGTGAAAGCTTGCGACTTCGCGTGCGTTCGCAGTGTGACCACCTCGCCCTGGCCGTCGGTTTTGACGGCGCGATAGCTTTTCACTGCGTAGTCGGCCCAGCCCAAGCCAAATGTGAGTGCCGGACGCACGCGCGATTTCGTGATCCAGTAGGCGACCTCGGTTCGTGTGGCAAACATTCGGACGTGGTCCACGGTCACGCTCTGATCCATCGCATGGTAGATGTCGAGACTCGCGCGAGCTTCAAATTCTCCCCAAGACGTTTCAAAACTACGGGCGGCGCCAAGGCCAATTGAGGTTGCGCCGTCCTTCATCCGGTCGTCGAATTTTTTGTAGTGCGCGTGCAGATAGCCTGTTCGGAAAAATGCAAGCGTGGAAGAGGGGCTCTTGTCGGCGATCGTGCTCGCGACGACAGGGCGAGAGGTTATTCTTACGCCCTCTGTCGACTTGGCCTCGACAGGTGTCTTTGCGGAATCAGACACGATGAGCTCTTCGACTGGCGGTTTCTCTTCGACATTTAAAAGTTCGATCGTCGGCGGCGTTGTCGCGAGGACGGGTGGCGGCTGAGGAGCTGGCGCCGGAGTGGGCGTGGCGATGACGACGGGTGCTGGTGTCGCGCTTGGTTTGGCGGTCGGAATCGAAGTCGGCTTCGAAATGGAATTTGCGCTTAAAATTTCGGACTGGTCTCCCGGTGGTGCTGGAACAAAGAGGCGAGAACGCACCTGAACCTCTTGCGCACGCTGCTGAGTCTCAGCCTTGTTGATGGCTTTGTTTAAGGCCGAATTGCGAGGCGCTATGACAACGCCGTCGCTTTCGGAAAAATCGATGCGAGTAGTTTTGGTTTGCGTTTTCTTTTTCGCAGGAAGCGCAGTTGCGCGACCGGAGGTGTCCTTTGGTTTTGTTTGTGAACTCGCAGGTGGAAGAGGCTTGGCCTCCGCACGAGTAGGGAGAATGACGGCGGCGGTGAGGATCGCAGCGAGTACTGGAAATACGGCTGTAATTGGAAATGATGGAGTTTGGTTGGCCATCACTCCAACTCCTCGAAAATGTCCGAACCGAGGCGAAGACGTTTTAGGAAACTCGAATTTGCGTCGGTCGTGTCGTCAAGTCCAAGCGACCACTGAATGCCGGCTGTTGGAATACCCTTGGCAACTGCTTTCGCCGTGGTCTTGCCGTTGGAGACACAAGCACCTGGATAGCGCGAGAGCAGAGCGTTTAATGACGAAGGCGAGCTGCCGTCGGCCGGCACGAGCACCGATGAGTCGTCGGGGTTACGAAGAGGAAGTCCGTCGCCAGCGTCGATGACCCAAACCAGATCGGAGTGACGAAGCTCCACACGGGAATAGCCATCGCTGTCGGCGACCGAAGTAAAGGCGCTTAACTCGGAACCATGTGCGATGATGTGATGAAGACTGCTACCGTCGCAGGTGAGATCGATTTGCAGTGAAACGCCAACGGTTTCGGAGCCGTTGAACTTTTGCACGTCGTGCCCAAGAGGGAAAACGTCCAGCAGCGGTTTTCGCCAGATATCGAAACCGAGAATGGCTTTTGAGCCAGTTCCGATTCCGCCATTGAAGGCGCCGACCGGGTTGGTTCCCGCCGAAGTTTTCAGTTCAATTGCTTGGGATGTCGCCGAGATTCCATCGGGCTGAACTTGCGCCTTAGCAAGGCCGACGGACTGGTCATAGAAGTCTTCTGGTAAATTCGAGGGGTTTGTTGCCGAGGGCGTGACCGGGGTGAAGACCGCGGGGTCGCTATAGACGGAGGTCTCTCGGGAGCATGCTGTATTTCCAAGCAGCAAGAGGCACGAGATGGCCGTCAGTAAAACGACTGTCAAAGAATTCGACACGAAAATCGAATGTGCAGCTGAGCCTGGTTGAGAGAATCTTGATTTCATAAAGCTCCCGATCCCTTGTGTTTTCACTATGCAAAGCGCCGGCGAGTTCTCACGGTGGCTTAAGCGCCAGGAGAGCGGGATAACGCGCGCAGCCGCATGCTCATCTGCTTTGCAGGGGCGCCAAAAAGGGGCATGATCGTGAGGCTCATGAACCATGATCGAAATGATGATTCAAACAACGATTCAAATGGCGACCTACGAAAGCGTCTGACTCCCGAACAATACCGCGTGACTCAAGAGGCCGGAACGGAGCGTGCGTTTACCGGTGAGTACTGGAATCACTTTGAGGACGGACAGTACGCGTGCGTGGTTTGTGGCGAGATCTTGTTTGAGTCCGGTGCGAAATTCGAATCGCACTGTGGTTGGCCGAGCTTCACGGAACCCGCTGATCGACGAATCAGCGCCATGGCGTTAGGTAAGCGTGCTTCGGATGATCTTTCGGGTGGCAATAGCAAAGTCGAAGATCGTTTGGATGAGTCACACGGCATGATCCGCGTGGAAGTTGTATGTCGCAAATGCAAAGCCCACCTCGGGCATGTCTTTGACGATGGCCCGCCACCTAGCGGTCTTCGTTACTGCATCAATTCGGCAAGTCTCAGGTTCGTGCCGCGATGACAAAGAAACCGACAAACCAAACCTTGTACTTCATGTTAGCCCATCGCTGGCCCTGGTTGGTGGCGATGGTGGCGCTTTCGTTTTTCTCGGCGATTGCCGGGCTTGCGGCTCCGTTTTTTCAGAAAATTTTTGTCGACTATCTCACCAATGTACGGCCGGAGACGCAGTACGGAGAGACGTTGCTTGCGGAAATTGAAACTCGGCTTTTTCAGTTTCACCCAATATGGCTTTTGGTCGCGGCGTTTGCGGCGATGCTTCTCACCCAGTGGATTGGAACATTCACGGGTTGGCTCGGCATTCGCGAGGCCGTGAAGCGCCAAGAGGTTTTAGGTGAAGTCGTTTACCAGAAGACGCTTTCGCTGAGACAGGATCAAACTCTTGGTCAGACCGTAGGTGAGGCCGTTTCGATTTACGCGACCGATGTTCCGGGTTCGACGGCTTTGGTCGATCAGACGATTCCTCTGGGGGCTGGAGTTATTTTTCCGTTTGTGTGCGCGCCGATCGCGGTGCAGATGATCTGCGGAATACCGATTGGCCTGACTGTGCTGGTGATGCTCGGCGTGCTTTCTATCAGCATTGCGCTATCGGTTCGTCAGTCGCGCTTCTTTCAGAGTTTTAAAAGACTAGCGGCGGACCGCACGGGCCTTGTGAACGAATGGATTCAAAATATCCGACTACTGCGAATTCTCGGTTGGGTGGAAAGTTTTGAAAGAAAGATTTTCGCCAAACGCGAAGAGGAGACGGTCAACCGCGTTCGCATGGTGACCAACGGACAGATGATGGGGGCCTTTGGCTCTTCGATCAACTTCTTCATGAACCTCGTCGCGGTGATCACGTTGGTCTCGGTAAAAGGAGCCGCCGCGACACCGGGCGATTACTTCGCCTTGCTTTGGATTTTCGGCGTATTTTTGTCGAGGCCGTTTCGACAAGTGCCTTGGATCTTCACTTTCACATTCGACGGTTGGACATCGATCAAACGGGTCGAAGCGTTTTTGGCCCGGCATCACGAGTCGCTGGGGTTCACATTGATCGAATACGCGCGTCGCAAGACACGCTCTCGGGCGCCGGAAGAAGCGGCGGCGGTGTCAGGCAGTGCTCCCAAGTCTGCCGGCTTGGCGACGGACACCGCGGCTCAAGGTGTTTTTGTCGAGGGTCTCGATTTGACTGTGCAGACGGCTCAGGGCGAAAAGAAACTGCTTGATAACGTCGGGTTTGAAATTCGCGCCGGAGAGTTCGCGGCCATCGTTGGAGAAGTGGGCTCTGGCAAGACATTGCTCTTGATGAGCTTGCTCGGTGAAACCGGTGCGACACTTAAAAGTCTTCTTGTCGGCCAAACGCAGCTTGCAAGTTCAAGTCGCGAGGCCCGTCGCCCGTACTTTGGCTTTGTGCCGCAAGACGGTTTTGTGATGAGTGCGAATCTTCGGGAGAACGTCGTCTTTCGTTATGGCGTGGGCACCGAATACGATGCCGGTGTTTTAAAAGCGCTTCGCGCTTCACAGTTTGATCCGAATCACGAGGGCGTTCCCGACGGTCTGGCCACTGAGTTTGGCGAGCGCGGTGTGAACCTCTCTGGCGGACAGAAACAACGTGTGGGTTTGGCGCGAGCGGCCTATCTCAAACATCCGGTAGTGTTGCTGGATGATGCTCTAAGCGCTGTGGATGTCGATACAGAGCGTCTGTTGTTTGAGACATTGTTGTTTGGTGAATGGGCTCGCACGACTCGCCTCATGGTCACGCACCGCCTTTCCGTTTTGGAGCGGGTGGACCGCGTGCTCTTTATGAAGAATGGTCGGATTCACGCTCAGGGCCGTTTCCAAGATCTCGTGGCGCGCGATATGGAGTTCCGAGATTTCGTCAGCAGCATGGCGACCAGTGCCGACGAGGAGTCGTCCGCTCCGAAGCCGATCCCTGCGGCGGGTGTACCTGTGGTTGAAACTCATGTTTTGACGGTCAAGGAAGAGGAGGATCCAGCATGAGCGCGGGCACTTCTCGTAAGTTTATTGGTGAAGAGCGGCAGTTTAAAGGCCGCTACTCGCCCAATGTCGTCAACACGGTCTACAACGCCTATCGTCCGTTTCGAGGGCGTATTTTATCGTTGCTGGTTGTCGGCTTTAGCGGTCGACTCTTGATGTTGGGAAACGCCAACTTGATCAGCTGGTGGGCGGACCCGAAAGCTCGGCCCGAGTTTTTGAAGACCTACACGCACGACGAGTTCATTACCTTGCTGGCGACGGTGACGGCTCTTGGTTTTGTTTTGATCTCTCTTTATCGCGTGGCTTTCTCGCGTCTTTCGGCGCAAGCGATTTCGCGTCTTTATGACGAGGTCACTTTGCGAACCTCTCGGCTTTCGATGCCGTTTTTCGATACGCAACCTGTCGGTCGTATCGTCACACGTTTTTCTAGTGACTACGGAAACGTCTTCCGACTGTTTGGTGGGCCGCTGGCAGAGTTTTTCGCCATCATTTTTGACCTGCTGGCGATGACGATCCTCATCGCGGCCGCCAATGTGTATTTCTTGGGGCTCTTTGTTTTTGTCGCGCTTCTGCAGGGGTTGGTCTATCGCCTCAACCAATCGACTCTACGACGCGAGCGTCGGGCACTGTCGGGATCGCGTTCGCCATCGATCGCGCATTTCGCCGAAAGCGCCCAAGGGGCGACGTCGATTCGAATCTTTGATCGGGTAAAAGAGTTCTCCAAACGCTTTGAGCTTCTCAATAGCGACTACCTTAGTCGCCGTATGCGCACACAGAAATACCTGATCTTCTTTTCTCTACAGATGGGTGGACTCACCGCGCTTTTGTTGCTTGCGACCGGTGCTCTTGGCTGGTGGCTTGTCGATACCGGACAGGCGTCGGTGGGTTCCGTTGGCGTCGCGTTTGCGTTTATCATGCTTTCCGCGAGCAGCGTGCAGATGTTCTTTGAATGGATGGCGCAGTTTGAAGAGGCGATGACGGGTGTCGAACGTCTGGACGAGTACTTGCGACAAAGTCTTGAGCCCGGATTGAAGCTGCCGGCATCCGCGCAGTTCAAGCTTGGGCATCCGCAGTACTCGGTTGATGAAGAGGCGCAGATGACTCGCGAGAAGCTAACGCTGCGTCGTGCGGCTTCTGTGCATGTGAAGAATCTCAAGTTCCGTTACGCGCCCGAGTTGCCTTGGGTTTTAAATGACGTGAGTTTTGAGATTCGTCCCGGTGAGAAGGTTGGTATCGTCGGTCGAACGGGAAGCGGAAAGTCGAGTTTGATCCAGGCTCTGTTCCGCTTGTATCCGGTCGATCAAGGCGAGATCCGTATCGAGGGGCAACAGGCGGCGGTGCCTGGCAGATCGGGCCATGCCGAAGGTGCCGACCTTGGCGTCTATCGCCGGTCGATCGCTTACATCGCGCAAGACCCGACGCTCTTCCGTGGCACTTTGCGCGAGAACTTAGATCTTCAAGGCGTGCACTCGGACACGGTTCTTATCGAGGCCCTCGAGCGTGTCGAACTCGACGGCTGGTTTAGGCGGCTGGCAGACGGTTTGAATTCTCACATCGAAGAAAAGGGCAAAAACCTGTCGGCCGGTGAGAGGCAGCTTCTCTGCATGGCTCGTTGCCTTCTACAGGATGCTCCGCTGATCGTGATGGACGAAGCGACAAGCTCCATCGATCCGCAAACGGAAGAGATCTTGGTAAAGGCGACCGAAGAGTTCTTCTCGGATCGCACACAGATCATCATTGCGCATCGTCTGACCACGCTTCTTGGCTGTGACCGAGTTCTTTGGCTGAAGTCTGGGTCGGTTCGAATGTTCGACCGTCCAGAGGTCGTGTTGCCGCTCTTCCGTGAGTCCGAACTCGCGTAGATGAATTTACCGCGACATCGCTAGACCTCCGTCCAGAAACACGACCTCGCGCCCGTCTCAAACGCGATCTGCCGCACTGCAAATCAGAAAACAAGGCGGTACCTTCTGGACCATTAGCTAGAGTGCGCTGCTTCCCAAAAGGCTTGCTTTGAGCTTTGGTTCGCTATCTGTAACCTCGATCTACGGTTAGGTTCCAAAACGGAACCGCTCATGGACGAGTGGTGGGAACAGGGACGGGGATTTAGCAGGATGTCCGAAATCCACGACCCAGTTTTTTATAGATGCAGGGATAGCGAAGTAACCACCAAGGAGGGTTCCAGTGTTTCAATCAATCTCCGGTCGATTGATGATGGGAGCGATTGTTTCGACAATCGCGATCGCATCGTCAAATGCGTCGGCACAAGAAAAAATCCCAGGTGAATACCTGGTGAAGTACAAAACGAATTCGTTCTCGACGATGATGTCGCTGAAGTCGACACCTTCGTTGAAGATCATGGATCACCATCAGATCGGTCAGATCATGAAGGTGAAGCTGACACCAGCGCAAGAAGCGGTGGCATTGGCTTCGATCCTTCGCGATCCGAACGTTGAGTATGTTGTTCCTAACATCAAGCTTCGCACGATGCTTCACAGCGTGAGCTCGACAGATCTCGCGACGCTTGCTCCACAAGATCAGTGGGCGAACAAGATCACGAAAGTGGAAGAAGCTTGGGCGAAAGCCGGCAACCGCGGTTCGCGCAATGTGAAAGTTGCCGTCATCGACACAGGTGTGGACTACACGCATGCGTCGCTGAAGTCGAACATGATCACGGGCTATGACTTCCGCGATAGCGACGCTGATCCAATGGATCTCACTAGCGCACAGAACCCAGGTCACGGTACACACTGCGCGGGTAGCGTAGGTGGAAGCGCGATCGATGGTGGAATTGCTGGCGCAAGCGCAGACGTTTCGATCATGCCACTTCGTTTCCTTGGAGCGGATGGTTCGGGTGATTTGAACAACGGTATCAAGGCGATCGACCACGCGATTGCACAAGGTGCACAGATCATTTCTGCATCTTGGGGTGCCACTGTTCCGCGCGCGCAAGCTCAGCCGTTGATCGATGCCGTTCAGCGCGCAAGCGACGCTGGCGTGATCATGATCATGGCGGCGGCGAACGACGGTCGTAACAACGACAAGACCGAAGTTTTCCCAACCAACGCGCAGTTCGATAACACGATCTCGGTTGCGGCGAGCGATTCTAGCGACAAAAAAGCTTCGTTCTCGAACTACGGTGTAGCGACGGTTCACGTTGCGGCTCCTGGCGTGGACATTCTTTCGACGCTTCCTAAGAACAAGTACGGCAAGCTTTCTGGTACTTCGATGGCGACTCCGCTTGTTTCGGGTATTGCGGCTTTCTTGAAAGCACAAGACTCGTCACTGACAGGTGCTCAGATTCGCGCGATCCTTCAGCACACTGGTGCGAAGACGCAAATCGAAGTCGCTTGTAACTGCCGCGTAGACATGTTGGCGGCGACAGAAGCGGTCTTGGCGAAGAAGATGTTCATCACGCCGGCGGCGGCTTCATTGGCGACTGGCGAATCGAAACAGTTCTCTGCAACTTACGCGAAGGGTGCTCTTTCGTACTCGGTTGCTGATGCGAACATCGGTGAAATCGACGCGACTGGAAAGTTCACAGCGAAAGCTGACGGACAAACGACGATCACGGTTACTGACGCTTCGGGCGCGACTTCAACATCGCTTCCAATTCGTGTCGGTCAAACTAGCAACCCAGGTGGCCCAGGTGGTCCTGGCGGCGATTGCCCACTCGGCGACGAAATGATGTGTCAGATCATCTGCGGCATCATGCCTGATGCTCCTTGGTGTGAAGGTGGAGGCGGCGGCGGTGGCCTCCCCGGACTTCCAGAACTTCCGTTCTAAGGATTTTTGGTTAGCCTAGAGAAGCCCTTGGGTCTAAAGCCCAGGGGCTTTTTCTTTTTCTGAGCACCAGAAGGGACTTCGCCGGGTCTGGACTGGTCACATTCGGGTCGGCTGTTATCTTGGAATCTATGATGAAACGAATGGGACTGTTATTGGGTCTGGCTTGCCTGGCCTCGGGTTGTGCTTCGACGAAGTATCAAGACTACCGCTACTTCAAATCCATCGGGATCACCCACGACATTCATGCGGTTGAGAACGCCGGCATGGTTCGAAGCGAAGACTGTCAGTTTACCTTGTTTGGCTACAGTGTTCAGGGCGCGCCTTCGTTTGAAGACGCTTTGGAGAATGCGGTCGGTCTGGAAAACACCAGCTTTTCGCAAGGCATGGCCGACACGGTCAACTCGCGCGCGCGCCTTATGAAGACCAATGTTCGCATGATGACAAACCTTCAGATGCGCGATGAGGGCTGGAATCTTGGATTCGTCGGTCGTCGCTGTCTAAAGCTGTCTGCGGTTGCGTACAAGTGAGGTATACGTCGATGAAACTTTCCGGTGCCCGTTACACGACTTCTTGCTCATTCTCCTACACGTTCTCTCTTGCGATGGTGCTCTCGGCTGGAGCGATGCTTTTCACAACCGGCTGTGCGGGGATTCACGAACGCAATCTTCTGACCGTGCCAGTGGTTTCGATGACCCATTCCAAGCTTCCAAAAGATTATCGTCTGCAATCGGGAAGTTCGTTTCTGACCGAGTTCTGCGAAGACGATCGTCCGATCGTGAACACCGGAAAAGTGATCGGCCTTGCGGATCAAGCCATTTTGAAAGCGCAAAAAAAGCATAAAGCCACGCATCTGCTAGATGTTCGCGTCGTGCGTGAGGGCGAGTGCGTGATCGCTGAAGGAACGACGGCCAGAGCGGTGAGAGTTGAAAAACGTTCGGAACGATCTCGAAGCGCGATGCTTGCGCCTAAACGCCTTCAAGAACAAACTCCGCATGCCACTTCGAACCGCATGCCTGCGGCAATCCCGGCGGTCTCGCTAGGAAAACCGTTGCCGACCTCGGCAAAAGCCTCGCTTCTAGGTGACGTGGATGAATTCATCTTCACCGGCGATGTCCTGGCGCCCGATGCGGACGCTCCGCCAGAGATTTTTGGTTCGCCTTAAGGCCCTAGGCCGATTTAGTACACAAACAAAAAACTGATTCCGGGAACAAGCGCTTCACGCGTGAGTTCCTGGTTGGTTTCTGGTAGCGAGCCCACCTGGGACTTTTTGTAAGTCACTTTCTCGTAGCTAAGCGACGGGCCGAGCGCGAGTTCTCGGTTTCCTTCTAGTTCTTTGTTCCAAGTGATCCATCGCACGAGCAACTCGTAGCCCGAGGCCTCGCGCCATGCTGTTTCCACCGCGGCACTCATCGACTTCGTTTCGCCAAAGAGTGTGTAACCAAAGCGAAGGCTCAGTGACTCACGCGCCCATCCCACAAAGAGTCCAAGCCCGTAACTGTTCAGCGCGCCTAGCGCTTGTTGGCCACGGTCGGTCTTTAAAAAACCTCCGAAGCTGAGCCGATCGCCGGAGTCCAAAGTCGAAACCAGGCCTCCGTAAACACCCAGTCGAAAGTGACGTTCTACGGACGCGGAACCGGCGCTTTCGACGCGTTCCGAGCTCACTTGAAGGTCGATTTCCCCCAGGCCGCGTGCATCGGCCGCGGCCTCGTTTATATGCGAGATGAGGGCTCCCAAAAGCACCGCGACTTGAGCGACATTCCGGGCGAAATCTTTGAAAAACTTTGTCGTAATCACCATGCTTCAAGCCTCGCTTGAATCGGTGCCGACGGGCAAGCATTGGTAGGGATTTCATGGCACACGGTGGGGAGCGCATTAGATCGAACTCACCATGAGGGCTGCTGTTCAAACTTTCTACGAACGGGAAACTTCGCTAGGGTCGCCTCGATTTCCGATGTCTGGAATGGGACTTGCCCATAAATACGTCGGAAGGTCGGAGAGTTCGGCCAGTTAGAGGCGAATCAGGCAGAGGCAATTAGAGGGAGTCTTGAGCCGCGTGAGCAAACGATCTGCATACAGGAAATTCAAAGATCCACGAGCAATTGCTTTGTGGCTTGCGGCCCCACTTCTTTCTGTGAGTCTCACAGGATGTCATCACTTCTTTGGGAACGATGAACAGACCACGGACCCGCTGCAGTTCAAAGAGCAGGGGCTTTCGTGCGTGCGTTCGGTCGGCCAAGATCTCGGCGGCTTTTTCTCGGGCGGTCCGCAAGACCCAGTTCAGATCGTCGACTGTCTTTCCGGCGCTTTGGCGAAGTTCGCTAGTAGCACGCGCGGTGCGAGTCCCGACGGATGGACAAGAGGCGAACTCTCGTCATTTTTTGAAACTTACTTCCGGGCGGAGTCCGGTACGGGTAGTGTCGCTGAGGTCGCTGGTGAAAGCGTGAGCGAGGTTGGCAGTGAGACCGTTAAAGCTGCTTCGAACGTTGATACGGGCTCGAAGAATGGCGACGCGGTCAATGTTCAGCCATTTGACGCAGGCTGGGTGGCGCAGGCAAAGCGTCGCGCGGTTGTGGGCGAGCTTTTTAAATGGAAATCGACCCTTCTTGGTGGCGGTGATCAGACGCTTTCACGTGTTGAGATGGAGCGTATTCGCGCGTTTCTCACGCGCATCCGCGTTCCGTTGGCTCAGTGGCGCGGTCGCGGCGCTGTCTTGGCGTTTAGCGTCTCAGCGCAAACGTCGCAGCCAAATAAAATAACGGCGACGGATCTTCAAAACCTTGTTGGTGCGATTCGCGAGGTATCAAACGCTCTTGTTGAGGAGCTCAATTGGCGTGGGTCCGAGATCAAGCAGCCTCGCGAAGCGATGAAGTTTGATACGATGGCTCAGTCTCTTGAAAAATCTGGCTTCAAAAGCCTATCGAGCCCCGAGCGGCAAGAGCTTGCCAAGGTCGTAAAGGCACTCGCGGTTGCGGGTGAACCGACGAGTATTTCTGGAAGCGAATGGCCCGTGCTTGTAAGGCAGGCCACTGAGCTTTGGATTGCCGCCATTCGCCTCTCGTTCACTGGTGGAAACAGTATCGGTGGACGGGATGTCGATGTCTTGGATCATATGATCACGGATATGGCGGTCGTTTTACAAAAAACGGTCGAGCGGCACGGCGGTCGAGTTGAAACGGATCTTCTGAAAAAGCTGATCTCCCAGTTGGAAGCCAATAAAATTCTACCGGCGATGTTCAAGGCACGAGCCTTAAACGGTTCGATGGATGTGATTCTTGGAAAGCTCCTGGCTGGAAACTCGCACCCGCAGAAAGCCGATTTGGTTCTTGGTTTCATGCGTGAACACGTACAAAGGCTTGAGCAGATCGCGCGCGACTGGCTAGAGGGCGAGCGGGTCGCTTTGGAGATTGCAGGGCCGGCGAGCTTTGCGACTCTCAATCAGGCGCGCGTGACGATGAGTCAGATCGCCACCAAATCTCGCGATCCTGTCGGCGCGGCCGCAAGGGCGCAAATGTCTGAATTGATCTTGCACGGTCGCCCTCTTGTTCACGACCTGCAGGGTCGCCTTTTGATCCTTCCCGACGATCAGATTCCCGGGTATCGCAAGAGCGATCTCACGACGTTGAATCTTTCGCGTACGCTGACCAATGCGATTTTGCGTGCTTACGCACACGAGCCCGGTCGCGCAGGGGCGATGCCTCAGATCACGGATGTCGAGGCGCAAGAAGCGTTCTTGGATCTTAAGTCGATCGGACGTGACGCTGGGATTATCGATATTCGCTCTCTTCAGTCGGGTACTCGCACCTTTATGGAGGCGGGGATCTTTCTTTCTGTTTCCGACGGCAATCAGTTCATTTCGCTTCACGAAGCGGTCGAGTGGTTCAGCATTGTTTCTTCTGCGGGGCGTGTCGCCGACGAAATTCACGCCGACCTTCTTGCAACCTGTGGGACCAACCCGCCGGATGTTTTTGGTAAACAGCGCCTGAAAGCGAGATGTTTCCGAGACGGCGCATTGGCGGTGATGAGAACTCGCGTGTCGCATCTTCCGAACGTCGTGCGTGCCATCAATCAGGCCGAGCGTGATCGTTCGTTCCCGATCTTTTTGCGTGCGCTTGAGAATGCGGCTCGTCCACTTGGTGAAAACGATCTGCCGATTGAGTCGAGTGAGCTTCGGGCGATGTCGCCGATTCTGCATTACGCGGAGTCGCTCTTTGCTCGGCATGACACCAATCGTTCGTCACTTCTTGATCAACCGGAAGTCTGGGGCATTTTCCCTCTGATCCAGCCGTTCATTCGCACGATGGCTGGCGGGACTCAGCTTTCGGATGGTGAAGAGCGGGCCATTTACTCTTGGCTTCTCAACTACGGTGAGCCGCCTAAGACGACAATTAGTGGTCTGGCGAAATTGAAGCTCTATCAGGCACGTATGGCGATGGGGCTTACAAACGAACGCGCCAGTATTCGAGACGTGGTAACGATTCTCGCAAGCTTCAATCAGGTCGGGCGCGAGAAGAAGAACAAAGACGTCATCGAATATTATCTCGAAAACGCGAAAGACTGGGAGGCGGGAATCGCCAAGAGTGATCGCAAGACGTTTGAGATGACTCGCAAGCTCTTCCAGTGCGCGCAAGAGGCCGATGTGGATCTTGCCCGTGTTCTTCTGGCGCGTCGCACGGAGATCTTCGCGGTGGACCCGAAGTTAGATGAAGACCAGCAGGCCGAGGCGTTCTTAAAACGCGCGAAAACTGCGATTCAAAGCGATCCGCAGCTTCAGCTAATCTGTGGAGCTTTTTAGCGGGGCTTTTAGTACCCGCTTGCTTGTTTAATTGCGGGGTGGTGGGGAGCCCACCATCTGCTGCCAATAGGGCGAAAGATCGAGTTCGACGTCGAGCTTCCTGACAAAGTTAAAGAGACCGCCGAGCTTTCTTTGCAGAAAAAGAATGCGTTCAGGTGGTGGTGAGTGCTTAAGCGCGCGGCCGAACTTGGTTCCAGCCTCGCGAGAGCGACGGGCGTAATCGGCGTCTTCGAAACGAAATGGCTGAAGCTCGGCGAAAAATGGTTCAATCGAAAGTTTCATCAGTTCGGCGAAGAGCTGTTTGGCTTCATCGCTTTCCTTTTCCGAGATGAGTCCAAACGCCAGGCCTTCTTTGATGATGGTCTCTGACTTAAGAGAGCCAACCGCGGCGAGAAAGTTTCGATAGCTCAGGCGAAAGTCGTCTTCGTATCGAACCGTCGCACCGAAATCGAGAAGCACAAGCGTGTCTTTCCCGGATGCGGGATCGCGGCCGATGAGAAAGTTTGCGAAGTTCGGGTCAGTTTGCACAAGACCCCATTCAAAAAATTCGCGACAGAACAATTGCAAGATGGCGTGTCCGAGACGCTCCCGACGCTCAAGCGAAGGCCGAGACTTGAGCCAGGTTTCGAGGTTAGAGCCTGTTTCCCAAGTCATTGTGAGAACACGGCGTCCCGAGTGCGAAGGAATGGGCTCCGGCACGCGGTACAGACTGGCATCCGGAAGCGTCTTGATGCGTTCGCGGTATTCCTGCATCAGTGTGAGCTCGGTTTTGTAGTCGGCTTCTTGTTTAAGGACACGCGCTAGCTCTTGAAAGAGCTGGCTTAGGTCGATATCACGGCCTGTCGCGCCCGCGATGGTACTGGCCAGGCCGCGAAGAATTTTGAGGTCGGAATCGATGGACTCGGCGACACCTGGGTATTGCACTTTGACGGCGACCTCACGATCGCCGAGCTTGGCGCGATGCACTTGCCCGATGCTGGCGGCTGCGTCGGCTTCGGTTTTAAGATCATCGAGTTCGCCAAGGGCTTTGGCGTCGAGATCTTGTTCCAAAACTCCACGAATGACATCAAAGGCCACCGGCTCGGCCGAGGCTTGTAGCTTCGAGAGAACGGCCATCGCTTCGGGCGGAAAATAGTCGGCTGAGTCGATAGACAACATCTGGCCCACCTTCATGGCGGCGCCCTTAAGCTGCGCGAGGTTTTCGGCGATGTACTTGGCTTGGTCGACACGGGCTTCAAGTGCCGCCGCTTCCGCGGTACTGCCGCCGGCTCCCAGGCGGGACTTGATCGACTGGTTGATGGACCGCGCGACTTCGCTGGTGCCGACTTTAGCGGCGAGTTTGAGGAGTTTGAATGAGCGTGAGCCGGTGGACGATGCCATGTCCTTGCAGTCTAAGCGAAATGGAGGCAAAAGTCTTGTTTCTGCCGCGCCTTCTCAAGTAGGCTCGGGGAGAGTTCAACAAGGAGTAAAAAAATGGCTCGTAAAAAAGCTGCTACAAAGAAGAAGCGTAAAGTAAACACACTTCATAAGCGTCGCCTGAAAAAGAAGAAGAGCATGACGGGCCGTTGGAAAAAGAAATAGATCCGGGCAAGTCGGTTTGCAAACCGTCACAAGTGTTTCGAAGCTTTCGCTGTCGGCACTTAAGAGCAAGAGCTGGTCTCCGGACCGGCTCTTTTGTTTTCTGGCGTTCTCTAAGTCTTTGCCTCGATGTTACTTGAGTTCCGACTTGCAGTGGGTGAGGAACTCTTTGCGAGTGGCCTCGGACTCGCGGAAGTCGCCGCGAACCTCGGTTGTCGAAGTCGTTGAACTCACGTCGCGAATTCCGCGGGCGATCACGCAATAGTGTTTGGCATGAATTGAAACGGCGACGTGCGGAGTTTCTAGTAGCGTCTCCAGCGCGTCGGCGATCTGTTTGGTCAGGCGTTCTTGAACCTGAGGGCGGCGTGCGAAGAAATCCACGATGCGATTGATTTTGGAAAGGCCTATGACCTTGTCCTTAGGGATGTAAGCCACGACGGCTCGGCCTTCGATGGTTTGAAAGTGGTGCTCGCAAGTCGAAAGCACGGCGATGTCGCGCACCACGATCATTTGATCGTAGTCCATTTCGTTTTTGATAGTCGTGATTTTAGGCACATTGAGCGGGTTGAGGCCCGAAAAGATCTCGTCGACGTACATTTTCGCAATCCGCTTCGGGGTATCGGCGATCGAGTCGTTTTCGAGATCCATTCCGAGAGTTTGTAGGATGTCTTCAACGGCCGTTTCGATGCGTTCGCGCTTTTCAGCATCCGAGAGGTTGTTTGGGCGCTGCGGCGAAGGGAGGACCTTTTTCAGCCAAGTCGGATTTCCGACAGTTTCTCGTGCGGATTTCGAGGTCTTTTTCGAAGAAGTTTTTTTGCTTTTCATTGCTGGCTACACTTGTTGAGATTTGATCGATCTGTCAACGAAACCGGACTCCGGGCGAAGGGATTTTGAACATGAAAAAGGTATTTCCGCTAAAACTTGAATTGCCACGTACGGGCGAGGGAATTGATGCGGCCTTTCGTGACCCTGTGAAGCGAAACGCTTTTTTTTTGGCGAAGGTACCTTCCTTGGCGTTTTTCGGGGCCGACGTGACTCAGATGAACCGCGCCGAGTGCCATGTTTCGATTCCCTTTGATTGGCGCACGCAGAACCCGTTTCGTTCGATCTACTTTGGTGCCCAGGCGTCGGTGGCCGAGCTCTCGACGGGTGCGCTGGTGATTCGGGCGATGGCGGATTTGGGGCTCGGGCCAGACGAGATTTCGATGCTTGTGGTCTCGATGACGTGCACATTTGGCAAAAAGGCGAAGAGTCGCGCGACATTCCGCTGTGTTCAGGGCGAAGAGGTGCACCAGGCGGTTTTAAAGGCGTCTCAGGGCGAGGAGGTCGTGCTGGATGTCGAATCAGTCGGCTGCATGGCGGATGGCACGGAGGTGTCGCGCTTTAGTTTTAAGTGGGCAATTAAGAAGAAGGCTTGAAGCCGTTCATGACAGGTGGATTCCGAGGTGATAGACCTCGGGAACCATGATTCATTTTTCCAGCGTCACCAAGCAGCACGGCAATAAGGTCCTCTTTCAAAACGCGAGCTTTCAGCTCAATCCAGGTGAAAAAGCCGGCCTGGTTGGCCCTAACGGCGCCGGTAAGACAACCGTGTTTCGTCTTATCGTGGGCGAATCGATGCCCGATGAGGGCAAGATCTCAAAACCAGAAAAGACCGTGGTCGGCTACTACTCGCAGAGCATCGATGAAATGCGCGGGCGTACGGTTTTGGAAGAGGTGAAGTCGGCCGCAGGCGTTTTGCCGAAGATGCAAGACGAGCTAGCGAAGCTCGAGGTCAAACTCGCGGAGCCCATGGACGACGACGAGATGATGAAAACTGTCGAACGTTACGGCGAGCTTCAGGCCGAGTTTGAACGTCTTGGTGGTTATGATCTTGATGCGCGTGCGGCTGAAATTCTAACGGGTCTTGGCTTTCCGCCGGAAGAACACGGCC
Organism: Bdellovibrionota bacterium; assembly: GCA_963170185.1. GTDB lineage: Bacteria > Bdellovibrionota > Bdellovibrionia > Bdellovibrionales > JAMPXM01. The sequence continues at coordinate 109,863 of CAUJGS010000044.1, forward strand.
GCATGACCGAGACCTACTCGGGCGGTTGGAAGATGCGGATCGCCTTGGCGAAGATCCTCGTTTTAAAGCCGGACGTTCTTTTGATGGACGAGCCGACGAACCACTTGGATATCGAGTCGATCATTTGGCTGGAGCAATGGCTACAGAACTACAAAGGCTCGATCCTGATGACGTCGCACGATCGCGAGTTCATGAATCGCATCGTGAGCAAGGTGATCGAAGTCGCACACAAGACGATCACGGTTTACGGCGGCAACTATGATTTCTACGAGCGTGAGAAGGCGATTCGTCTTGAGCAGTTGATCGCAGCCGCGAAACGTCAAGACGACATGCTGGCGAAAGAAGAAGAGTTCATCGCGCGGTTTGCGGCGCGGGCCTCGCACGCGGCACAAGTGCAGTCGCGGGTGAAGAAGCTTGAGAAGATCGACCGTATCGAAATTCCTCAGGAAGAAAAACAGATTAACTTCGAGTGGCCGGTTCCTCCGCGCGGCGGCGACGAGGTCGTGAAAATCCAGGGCCTTGGAAAAACCTGGAAAACGCCCGAAGGAAAAGAAAAGCTCGTGTTTCGTGGCGCCAGCGCTCTCGTGAAGCGTCAAGACCGTGTGGCTGTCGTCGGAGTCAACGGGGCCGGCAAGTCGACGCTTCTTAAAATTATCACGGGACAAACGGAGGCGACCGAAGGACAGGCGACGGTCGGTGCTTCGATTGAGGTCGGTTATTTTAGCCAGAACTCGCTTGATGTCCTCGATCCGAACTCCACGATCGTCGACGAGGTTCATGCGCGCATTCCAAACTCGAATCTTGGTTACGTACGAAACCTCCTGGGCGCATTCAAGTTTTCAGGTGACGAGGTGGAGAAGAAGATTTCCGTTTTGTCGGGTGGAGAAAAGTCGCGCGTGGTTTTGGCGACGATTCTTGCTCGGCCGGTGAACTTCTTGGTGCTCGACGAGCCGACAAACCATTTGGATATCGCGTCTCGCGAGGCGCTGCTGGATGCCGTTAAGAATTTTCCAGGCACTGTGATGATCGTAAGCCACGATCGCCATTTTTTACGCGAGATCACCACCCGCGTGTTTGAGCTCGACAAAAACGAGCTTCACACCGTGGATGGCGCTTGGGATTACTATCTCGAGTAACGCGGTCACGCCCGCGGACGATAGGTGTCGTGGCGAGCGGGGGTGGGCCATGCGTGTCGCGCCCGGGCGGG
>CAUJGS010000045.1 GCA_963170185.1 Bdellovibrionota bacterium
TCGCATCGCACATTTGTTGGTAGCGAAGAGGTGCAGCTCACGCTGACGGAATTCAAAATCCTGCGAGAACTTTTAAAGCAAGTGGACCATGTTCTCACACGTGAACAGCTTCGCGAGCGAGCTCTTGAGAGTGTGAACGTCACGGATCGCACGATCGACGTGCACATGGCCTCGCTACGTAAAAAGATGGGCCCCATCGGCGACATGATCGAAACCGTACGCGGCGTGGGCTACCGTCTCGCACGGTAGAAGACCGCTATCTCGCTCAAACAACCGAGCCCCAATCTTTCGATGCTCCTGCATCGAAAGCAGCGCAGCCCGAAGGGCGTAGCGTCGCCAGTAGACGGACTTAGGGCAGGGAGGTTAACTCCTCTGCCCCTCGTTAGGTAGGTCGTTTAGACAGGTTGTCGGCCGCTATATGATTCCGCGATCGCGGGAGCAGCCGGTGGGACCTCTTCTTCCTAGCTGTGTCTGGGCATCTACTTATCCCAGTGCTACTTCTGCCTATCGCAGTTTCGCTATTCAGCATTTAGAATCCGAGGCAGCAGACTCTCATCTGCTTTGGACTTCGGCGGTGTCGCCGTCGTCTTGATGAATACCTAGAGCATTAGCTGTGCCAGCCGTTTGTCTGGCGAAAACTCGATTTTCGGAGTCAGTTTGCAACTTGCGAGAGTTTTCCAGGAACACGCCAAAATCGTCGTTCGATGGCTAGGGATGCGATGGATTGATTATAAGGTGCAAAACGGGCGAAACCGCCTTTTTCCATAAATTTGTCTAATGGATTCCCGGAGCTAGACCCAAGAGACCAATTGACCCCGGCGCCCCAGGTCGCGGGCGAATGGGCCCCGGTGATTCGCGAATTTTCACTTTCTTGTGTGGCCGGAGAGGGTCTTTACGCCTCCAAAATCGTCTCGTATTTCGACAGTCATGAAATCCTGAGAACTTTCAAGTGCCTACACGGCTAGGCCCTTGAAACCTCCCGCTTTTCCCGAAACGGGGGCCGCTCGCGGTCAGTGACGAATTCCGGCTGGATCTGCCAAGGTGGCTTAAAACCGGGTTTTCGAAATTCCATCTTTCATTAGTTATTTCAATATTTTGACAGAAGCCAAGAAGGTGAAAAAACACCGGGCAAAGCTTTCAAGCAAGGGCCGGGCATCTGACTTGCCTTTGAATCAGGCAGAAGCCGAATTGATTTCGGCAGGAGCCGACGAACGATGATGAATTTTGCCGACCATACAAATGGTCAGACAGAACAAAAGCGGAAGAAGGTGGGGATGTTCATGCGTCTCCTCCAAGGACTCCGCCGTCGTAAGACGGTCTTTGTCGTCGCGCTGACAGTGCTCGCCGGTTTTTCTCAAGCCTGTGCGCCACAGCTCTCGCCTCAGGATTCCTGCAACTTTGTTATGAGTGGTGATAGTCAGCGAGTGTCGTGGGGACCAGCAACACCTGTTGTCCTTTATGTCGATAGCTCGGTTCCTTCTGAATTCTACGGCGCGATCCAAGCGGCGGTTGTGACGTGGAATCAATCTCTCGGGCGTGAAGTTTTGAAGATCGGTGGTTGGACAAATTCGTATCCATCTGAACGGCAAGATGGAGTGAACGTCATCTATTTCAATCGCAACTGGCCGGAAACGCAGAAGCGTAAACAAGCTGTTACGACAATCTGGTGGGCGGGCGACCGCGTTTACGAAGCCGACATCAGTGTGAACGGCAACCCGGCTCACTATGAATACTTCTGGGGTTCGAATGTGATTCCTGGCCGTGTGGATTTTGAATCGCTGCTTCTTCACGAGCTGGGGCATGTTCTCGGACTTGAGCATCCGCACGTGGAAGCGGCTGGAACAGTCATGGCTCGTGAGCTTCAGAACGGTTTTTTACGCCGCACGCCGACGCCGGGCGATGTGGCAGATCTGAAGTGCGAGTACTAGAGAAGCCTCGGTCGGCTCGAAATCTGACTGGGATCGAATTAGAAGGCGAAGGAAGTGAGCGGCTTATAAAAGTTCCAAAATGGAACTTAATTGCCGCAAAGTTCCTGGACGTTTGTAAGGTTATTTAAGTTGAAGCGCGTGGTTTCACTCGCAACGATAGAAAGCATTGGGAGGTCCAAGTGTCGCAGAAATTCCCGAACAAAATGAATGGCCACAAAACAAACGGCCAGATGGTGAACTCGACCTCGCATATTTCGACGAACTTGGCGTCGGTGGATTTCGAATCCTTTGAATCGGGAGCCTACAACACACGCGCTTACCATGAGCTGCTTGAGAATCCACACATCGAACTCGATGGTCTTCAGCGTCTTGAAGAGAATCTCGCGCGTCTTGAAGACCTCCATGGCCGTCTTCAGTTTCTCATGCGCGACATCACCTCGCTTCTTAAGAAGTAAAGTCCCCCTACTTTAGTTTGGCCGTCGTTTAGGCCACATCAATTCTGGGCATTGTATCGGCACCATTTTTTTAGGTGCCGTTTTTCTTCCTGCTGTATCTTTAAGAAAAGGGGGCAGGAATGAACCTTTCCCGTGCGCTTTTGACTCTCGGTATTTGCGTGATCGGTTTTTGTTCTCTCGTGAGCAAAACCGCACGTGCAGCGGACATCATTTACATCGGCGACTCACATTCGACCGGCGGTTTCGGCGAAGTGGTCGACGCGGGCTTAAGAAAAATCAAGCTTGCCTCTGGCCAATCGGCAAAGGTGGTAAGCCTTGCGGCTTGCGGATCGGCGACCAGCGATTGGTTGAAGTCGCGAGGGCCGGTTTCAAGATGTGGAGTTCGTACGTGCGACGCCTCTGGCGAGTGCAAGCTGTCTCGCGACGGTCGTGTTGATCCGATCATGGTGCTGCTCGGGAAAGAGGAACCGAAGGTCGTTGTCGTAGCCCTGGGAACCAACATGCTAAAAGCACGGGTTGGTGACGCGATCAATGATGCCAAGGCGATGATCGAAAAGATCAAAGACAAGGGTGCCGAGTGTGTATGGGTAGGGCCGCCGCAAGCGGCACTTTCCTATATGCCAGAAACACGTTTTAAAGACTTCGTTGAAAAGTTCAGTCTTGGAATCGAGGAAGCTGGCTGTCGTTATGTCTCGAGTCTGGACAAAACGGATCGCGGAAACATCAACGATCCGATGGGTCTTCACTACGCAAAAAAAGACGCCGAGCGCTGGGGTGAGAAAGTGACAAAAGAGCTGGGTCCTCTCGTGGACGCCGCACTCACAGCTGTGCGCCCCCAGGCCCCGGCCACCAGCGAAGCCCCCGTCAGATAGAAAGTGCCATCTTCCTTTTTGAAACGCACCGCGTTTCAAAAAGGAAGATGGCACTTTCTAGCGCTTCGGGATGGTGATCGTGATGGCGCCGTCTTCGTCGATGTTTTTCACGATCCCTTCGCGCACGATCGGTTGTTTAAGGGCGAACTCTTGGCGCCATGTTTGATGATTGCTCGTCGATGAAATACTACCAGCGACTTCGCGCTTATCGCTAAACTGTCTAGTCGCGGAAATCCATGCGCGTCCATCCTTCACACGAATGTCGACTTTCTCGCGTTCGTGGGCGGGGATCTTGGCGTAGATCGTATAACGGTTTTCATCTTCAGTCAGTTTGGCTTCGAAAGTTTGAAGCTTGTAGAAAGGGTCTTCCTTCCGAGCTTCCATTTTGCTGTGTTTGGCATCGTAGGCCTGTTGCTGGCGATACAACGCCTTGAGATAGCGCTCATTTTGATTCTCAAGAGTTGCGCGATGGACAGAGTCATTTCGTTTTAAGCGCGCTTGGAAGTCGGCCTCTTGCTCGCCAAGAGTGACCTTGTGGAGTTTGTCGCGCTCATCGATTTTCGTGCGCAGTTCGGCGTTGTCCTGTTTGGCTTTTTCGTGATTCACCCGAGCCCGCTCTTCGGATTCGGTTTTATAAAGCTCATTTTGTTCTTGCAGGTTTTTGCGAATCTCGACTTTTTTCGATTCAACGGTTTGATCGCCTTCACGTTGAATGCGTTGGGACTCGGTCGAATATTCGCGCTGCATCTTCTCGTTGGTGGTTAAGAAGCGCGAGCGAGAGTCCGAGAGTTCCCGGCTTTGTTTTTGATCGAGATCCACACGGCGTTTTTCGCCCTCGGTCTGCGTTTGTTGATAAGCTCGTCTCGCCTGCGCTCGCATTTCGCCGATGGCGCGATTAGAGGTGACGCGCTCGTCCTCAAGGCGCTTTTGGTGGCCTTCGCGAAGCTCGGATTCGGTCTCACTATTTTGCCGACGGAGTTCCGCCAGCGAAGTGTCGGACTGTTTTCTGATCTGCTGGAGTTTTTCCTGAGCTTGGTTTTGCTCTTTACCGAGTCGCGCGCTGTTGTCGGCTTTTTGCGAGGCAATCTCGCGGTTGAACTTTTCTTGCGTCTCTTGGAACTCTTTTCGCCCTCTGGCATGCAGGCGTTGCTGGAGCTGCGATTGTTCGTCTAGCGACTCGCGGAGACGTGACTGCGAGTCTTCAAGTTTTTTGGTGTGATTTTCTCGCAGGTTTTGCAGTTGCACTTGGTTGCGATCTTGTTCAGCTTGGATTTCGCTTCGCGATGTATCGCGAGTCGCGGCGCTGCGTGTTTTGAGATTCGCGTACTCGCGGTCGGAATGCTCTCTTGCCTGGCGAACCTTGTCTTGTCCGACTTGTTCGGCCTGGCGAGCCCGAGTTTCGCTTGTCTGCTTGATATGGTTCACGGCCGCCGCGCCAGCTTCGCGAGCTTCGTTTTCGACGCGCCGGTTGTTGGAACGAATACGGCGAAGCTCGGCTTCGTGCTGCGATTGCAACGACGCTTTTTGCTCAACGTGCTCGTCCTGCATTTCGCGGATCTGCGATTGGCGAGTAATCGACAAGTCAGAGGCCATCGGCATCCCCTCCATGGGACGTGCTTTTAGCGTATCATGCCTCTATGAAAATCGAGTTTTCTCGAGCCGGTCGTGGAGGGGAAATTCGCCAAAGGTCGCGGGTTAGCGGGGAGGCGAGGCTGGATTTCGGTCCAGGGGTGCCGAAGCTGGCGCTGGAGCGGTTTGTTCTGGCGCCGGACAAAGGGTACCGGCGTAGTCATTTCGATCAAAGCACATCCAAGTTTGCTCGATGGAAATCGCCTCGGATCGCTTGATGGGAAAGTATCCCGCGTACTGAAGATCGTCGAGACGGCTTACGACCTCGCGATCTGTTCCTGTTTCTGAATTCACGATCTTTAAACGAAACACACGAAACTCAGCCTTAGCCGGAGAGCCAAGAACGAGGAAGGTGATTGCGATGATCGCGCTGAGAGACTGCGATAAGCCTGTCATACAGGCTTATCGGCACTTTTTGGATCGGTGTTTATAGCTCAGTGTTTGAGATCGAAATTCGTCTGAATCGCGTTTTCTACGAGATGGAAGTAGGCCCGAATCATGAGATCGCGCTCAAGAGCGTTGAGCGATTTCAAGAAACGTTCTTTGTCCATCAAGGTCGGTTTTTCCAAGAAGCGAGAAAGCAGGTTCTGCACGCGTTCCATATTGCGTAGAGTGAAAAACTCCTTTTCGTCTGTGGGAGTCATCATCACGCGGGCAACATCTTTTTTATCAAAGAGAAAGTGTACGCCGAGAGTGCTCTGATGAATCAGATACTCGATTTGCGCAGTGTCTTTCGTGGCTGACTTTTTCCCGAGCCCAACATGGAGCTCGGTTCTTTCGCCACTGTCGAGCTGGTCGTTTTTCAGATCCTCAGGCAAGCCCTCGTCTCCACTGGTGCCGTCGGGGTGTTCATTCTTGAAACCCGTAAACCGAGACCCTCTCGAGCCTCCGCCTCGTCCATTGCGCATAAGCCTCCCTGCTTTCTGCTTGGTCGTCCTGTCTTTTACGACAGGAAGTCGTATTCCTGGTCTTCTGGACCACATCTTAAAACAGCTCGTCCTTAAGGCCGTTTCAAAATGGAACTGCCCTATTCTGGTTAAGTTTTTCGTCTAGACGCAAAGGAATTTTCGCGATTGACGGAGCTTTCATCATCTCGATTTGGACCAGCCTTTTCGCGAGAAGCAGAAGAAGAGGTTAGGGGGAGCCAAAACACACGTAATTTGACAGGGTTAAACAGAGGCTCGAGAATAAAGGAACGGGGACGTGAGCTTGTGATGAGCGACGTCTCAAAATGAGAAAGTCCACTTTCTTGGAAGGGAGTCGACGACTGATTATCACCCGCACGTGCGATCTTAAGGAGTTTGCTCTTTGAGATCTGCTTAAGAGTGCTGGGGAGGTGCTGAAAGAAGCGTTGAGTTTAAGCGCTTTAACTGCACCCGCGACCTTGGTCCGGTCGGCGCGGCCTAGACGACACTACAAGATCGGGGGGACATATGTCTCATTCATCTCATTCAGGTTCTAAGGTCGGTGCACGCACTGGAAGTGCTGCGAAAGCCGCTCGCAAAGCTAAGGGGCCACTCGTGAAAGATCCTATCGTGATCGACGAAGCCAAAGGCCTCGTGTTTGATACCGAACGTGAACTCTACCGCCATTTCCAACCCCAGATCTCGATGCTCGAAGATGAAGTTCTTGAGCACCACGCGTCGGATGACATTCCGTCGGCAGACTTTAAAAAATACGAGCCTCTGCTTCAGCAGGTGATCGATGACCCAGATGAAATCTGGCAAGACGTGGTCTCTCTGCACGGTATGCGCGTGACGAGCTTCGTTGGTCACTACATCACCGACAGCACGAAGAGTCTCGACGACAAAGAAGCTGGCGTTTACTACGTGGCCTTGGCCTACGCGGTCGAAGGAAGCGCGCGCTTCATTTATTTGCACTTTCCATCCCGAGACTTGAAACTTGTTGATCGATTCCGCCGAGGTGAGTTGATCTATGACCGAGTTATGAAAGAAGTCGAAAAGGGCGCAGTCGAGGGCGATGCGCTATCAGAAGGTGACGCGCTGGCGGTTGGTCTTTACAAGGCCATGCTGGCTCTGCGCAGTGGTTCGGACCTCGCAGAAGAGGTTTTCCGCGACTACGAAGAATCCCGTGAGCCGACGATCGAAGAGCCGGACGAAATCTGGCGCTCCGCTGATAGCGGCCAAACGCTTGTGACGTTCGTTAAAAAGTTTGATGACGAAACGGGCGACGGCGAGGACTTCTGGTACTTGGCGATCACCGTTGAGGATGAGGCGAGCTCCAGCCATGCGCTGCTCTTCTCGTTTCCAACGACCGACGAAAACCTCGTTGATCGTTACAGGCACGGAGAAAACCTCCAGGCCGAAGAAGTGACACAAGAAGCTAGTCACTAAGTGTCGCGGTGACCTCTGGTTATCGCTGCTCGCCGTGCAGTAGCGCGGGCGAGACTTGGGTGTCGCGGTGCTGGGCTCCGCTCAGCACTGTTCCCCGAAGCTGAAGAGGCTCTCGAAAGAGGGCCTCTTTCTTTTTGGATCGTGTCTTGGCGGCGTTATAGGCGTGTACCGACGGGGCGATGCCTCCTCTTTCTGCCTCGTTCTTTGGGTCCCACCGAAATTGCTGAGTGTGGGACCGTGATTCCATAAATCTCCGCCCCCAAAGCTCCTTCGTAACCTGGAAAACTTTGGCTCGCCCTGGACTTCACTCGTCTTCTGACATACCATCGCTACCGAAATGAAGCAGTCCCGATTGATCCCGCTAAAAAGCGTTAAGAAAGTGAACTTTGGAGAAATCGGTTTGGCGTTTGGCGGAAGCCTTCTTAAGAACTCACATGCGAAGTCCGAGCGTCCCTTTTCTCCGCGGGCAGCGATTCACGTCGTTTTGCGGGCGAGAGCGCCAATTACTTTACTCAAGCGTGGACGGCGCAAGAAAATTGCCGAAATCGTGACCGCACAGGGAAAGCGGCACTTCGTACAGATTCATCGTTTTGCCAACGCAGGAAATCATCTTCATATGCTGATCGAGTGTCGTGAGAAGGCGAAGTTTCTGGCGTTTTTAAAGGCTGTCACCGGAGCTATCGCACTTTTTGTGAAGGTTGATGAACGTCGGTTACGTAGCATGAACGAGGAAGGCCGTTTGCGCTCGGAAAAGCCATTAGCAGGCCGATCGACCGTAGCCACAAAGGCGCCCGTCCGGGCGTCCAACCTAGCATTGGCGAACGAGTCGCAAAGTCTCTGGCTTCAAAGACCGTGGACGCGGCTTGTGGCGGCGAGTGGGCGCGCCTTTTTGCAGGCATGGCGTTATGTCGACCTCAATGCGCTTGAAGGCGCTTGTTGGGGAATCACAAGACATGAGGCGAGAAGTATTCAATATGGTGACCTTGGCCCACCGAGGGCGTGGCTAAAGATGTAATTGCGAGACCGAGTTTTCTGACCTTCGGGTTATGAGCGCGTCGAGCATGAGTGCCAGCAAAGAGGACCCTAAAATGAAACTCGCGGAACCTTGGGGGAAAGGTCCCGCGAGAGTTTGGGGGCTAATTTGTCGCTTGCGCGAAACGAAGTTGTCTAGAAGCGCTTGCGCGAAGAAACGGTACATTTAGAAGCAGTAGCTCTGCGTGCGTGTGGCCCATTCGGATTCGCTGAGGCTTTGAGTGCGCTGCGCCCAGAATGGGTGGATCGTGTTGAGAGTCGAGTGGTGAGTTGTCGCGTAGCGGTTGGGGTTGGCTTCGAAGATTGGAAGCAGGAAGTCGGCTTGGCCAACAACCGATGTTCCGTTGTAAACCACGATCTTCATCGCCTGCCAATTGTAGTCAACGCCGCTTACGACCATCGTCGTTTTCGAGAAAAAGTCGACAGCACCTGAACCAGAAATGCTTGCTGAAGTACGAAGCTGCGCGATCTTTGTTCCGTTAATTGAGGACATAGCTTCTGAAATCGGGGATGCCGATCCGGCGCCTTTTTCGATCGTGAACTGAAGCGGAGTTTCGTCGAGCTGTGCAGTGCTTCCGTTCATTTTCCAGCGGAAAGCTTGGATGTAGTATTCCGAATTGCTATCAAAGTTCTCGACGATGCTCGAGATACGAACACGCACTTTGTCTTCTTGAAGAACGCCATTGTAATAGTAAGTTGTGACTTTTCCGCTTAGGCGAGTCGAGCTTGAATCAAAGAGCGAGCATTCGGCTTGACCGGCGCCCGCGGGATCAACGATCGGCGTCGATGGCGCTGGGCCGCTACCGCTGTAGAGATATTCCGTGCGAGGCGACACTTTGGATCCGCAAGCACTCAAGAGAGCGAGTAAGAAGACCAGCGCGCCGACGCGGAAGACTTTCGTCTGTGTCACGACATCGATCAGCGATTGAGCTTCAAGATTCGAGTGAAGAGTTTGAGTGTTCATTTGGATCCCCCTTGCCTGACTTTAAGTAGAGCAACGTCGGGGCCAAGTCTGGTCTAGGCCTGTTTTGAATTTGGGCGTAATTTAAGGGGTTTGAGCTTGATTTGGTGTTTCAATTTGAGACGCTAGGGAGTGTTCGGGGTCAGGTGCCAGTTCGGGCAAAAAGCGCAAGACTGTCACCGCCATCCTGCATTCTATTTGAGTCAAGAGAGGTCGAGATGCTTCGTCTATTCACAAGTGCGCGTGAGAACATGAGAAAACAAGAAACTGTTCGAAGTCTCGACACCTGTCTCGAAACAATCCGAAATCATGGCCGAAACCGTGACCGAGATGATGACCGAGATCAGGAGAAGAGCCATTCGGCGCTCTCGCGCGTAGCACGCGTGGCTTTGATCCTGATGGCCACTGGCTGCACGACGATCACGATTGGCTGTGCGACGAGCAAGGTTGCACATGGGCCAAGTCCTTCTGGGATGAAGGGCGACTTTGAGCCCGTGTCGATGAAAGGGCCTGTCTTGCTTCGTCTAAAGGCGCAGCCTAAAGCCTCGGAGACGGTGGACTACTATCATATCTCGGCCTCGCGCGCGTTTGAGGGGCGTGAGCTTCGTCACGAGAAAACGGAAACAGTTGGTTTCACGGCGACAGCGGAGACGTTGAAGGCCGAAGGCGAGAAGTTCACTCAGAACATCACGGTCACCAAGAAAGACGGCACGATTGGGCTTCACGATTTTGCGATGCCTGAGCCCGGCGAGCGTTTGGAAATCGTGGCCGATGCAAAAGGGAAGATCTTAAAGGCAGGCGATTGGCCAACAAACTCGATCTTCTATGTTTCACCGATTTCGCTTCCCGAAAACCCGGTGGAAGTCGGTGACACTTGGATCATGCAGTCGTCATGGCTTTCGCTTCAGGACATGGTGCCTTACGAGCTTGAGATGGTTTCGATTTTAAAAGGGTTTGTGAAGTGCGGAAACGACACGTGCGCCGATATCGAAATCAACGGCAACGTCGGTATGCAAGGGCAACTAAAGCAAACGCTTGTTTTCCGGAGTGAATGGCGCGGTCGCCTTTTGTTCGCCATCGAGGCGGGCACGGTGGCTTGGTCGCGTACGAATAGCGAAGAGACATTTGCTTATGATCGCATCCACCGCACGGTGGGCTCTTGTCTTGAGGCGGCTCTTCGTGAGCCGGCCGCTCGCGCGATTTTGCCGGGAGGCGCAAAACCAGTGTGCGAAGGTTTCGCTCCACCGGTGGCGACGGCCGCAGGCCAACCAAGCGGCACATAATTGGATCGCGGCTTGGTTTGAGGCTTGAGCTTACATTCCAAATTCTTTTAAGCAGCTGATCCAAGAGAGGCGGTAGCGATGAATCACGCGACCGTCTGCCGAATCGACAGCCATCATTCCGCCCTTGTGGCCTCCGCCGCCTTTGAGCTCAATTGACGAACGAAGCTTTAGGTCGACCGACTTTTTTGCTGGCAGGCAAGAAAGCAAGTCGGGGCCGTTGAGAGGTTTGATTGTGGAAAGCATGTAGTTCTGCGAAACCGGTCCCGTCCAACGCTGGTACCCGAAAGACTTGTTGAAGCCCGCGTGCGAGGGGCCGTTTTGGAAATCGACTTTTTGTTCGGCACGTACGCCGGAATCTAGGTGCACAAAACCACGGAAGTCGACCGAATCAATACGGTACGACCAGAGGCGTGGCTTTTTGATTTTCACACGCACTTCGCAATTCGAACGTGAGTTTGATACGTCAGCCCCGACACGAGTTTGGAATTCGTCGAAGAGCACACTTAGTTCGCTAGCATCTGGCGAGAGAACGACAGCGACTGTTCCTGGGCGACAGCCGTCGCCGCCGTAGTCGACACTCTCGATTTCGATATCGCGCGGGTTGAAGCGCTGACCTTTTAGTAGATCATCGAAGAATCCGGCTTCAGCGGGAAGTGAGGTCGCAAGGATGCTTGTTCCAATGAGTGCAGCTCCGGTGATTTGCCCGGCAAGTTGCTTGATACGAACCGTCTGCATCGCGGGCCGCGTGGCGGCCAGAGATTGTGAAACGGAAAGCATGAGGTCCGAGAGTTTGCCGATCACGAGGTTTTCAAGTTTTCGGCGTAGGTTTTTCGTCGATTTGTTCACGTTAAGCCCCTTTTGATCCCTTAAAGAGATAGTCCCCTTGGTGGTGCTGCCGTCAGTCTTCGGGCAGCACCGCCGGAGGATGAGATCAAGTCTTATGCCGTGAGTTTCGGTGTCAGAAGGGCACCGCGACGGTACCTCCTTGTTTTTTGATTTGCGCGGCGTTAGACGCCCTGCAAATCAAAAAACAAGGAGGTACCTTCAGTCTTTGAGTTCGGCCCAGGTTACGCCGTCGCCGCCGGTTTCGGGGCCTGCGGCTCGCCACTTCTTCACGTAGACCGACCGCGAGAGGTAAGAACGGATGGCGCGTTTTAGAACCTCGGTGCCGTGCCCGTGCACGATCTTGATGCGGTTTTCGCCGTTCAAAGCGGCGGCATCGAGCTGGGCCTCCAGAAGCGACATCGCATCGTCTTGGGTTTTCCCGCGAATGTCGATAGTGCGTTCGCTATCGGTCATCGTGACTTGCACGCCAGAGGCGCGGCGAAGTGCATTTTGAGTTGGGTTGGCGATTGAGTGCGAGGGGCGAAGCTGTGTCCATGGCAGCGTCAGGCGCATGGAGTTGGCGAGGATCAGGATTTCGCCTTTGGAATTGGCCTTTCCTTGGATCAGGCCTTCGCCACCGATGGAAGGAACGAAGATCTTGGAGCCGGGTGGGTAAGCCTTCTCGAACTCTTCTAGCGTTTCGATTTTCTTGCGCTGAGGAATGGTTCCCGCAGGAGGGGCTTTTACGATTTCAGGAAGCTTTTGTTTTACCTCCTGCAGGCGTTCATGTTTTTGGAAGATGTTTTGCACCGAAGAGAAGTCGAGCATCTCGTCGATTTTCTTTTCGGTCTTTTTGATGGCACGATCCATCCACTGATCGCGCTCTTTTTTAAAGTTCGCGATCATCTCTAGGTACTTGCGCTTGGAATCTTTGGTGTCTTGCATCTCTTTAAAGAGATCGCGGCGAAGCGAATTGAGTTCTTCTTTGAGAGTTTCAAGATCGCGCAGGTGCTCTTGGCGAGCTTTCATCTCGGGGCTTAGGTGCGAAAGGGCGCGCTCTAAGATCGACTCATCGACCCCAACGCGTCTTGCTGTTTGCAGCGCCAAGCTCTGTCCAGGGATCCCCATAAAAAACTGATACGTGGGTGTGCCGGAAGATTGATTGTACTCAAGACTTCCGTTGATCACGCCGCTTTCGGGTGTCCAGCCAAGTTTAAGTGGTCCTAAGTGCGACGTGATGACGCCAAAAACGCCGTTTTCGGCATAGGTTTCAAGAAAGCTTCTTGCTAGAGCCGAGCCTTCTTCGGGATCCGTCGATCCACAGATTTCGTCGATCAGAAGAAGGCGCTTTGGCCCTTTGTGTTTGGCGGCCGCGTTTAAAGTTTTCACGTGAGCGGCAAACGTCGATAGAGCCGCGTCGACACTTTGTTCGTCGCCAACGGCGATATGAATGCCTTCAAAGAATGGAATTTTCGATTGGTCGTCTGCGCAAATCGGAAGTCCACAGCGCGCCATCTGGGCAGCAAGGCCGACGCTCTTAAGTAAAACGGTTTTCCCACCGGCGTTAGGGCCAGAGAGAAGCAGAATGCGGTTTTGGCCGCCACGCTCAGTGCCACCGAGCTTCACGGTGTTCGGAATAACTTTTCCGCCCTTTAGCGAGTCATTCAAAAGCAAAACAGGGTGGCGAACATCGCGAAGGTCCATGGCATCTTGAGAGAACTGAATCGGATTGGCCTCGAGAACCTCGGCGAGTTTAGCTTTCGCGAAAACCAAATCAGCCTCTAACAGAGCTTCGCTTGATTGAAGAAATTCAAGTGCCAGTGTTTTTAAATAGCGAGCCATCTGCGTGAGCAGGCGTTCGATCTCCTCTTCGATCTCGACCTCGATTTGGCGAAGGCGGTTGTTGAGGGGAACAACGTCGTCAGGCTCCATGAAGACAGTTTGTTTGGACTGACTCGACCCATGAATGATCCCGGGGAAGAAGTGCTGCATTCCTGATTTAACCGGAATGACCCAGCGGCCTTCGCGTGTCGTGACGAAGCGTTCTTGTACGACAGGGTCCATGTCGTGAGCTTTAACCAGGCGATCGAGAGTCGTGTGCAACGCTTTTGTTTGAGAGGTTTTTTCGCGGTGAAGGTTGTAAAGAGCTTCACTGGCGTCGGTGCGGATCTCGCCGTTTGGACTCATCAGATGGTCGATCGCCGAAAGCGGCGGTTCGGCGTTCATCAGAAGATTTTTTAAGCGCTTCACCCAGGCATTGTCGAAGGGCTTTAAGACTTCAGCAAGTGCGATGACCTCGATACAAAACCGGCGAACATCGCGAAGCTCAAGCGTTTGCAAAACGGCATCGCGTTTTAGGCGAGAGTGCCAGGTGTGGAAGAGATCAAGGCTTTCGGCAAAGGGGCGCTCGCCCATCGAAAGCACAGACCTGGCATCTTCGATCTCGGCAAAGGACTTAAGCGCAGCAGCTTCCGACTCCAGACGGTCGATGGCGCGAAGCCGCGTGCGCGCCGGTTCGCTGGTGGCAAGGCTTTCTAATTTTGCGACGATCAGACCCCAATCGATGGAGTCTCCGAATTTTTCTCGTTCCAAGCTTCGCCCTCTGGTCCGTACGCTTTAAGTTTGGCGTTTCAATTGGCGCATGGCTTGGATGAGGAACCCCATCAACACGCAAAGAGCCAGCCAAACCGAATATCCGGCGATCTTGGAGTAAAGGACCGTCGGTGGGTTTTTGACATAAGGAACGGTGTACGCTCCATACCACTCTTTGTCGATAGGGGAGTTTTGCAATTGCTCTCCAGAGGCCAGCATCACGGTTGTGATACCGGTGTTCGTGGAGCGGAGCAGCGGTCTGCGGTTTTCCACCGCGCGTGCCAAGGTCATCGTCATGTGCTGGTAGGGTTCAAATGTCCTACCAAACCAAGAGTCATTGGTGACGTTTGAGAAAACTTCCGCACCTTTCACGGCCATCGCGGCCGAGAATTTGGGGTAAAGGCTTTCTAGGCAGATCTGCGGGCCGAGCCGAAACTCACCGAGATTCATGACGCTGGGGCCGGGGCCTTCGCCGAAGCTGCCGAGCCCGGGAAAAAGCCACTTTGTGTAGGGGATGATGTCGGAGAAGGGGAATTTCTCCCCGAACGGGATCAAAATAGATTTACGATAGGGCTCGGTCAAAAGCGTGCCGGTTCCAGACATCGCAAAGAAACCATTGTAGGTCTTCTTTTTCTCGGTGTCGTACGAGTAAGCACCTGTGAGAATCATCTTGTTACGTGCGGACGTAAAACCGCGAAGCGCGATCCAGTTCTTTTCGTTGGAGAATGCCTGATCGAGGTAATCGGGGTAGGCGGTTTCCGGCCAAAGCGCGAAGCTTGCGTCGGGGTGTTGGTTGAACCCTTCGGCCGAAAGCTTGATGTAGTTTTCCACAATCGGAATCGAGAAGTCTTTTTGTTTTTCAGCGATGAGCTTTTCGTAGTTTCCGACATTGCCTTGGACGATGAGGAGCTTGAGAAGGCCGTCCGTGTTTTGCCATGGTTTTTCGCGGCCGAGGCCGACCAGATTCACGGCGAGGAAAACCGCGAGGCCCCCGACGAGCCAAGGCAGCGTGGGGCGAAGGCGGTCTGAAAGTTTTTGCGAGTTCGGGGTCCAGCGCAACCAACCCATCGCGAAGAGTCCGTTTGCCACGAGAGTGAGAAGGTTGAGGCCTTCAAAGCCGACGAGGTCGGCCGCTTGGGCGCCGGGAAACCCGGCCCAGAGCCAAGTATAGCCGAGGTGCCAGGGGAAAATCGCCGGCCATACGGCTTCGATTGCGGCAAAACTCGCCAGGAAAATTCCGATCTGAAGACCTGGTGTGACAGTTTGGTGCCGTCCATGTCGACGCTCCAGCCATAACGTCAAGACGACAGTCAGCGCAGGGGCGAACGCGTAATACAGGTGCGCGATCGCGCAAAATCCGATCAAGACGAGGATACCCGCCCACATCGGAAAATGACCGAACTCCACAGCTGTGATCGAGATCCAGTGGAAGCCGATCGCATTGAGGAGAAACTGCGCAAGCCATCCGAAAAGGAAAGCGCGTCCCGCCGTTTTTCGGAACGACGTTTGCGAAGGAAGCGGCGGAGGCGGAAGAGTGCGAAGTCGCTCGGTCTCGCGGATCGTGGCGATGATCAGCGGTGTAAGACCGAAGAGAATCGCCCACGGCGGAAACGGAATATAGCTTGTGCCTATAAAAAGGCCTGTTAAGATCGGAAGCAGATAGACGGTTTTCACTCTGACGATCATAGCAAATCTCTTAAGCTGGTAAGCAAGTCAGGAATGTGACCGAACGTAAAAGGTTTTGAAACTGAGACTGGTTTCGACGGATCGAAGCTAGGGTAGAGGTAACAAGAAGTTATGCGCAGCGAAACTTATCGTGAAACTCACCGCGAATCTGCAAACCCCGTAAAACAATCCAATCAAACTCATCAAGCGGCCCATGCTTCGGTTACTCGCACAAGATGCCCAGCTTGTCGCAAACTCTTTGCGATCGAGACGGATACACTTATGGCGATGACTCGTGCCGGAGCCTATCGCGCTGAATTCAACTGTACGAGCGATTTTTGTCGCACGGCTTTTGCGATTCCGCTCCCGCTTCCAGAGGGCTTTGATGGCGTGACAGTCGTGCCGTCTATTCAGCTGCGCCCTGCTGAGGTCGAGACGCTTCGGCCCGAGCAAGCGGGAACTTCTTCGCAGTCGGCCGCCGCACAAAATCTGGAATTGGAATTTAGCCAACGACCTGAGATCGACTTCGTCGAAAGCGATCAAGCCGCGGTTGTCGAAGAGCCGACTGCCCAGTCCAAGACGAAGCAAAGTGCAGCTGGAGTCGCGACCGTCACTCTCGGAGTGACGGCTGTGGCCACGGAAAAAGAGTGCCCTCGCTGTAACGCAAAGAACGCGGTGGCGATGACCGAGTGCGTGCGATGCGGGATCGTCTTTGATCGTTACGATAGTGGCGAAATCGGCACGAAAGCGGATCTTCGAGTTGAAGAAGAGATGGCGCTTGGTGGAACTCGCGAGCTTGCGGCGTTGTGGGACAAGCTGATGGAAGATTACGAAGATCGTGTGCGCCATGATCGATTCGTGAACGCGTGCCGAGACGCGAAAGCGCTTTCGTACGCGGCCAAAAAGTATTCTCAGATTCTTGTCTCGGCACCGCAGGACGAAGTCGCGCGTTTGATGCGCAATCGCATTGTCGCCTTGGTTTCGGCACAGGCGGAAATTTCGAGAATCCCAATTCGCTTGGACTTCCGAATTCCTTCGATGAATACGATGGCACTGGCTATGGGTTCGATTCTTTTCTTCTGGGGACTCATGATGCCGCAGCTTAAGAACATCATGGAGATTGGACTCTCCATGGTTCTGCTTTCTATCGGCGTTCGCCTAGCGCTTCGTGCTCGGGTGTAGGAGTCGCCCGAGCCAAGACACTTGTCGACCGTTCGTTAGCGGTTGGGATCGAGGTCGGGTGGAGTTCTGTCCGAAGACGAGCGCGACGGTTCGCGTGCCGTTGGGGCTCCGATAACATTCAAAAGATTTTTTCCAAAAGATGACATCTCTTCGGCCGGGTCCACGGATTTGAAGTCCGAACTTAGGGCCGACGGCCCGACCTGACGGGAACGAATCGACGGGTCGGCCGAGAAGGCCGTTGGCGACGTACGTTCCGTGTTCACCGTGGCTTGTCCCGTGATTGAGATCCCCATGTCGAGACTCGTAAGTGCTTTGTAAGCGTTCAGGAGCTTTGCGCTTCCGGTTTTCGAGAGCAGAGTGTTGTATTCATCGCCGGTACGAAGAATGTATTTCTTCACATCGCTTGCCGAGAACTCGGGCCGGTGAGCCATTACCAATACGGCAACACCAGTGGTGAACGCGGTGGCTTGGGATGTGCCCGTCATACGACCAAACGAATTGCCTGGAAGCGCGGAATAGATTTGGTCACCCGGTGCCGCGAGGTCGACCGTGCGAACGCCATAGTTGCTGGAGGGAAGGACTTTCGTGTCTTTCTCATTCACCGCCGTGACCGAGATGATATTGGAAAGATCGTAGTCGGCCGGGTAGTAATGCTTGTCGGGATCGTCCGTGTTGGAACGTTCGTTCCCGGCGGCCGCGATAAGGAGGATACCTTTTTTCTCGGCTTCTTTGACGGCGGCAAATTCCTCCGCCGAGTACTCTGTTCCGCCCCCTGAGTAGTTGATGATCTTGGCGTTCATCTTGATCGCGTAGCGAATCGCTTGGATGGTGTTTTTCAAATTGTTCGCACCGGGCGCTTTGGGGTCATAATACTTAAGCGTCATGATGCTCACCTTGGGAGCGACGCCAGTGATCCCGAAGCCGTTTCCTCCGCGTGCGCCGATAATTCCGGCGATGTGTGTTCCGTGGCCGTGATTGTCGGAAAGATCGTTGCTATTGCTTACAAAGTTCCAACCATGAACGTCATCGATGAATCCGTTGCCATCGTCGTCGATTCCATTGGTGGCTTTGTCTTTTCCGTTTTTATCTAGACCGACTTCGCCCGTATTCACCCAGAGGTTTTCGGTCAAATCCTTGTGGCGAATATCGGTGCCTGTATCGATGACCGCTACGATGATGTCTTTCGAGCCTTGGGTAATCTCCCACGCCTTGTGAGCGTTGGTGCGGGTGAGGCCCCATTTTTCTTTGATAAACGGATCGTTAAAGAGAACGCTTTCTTCTTTGTTGTTCTTCTTTCCAGCTTCGACTCCGGAGGCTCCCTTTAAAATGAGATTGCGATCATTCGCCGAAGCATCGTCCTGCATGGTTTTTCCGACAAGGGGCACCGAGGCAGGCTCTTTGTTCGACATGTTGCCGAACACGCCCCAAAGCGTGAATGTGCCAAGAAGACAAACGACAGCGAGTCCAGCCCGAAGTACAGGATGCAGATTTCTCGATTTCATGTCCTACTCTTCGGTCGATCGGACCCGAAAAGCGAGACCTGAATTTGAACTAAACCTGTCTCAGTTTGAGACGGACTGAAGGCGAAGTGTCCAGTCCGGAAACGCGACGGCCTGAGAGTTTAAGCGGCGCTGATAGGTGACGAAGTTCCTTAAAACGAGCTTCACGTAGGTCCGTGTTTCTTCGTAGGGGATTTCTTCGATGAACTCGAGAGGGTCTGGACGCATTCTCGTCCTTAGCCAACCTTGGATGGCGCGATCATTGGCGTTGTAGGCGGAAACCGCGAGGATGAATCGACCGTCGTATTTTTGAAAGAGATCACGCAGGAACACGGTGCCAAGCGGGATATTGAAATCAGGATCGTAGAGATCGTCGGGGCTTGAAAGCTTCAGCCCGAGGCGACCAGCTGCGACGGCCGCGACTTCCGGAATCAGCTGCATGAGGCCGAAGGCGTCGGCGTGGCTTCTGGCAAAAGGGTTGAAGAGTGATTCTTGACGAATGATGGAATAGATCAACGCCGGATCGAGCCCTTGTTTGGAGGCCTCTTCGCGGATTCGAGACTCGTAAGGAAGCGGGAAAAGAAGGCCCGGGCTTCGTCGCAAGATCCGAACGCGGTCTTCGGGCGGAAGCTCCTCCATTCGGATCGTGGCCTGGATATAGAGTTCGAGCCGAGCCATTAAGCCCAACATCGCTTCTTTGCGTTCGATAGAAAATGTGGAGTTCCAAACTTCGCGCGTGGGATAGGCCTCAAGAAATCGGCGACCGACTTCAAGTTCTTGCAGGGCGATAAACCAGTCGGTTGGTACGCGAAGATCGTCGGGAATTGGCGAGCGAGAGCGGGGATCGTAGGAAACATTCGCTTCGGGAAGTGGGTCAAAACGTTTGCCGAGCTCATAATGCGCCAAGATTCCGTAGTAACCAAAGTGACTGAACTCGCCGAGTTCCGAGAAGATTTTGTCGGCGATGTCTTTTCTTCCCAAATCGCGGTTGAGTCGCGCCATCCAATACATGTTTCGTGTTAGCGAACCATGGCTGTCTTCGTATTTGTTGGCTTGCTCCAAAATGGCGAGAGCCATTTCTTGTCGACCGGGGAGACGGCGAAGGTTCCAGCCACGGAACCAAAGAATTTTCGCCTTTGTTGCACGGTCCGGAAGTTTTTCGATATCGAGTTTGGCGAGGATGTCGTGCATTTTCTGAAACTCACCGCGTTCCTCGGCAATGCGGGCGCGTACCAAAACCGATTCGTGAAGCGAAAACGCCGGGAAGGTTTTTGCGATTTTGGCTTCCATGTCTTCCAAGTATTTCAGCGCATCACTTGGTCGGTGATCTGTCCATATCGCTCGTGCATACGAGACACCGGTATCGACGTAAGTGCGCACGAGGTTCGTATCGCGACGTTTTAGCCCGGGTTGTAGGAACTGTTTGTTCGCGAAAGCAAGCCAGGCTCGTGTGGCTTGCAGAAACTCAGTCGTGCGGAGCTGAAGCTTAAACGTCATGCGATAGCCATCAAGCGCTTTCAGGCGCTCAGTGGCGGACTGCTTTCGGTCGCGTGCGATGGATTGATAGAGCTTTCTAGCTTCGTCAAATTTTCGTGCTGATCGGAGATCCTGTGCGAGAGCCATTGGTGTAGGGACGTTGGTCGCCGCCTTGGGATACTGGAGATGGTACCTCGGAGCGATTTCCACAAGTTTCGCTTGGGTTTGTAGAACGGCGTCTTGTGCAGCGGGCGTTTGTCGCAAACCAGGAGGCAGCGAGGAAAGTATCTCTAGAGCTTTCGTGGCGCGATCCAGGCGAAGCTTTTGGGTTTTTTCAAATCCCGCAATTTCACGAAGGGCTTCGGCCATTAAAATCGGGTCGTCGGCATGTTCCGCCAGCGCGATTTTGGCTTTGGCCGTTTCCTCGGCCAGCCACTTCGGCGGATTCGTGGGAAGGCTTGCTTTTTCCGGCGGGCAAGTCGCGGCGCCGCGTACTTGCGCCAAGAGCCGAACGGCTTCGGGGATCGAGTCATCTTGAAAAATGGCAAGGAAGCCGGTACAGGCTTCGTCGGTCTTTCCAGATATCGCCATCTGTTGGCTTTCGCGGTAGCGATTGAGAACGGTCGTGGCGTGATCGGTCTGCTTGGAGGCCTCGGAGGATTGGGCGCGCGAGGCATTTGGAGCGCGCAGGCCGAGATCACTGATTTCTGAAACAGTGGTGCAGCGAGAAACAGCGACAAAGCCCAAAATCACGAAACCGAATTGAATTATCCTCATTCATCCAGGATAACCAGGGATCGTGGACGGGCGCAAAATCATTCACATCGATATGGATTGCTTCTACGCCGCAGTAGAAGTGAAGTACCAACCTCGCCTCAAGGGCCTGCCCTTGGCGGTTGGCGGCAATGTCGGTGGTCGAGGTGTGCTCACGACGGCGAGCTACGAGGCTCGAAAGTTCGGCGTGCGCTCGGCGATGACATCGGCGCAAGCGGTGCGTCTTTGTCCGGATCTCATTCTCATTCCGCCGGACTTTTCCAAGTACAAGGTCGAGAGCCAAAAGGTTCGCAAGATTCTCGAGCGCTACTCGGATCGAATTGAGCCTTTGAGTCTCGATGAGGCGTATTTGGATGTGACCGACTCGGCGATCGAAGGCGGCATGGCGGCGAAGATCGCCGGGCGAATTCGTCGCGAGATTTCCAATGAGCTTGGGCTGACGGCGAGTGCCGGCGTAGCGCCCAACAAGTTCTTGGCTAAAATCGCCAGTGACCTCAATAAACCTGACGGTCTCGCTGTGATCCGTCCGGAGCAGGTGGAGGTCTTCATGAAAGACCTACCGATAGAAAAAATCTGGGGTGTCGGCAAAGTCACCGCCAAGAAGCTTCAAAGTCTCGGATTTAAAACGTGCGGAGAACTTCAAGCCAAGAGTCTAAATGAGATGGTGGAGATCTTTGGCTCCTGGGGGGCGCAGCTCTACGAGTTTTCTCGTGGCATAGACAATCGCCCCGTTGTCACGACACGCGAAAGAAAATCGCTCTCGGTTGAGGAAACCTATGGTCGCAATCTGGTTTCGCGAGCCGAGATCTTGGGAAAGCTGCCGGAGATCTACGAGGACTTTGCCGAGCGCTTTGCACGCTTCGTTGTTTCTCAAAATGACCGGGTGAAAGACTCTCGTTCGGAGATCAAGATCCGCTCGATGGTGGTGAAGCTTAAGTTCGATAATTTTCGACAAAAGGGTCGTGAACGAAGCTTGCGCCAGGCACACGCCCCGTCGATGAGCGAGTTTCGCGAACTCTTGGAGCAAGCTTTGGATGGCGAGACCCGCCCTGTTCGACTTCTCGGAATTGGCGTGAAGCTGGAGGCTCGCTCGGCCTCCGACAACGTCTCGAGCGCAGATCGCTCGCTTCAGATGGAGTTCACCTAAAAATATCGGTCGGCCTGAGGGTCAAAAGTTCTAGCCGAAATTGAAAACGAGCTTGTCGTCTTTCACGTCGACTGAGACCTTGCCGCCCTTCTCGAGGCGGCCAAAGAGAATTTCGTCGACCAACGGTTTTTTCATGTGATCGTCGATGGTGCGAGCCATCGGACGAGCGCCAAGAAGCGGATCAAAGCCTTTTTTCAGAAGCCACTTGTCGGCGGCTACTGTCGTCGTAAGCACGACTTTCTTTTTCAAAAGCTGTGCTTTGAACTCGTCGACAAACTTGGCGACGACTTTCAAGACGACTTCCTCAGGAAGTGGTTGGAACTGTACCGTGGCGTCGAGGCGATTTAGGAATTCAGGCGTGAACGCGCGCTTGATCGCTTCGCTCTGCTTGTCAGTGCTGGAACCAGCACTCGTCGCACCTATACCGATGGCGCTCTTTTGTGCATCGGCTGCTCCGGCATTTGTTGTGAGAATTACCACCGTGTTGCGGAAGTCCGAAACTTTGCCGTGTGAGTCGGTCAGTGTACCGTTGTCCATCACTTGAAGCAGAATACTCATAAGATCGGGATGAGCCTTTTCGACTTCGTCGAGAAGTACGACGGAGTACGGATTGCGCGATACAGCCTCGGTGAGCAGGCCGCCTTCTTCGTAGCCGACATAGCCCGGAGGCGCTCCGACCAGACGAGAGACGGCGTGTTTTTCCATGTACTCAGACATATCAAAGCGCAGGAATTGGTTTCCGAGAACTTTTGCCAGTTGTTTTGCGACTTCGGTTTTTCCGACCCCTGTGGGGCCTGCGAAGAGGTAGCACCCGATGGGTTTGTTCTCGCGACCAAGCCCTGAGCGCGCAAGTTTGATGGAAGACGAGATGCGCCCGATGGCTTCGTCTTGTCCAAACACCGCCGCGCGCATTTGCTCTTCAAGGTCTTTCAGGGCGGCCTTGTCGGCGACGTTCACCGACTGCACGGGGACTTGCGCCATCGAAGCCACGACTTTTTCGATATCGGCAACACGAATGGTTTTCCGTTTTTCGTCTTTGGCGCGAATGCGAGTGCGCGCACCGGCTTCATCCATGACATCGATGGCTTTGTCGGGAAGCTGGCGCCCTTGAATGTATCGCGCGGCCAGTTCGGAGGCGGCTTTTAAGGCGCCTTCCGAGTAGGCGACGTTGTGATGGTCCTCATAACGTTCGCGCAAGCCTTCGAGGATCTTGATCGTCTCTTCGACGGTGGGTTCACGCACATCGATTTTTTGAAAGCGGCGTGCGAGCGCGCGATCCTTTTCAAAGTGTTGGCGGAACTCCTTGTAAGTGGTCGATCCGATACAGCTAAGTGATCCGTTGGCGAGACCCGGTTTTAAAAGGTTTGATGCATCCATCGAACCGCTAGATGTCGCTCCGGCCCCGACGAGCGTATGAATCTCGTCGATGAACAAGATGCCATGGGGCTCGTCGGCGAGCGCTTTGACGACGGCTTTTAGGCGTTCTTCAAAGTCGCCGCGAAACTTGGTTCCCGCCAAAAGGGCACCCATATCAAGTGAGTAGATGACCGCGTCTTCAAGAATAGCTGGAACTTTCTTTTCGACGATACGAAGAGCAAGGCCGTCGGCGATTGCGGTTTTGCCAACTCCCGGTTCTCCGATGAGCAGAGGGTTGTTCTTGGTTCTTCGAGAAAGAACTTGAACGGCGCGCTCGATCACGTCGTCTCGTCCTACGAGCGGGTCGATTTTCCCGCTAAGCGCTCGTTCGTTGAGATTCATGCAAAACAGCGCCAGCGGGTTTTTCGACTGCTTAGAAGAGTCTTTTGGAAGGCCATCGATATCGCGCTCCACGTCGCTGTCTTGGGACGTGTCGGTCTTCGTGCCTTGGCTGGATTTTGTTTCCGATTTTCTTCCCGAAAGGTTCGGCGTTTCCGAACCATACTTGGGATTGCCATGAGCGACGTAGTTCACGATATCAAACTGATTCACGCCTTGTTTTTCTAGGAAGTGAACGGCGTGCGACTCGGCCTCGTTAAAAAGGGCGATCAGCACGTTGCCGGGGTGAACCTGTTCGCGCCCGGCGCTTTGCACCTGGATCACGGCGCGCTGAAGCAGTCGATGGCAGGCGAGTGTGAACTCGGGCTTCCAGCCCACCGGCACGTTGGTGTTTTCCACCTCCGCACCGCCTTGAGCCTTCAGAAGACGAAGGCGAGGGGCGTGGTTTTCAAGAAACGTATTAAGCTCTTCGCGCAAGAGGTTCACGTCGCAGCCGACAGCCTGAAGAATTTCGAGAACCTCTTCGTCCTCCGAAAACGCTAAGAGGATGTGCTCAAGGCTTACGAACTCGTGCCTAGCGTCTCTTGCGATTCGCACGGCTGAGTTAAGAAGTCTTTCTAAACTAGCGCTGAGCATACGTACCCCCTACGAACTCGAGTCAGACATCGGATCAGGTATCGGCCTTCTCCATTGTGCATTTCAACGGAAAACGGTTTTGTTTCGCATAGGTGTTCACCAAGTGAACCTTCGTCTCTGCGATTTCGTGCGAGAAAACACCGCAAGTGCCGGCACCTTTGTGATGCACTTCAAGCATGATCTTGGTGGCTTCTTCGATCTGTTTGCTGAAGAACTTCTGTAGGATATGAACGACGAAATCCATGGGTGTGAAGTCGTCGTTCATAAGAAGCACGCGGTACATTGGCGGTGTTCGAACTTCCGGGCGAGATTCGGCGACAGCTGTGCCTCCGCCTTCTTCGATCTCGGATTGAGACATGAGAGGCGTAAGACCGTTTCGGAGATCGTAGTTTTCATCTAGGAATCTGAACACAAGCCCGCTCTCCCTTCTTCTATTATATGTGCACGCTTTCGAGTGACGCAATCTGAGGCGGACTAGGTTTTTAGCGGATTCTGAAACTTGTGGGGCTCCAAAGTTCGCGATGTGCCATCGACTTGACCATGGTCTCAGTTCGAAACGTGCCACGACGCTTGATGTACCGGGCTTGGGCCGGGCTGGGGTAGGGCGCGGTGGTCGAGTGACGTTGAGGGGCGCTTTTTGGGCTTAACACGAGGCTAATCTTTGGTCGGTTAAAGAATAATCTGGACTATTCAGTTACTTAGCTTCCGTCAAACTTCTAGTCACGGAACGAGCACCGGTGCCCATAAGAGGCTTTGTTTCATAGTGGTACGTATTTCGAATCAGCATGAAACAGGACTCTGAGTCGCTTCGAGACAGTTTCGAAAATGTGCCAGACAAAACGTCTCAGAGTGAATCCTTTAGATGGCATGAAGGATGAACTACTGATCAAGCAACTGGTCGACTTTGAGTTGCGGATGTCTGTCAGAGATTTTCGGAATTCCGCTCAAGGGGTCGACAGTGGGTACCGATAAAGGACCGTTAATTAATTTATAAAAATATTCTGGGATGGCCAGACTATTTAAAGGGGGAAAGATGAAAGCAGTCCGTATGCTGAAGACAGAAAAAGGTTTCTCGCTTATCGAGCTCATGATCGTTGTCGCGATCATCGGGATCTTGGCGACAGTTGCAATTCCGAACTTCTCGCGTTTCCAGGCGAAAGCTCGCGCGTCGGAAGCTCGCGCTCAGTTGTCGGCGCTCTACACGTCACAACGCGCATTCCAAGCAGAGTGGAACGGTTACCACTCTGACCTTGTTAACGTTGGATACCGTCCAAACGGGACTCTCCGATATGTTGTCGGTCACTCGGCAGCTTCGACGCACAACTTGCCAGCTTATACTGGTCCGGCATTGACAGCCGCTAACTACAACACAGCAGTTGCGGCGGTATGTACGGCGGCTGGTTGTGTAAACGGTGCGCAGGACTCGACGGGTGCGGCTCTGACTTCTACTGCTGTTGCTACCGCGACAGTGACTCTGTCGACTTTCTCTGCTCGTGCAGCGGGATTCGTCGGCGGTACAACAAACGACATCTGGTCGATCGACCAGAACCGCGCGGTTCAGAACGTAACTCCAGGTGGTTACTAAGGTTAAGAAACTAATCGGTTGATGATAGTTCGAAGCGGGCAGCCTAAAGGCAGCCCGCTTTTTTTGCGTCCTGTATTTTTGCGTAGGTATTGAGAGTGCTAGGCTGAACGATCTAGGATAGTATTGAATGATTACCGCCAAGTCGCCTACCAAGGCGGAAAAAACCCTCATTTGGATAGTTGTATCGCTTCTCTTGGGAGTGCTCCTCGTTGGTGCCACTCATCGCAGAGGTGCGTACGACAGTCGAGTGCTGCCATTTGTACCGCCGCCTAAAGAAATCAAGCATTTCCATTTTGGGTACGCGGAAACCATGGCCGATGTATTTTGGATTCGTGTGCTGCAAGATTTTTTCATTTGCGATCGGGCTATCGAGAACCTCAATCACACTGCCTCAACTGCCTGCAAGAAGAGTTGGGTCTTTCAAATGCTCGACCTAGTGACCGATTTGGCGCCAAAGTTTGGGATGCCTTATTATTATGGTGCGACTGTTCTAAGCGTCATCATTAACGATCCGATTGGAGCAAAGCTGATTTTCGATAAGGGTGTTCGGGAGCTGCCTGATGAGTGGGATATTGCCTACCGTGCGGCTTATCACTATCTTATTGAGCTTAAAGATAGCGACGGCGCAGCAAAGCTCCTGGTTCAGGCCGGGGAAAACGGTGCGCCGGCTTGGGTATTTTCTTTGGCTGGTAGGCTGTATTCCGAGGAGGGCAAAGCCTTTCTTGCGAAGTCCGTTCTCCAGTCGGCTCTCGAGTCGCAGTTGAAGTCTTCTCAGCCTGACGAAGCAGCCATTTACAAGATTCGCCAAAGACTTGAGCAGATCGAGAAAGAGGCAGGTGCTGTGGGTTCGCCTTCGAGCTCAAGTGGAGCGTCAGCTCCGTCGCAGGGCCCTAAGACCCTTGAAAAATCGCAGTAAAATCATTGTCAAGGCCTTGACCTTGGCCAAATGAGCCTCATATTTGCGGCATGGCCGAATCCCGCGATTTTTACGAGGTTTTGGGCGTCTCCAAGGGCGCGGATCTCGACACCATTAAGAAAGCATATCGGAAGCTCGCCTTTCAATATCACCCGGATAAAAACCCGGGCGACAAGGCGGCCGAAGAAAAATTCAAGGAAGCCGCAAGCGCCTACGAAATCTTAAGCGATGCGGATAAGCGGGCGCGCTATGATCGCTTCGGGCACGCTGCCTTCCAGGGTGGTGGCGGAGGCGGGCACTATCAAAACGTCGACGATATTTTCGCTAACTTCTCGGATATCTTTGGTGACTTCTTTGGCGGTGGTTTTGGCGGTGATCCATTTTCTCAGGGGCGTCGGCGCAGTCGTAACACGGGCCCTTCGCGTGGGTCGGACCTGCGTTATCGCACCGAGCTTTCGCTAGAAGAGGTGGTTCAAGGTCTCGAAAAAGAAATCGAGTTTGATACCGAGGCGAGCTGCGAAACCTGCAATGGCAGCGGCGCAAAAAAAGGAACATCGCCCACCACGTGCGGCACCTGCGGCGGGCAAGGACAGGTCATTGCTCGGCAGGGCTTTTTCCAAGTGGCGACCACGTGTCCGACCTGTCAGGGGAACGGGCAGGTTATCAAGGAAAAGTGCGGCTCTTGCTCGGGACGTGGCCGTGTGAAAGCGCATCGCAAAATTCGCGTGACGATTCCGGCGGGCGTCGACACTGGGACTCAGCTTCGTGTAACGGGCGAAGGCGAGGGTGGGTTCCGCGGCGGACCTGCGGGCGATCTCTACGTCGAAGTTCTGGTGCGGGATCACGACCGATTTGAGCGCGAAGGTAGTCACCTTTATTCGACACTTTCCATTAGCTACTTACAGGCTCTGCTAGGAGCAGAGGTGGAGTTTAAGACTCTGCTTGGAAAAGAGAATGTTCGTGTGCCGGCGGGGACACAGCCAGGTGCTCGGATTCGCGTCGAAGGTCAGGGAGTGCCGATGCTGCGTGGGCGCGGGCAGGGGGACTTGATTCTGCAGGTCGAGGTGAAGCTTCCGACGAAGCTTTCTCGGGAAGAGGAGAAACTTCTTCGGCAGATTGCGGAAGACAAAGGTGAGAGCGTAAGCGCCGCGAAAAAGGGCATATTTGGCTGAGAAATCCGCTGCTGGCTGGGCGTTTAACGCGCGCGCCGCGTCGGGAGGCCGAAAACTGAGTATTCTGCACAAGTGGGCTTGACGATTTTCTGCGGAACCTCAGATTGAGTTTGTTGGAATTTGAACTGGACGGATTTTGGACTCGAAAGGAAACGTTATGGGAAAAATCATCGGAATCGACTTGGGAACCACGAATTCCTGCGTCGCGATCATGGAAGGTTCTGACCCAAAAGTTCTTGTGAACGAAGAGGGGGCACGTACCACTCCATCGGTTGTGGCTTTTGCGAAAGATGGCGAGAAGCTGGTCGGACAGATCGCGAAGCGCCAGGCCGTCACGAACCCGGAAAATACAATCTACTCGGCGAAGCGTTTTATTGGTCGTCGTTTTGACGAAATCAATGAAGAGCTGAAGCTGGTTCCGTACACGGTCGTGCAAAAAGGCGCGAACGATTGTGCGTTCAAGATCGGAAGCAACCAAGTTTCACCGGAAGAAATTGGTGCGGCTGTTCTTGGAAAACTGAAAAAAGTTGCGGAAGACTACGTTGGCGCGGAAATCACGGAAGCCGTGATCACGGTTCCGGCGTACTTCAACGATGCTCAGCGCCAGGCGACAAAAGACGCCGGCCGTATCGCGGGCCTCGATGTAAAGCGCATCATCAACGAGCCGACGGCGGCCGCTCTCGCGTATGGCTTTGATAAAAACAAAGATCAGAAGATCGCGGTTTACGACTTGGGTGGTGGTACGTTCGATATCTCGATCCTCGAAGTAACGGAAAACAGCGGTGAGACGATTGTTGAAGTTAAGGCGACCAACGGTGACACACACCTCGGTGGTGACAACTTCGATACGTCGATTCTGCAGTGGATGGTTGAAGAGTTTAAAAAGGATCAAGGCATTGATCTGACCAAAGACAAAATGGCTTTGCAGCGTCTCAAAGAGGCGGCTGAGAAGGCGAAGATCGAGCTCTCGCAAACCCAAGAAACGGAAATCAATTTGCCGTTCATCACGGCGGATGCGACCGGTCCAAAGCACATGCAGATGCGTCTGTCGCGCGCGAAGTTCGACCAAATGACAGAAGATCTCGTAAAGCGTTCGTTGATTCCTTGCCAGAAGTGCTTGGAGGATTCGGGATTCTCGCTTTCGGAGATCGACGAAGTGATCTTGGTCGGTGGTTCGACACGTATTCCTTCGATTCAAAAAGCTGTCCGCGACTTCTTCGGCAAAGAACCAAACAAGTCGGTTAACCCTGATGAAGTCGTCGCAATCGGTGCCGCGATTCAAGGTGGCGTTCTCTCGGGAAGCGTGAAGCAAATCCTGCTTCTCGACGTCACTCCGCTTTCGCTTGGTATCGAAACTCTCGGCGGCGTCATGACGAAGCTGGTTGAGCGCAACACGACTCTTCCTGTGAAGCGTTCGCAGTCGTTCTCGACGGCGGCCGATAACCAGACATCGGTTGATATCCATGTCGTTCAAGGTGAGCGCGAAATGGCGGCACACAACAAGACGCTTGGTCGTTTTGAGCTCGTCGGAATTCGTGCGGCTCCGCGCGGTCAACCGAAGATCGAAGTGACGTTTGATATCGACGCCAACGGGATCTTAAACGTTTCGGCGAAAGATCTCGAAACAGGCAAAGAGCAGGCGATCAAGATCACGGCGAAGTCGGGCCTCACAGAGGACGAAATCAACCGCATGGTCAAGGAAGCTGAAGAGCATGCCGAGGAAGATCGCAACCGTCGTGAACGTGCGCAGGTCGCAAACGATCTCGATACGACGATCTACAACTTGGAAAAACTCTTCCGCGACAAAGCGGCTGAAGTCGACAAGTCGGATGTCACCAAAGGCGAAGAGCTGATGGCGCGTGGTCGTACGTTGCTTGCGAACCTCGAATCGACGCCAACAGAGTTGCGTGAGGTCTTTGATAAGCTCCAGGCTTTGAACAACAAGATCTCGACCGCGCTCTATGAGAAGAAGTCGGCAGCCGGGGGAGACGCAGGCGGCGGCAGTGCTGGCGGCGACGCCGGTACAAGCGGCGGCTCGGACGCCAAAGGCGGCGATGATGTCATCGACGCAGATTACAAAGACGTTCGCTAGAGTCTAATTGTAAGCAGGGTCGTTACAAAAAAAGCCGAGGAGAAATCCTCGGCTTTTTATTTTGAAGACTTGGCCTTCGAGCGTTAGCGATTCATCGAGGTGTCGTCAAAGCGGTAAGCGATGCCGACAGAGGCGTAGCCGAAAGATTTCGACATATTGATGCCGACTTCCCCGAAAAAGCCCCAGCGATTCATCTCAAGCGGTCGAAACTCCGAACCGAGAACAAGTTGAACGGGAACGATGGTCTCGTCCACCCCTGTTTGCACGGTCACTCCTAGAGGAAGCGAAATAAATGGTGTCAGATCACCGACTTCGGTTTCGATCTTTTTGCTAACAAGTGGATGGAGGCGAAGCGAGTACTGCGTGAGGCTTCCGATTCGGGCGATGATCACCCCAGCCGAGCCACCGATGGCAGGTTGTTCTGCGGTGTCGGGAAACGGAATCCATTTTACCAACCCGCCGATTTGAAAATCGACTTTTCCAAACCCCAAGATCCCGCGGACCGACACGCCTTCCATGAGGCCCATGTCGAGGCGCCCTGTGAAGTTTGCTCCGTCGTATTGATTGAAGATGAACTGCGGTCCCACCATCGCTTGGTACTCGCCGTCTCGTAAGACCTCACCGGTGTCCATTGTGTCGAAATAAGCAGCGGCGGGGTTTGTTAGAAAGAGGCCAGATACGACGATCAGGGTTTTTGTGATAGGGGCCCAGAGCTTGCGGCGAATAGCGAACATAATAGCGAACATGATGTCTCTCCAAAACGTCATACGTTATTGTCTGGAAACCATCTGATTTCATTTGTCGTGATTTGACAATAAGACTCGAGCTTGCCACTTTGGGAAGGCGTGTCGATATCGAGATTTCCTATTTCATTGGTGATTATCACCCTTAACGAAGAAAAAGGGATTGCGCGAGCAATCGAATCGGCTTCGTTTTGCTCAGACATCGTCGTGCTCGACTCGGGCTCGACGGACAACACGTGCCAGATCGCACGTGAGCTGGGCGCTCGCGTGTTCCTTGAAGAATGGCGCGGGTTTCGTGACCAGAAGCAGCGTGCGACGGATCTGGCTTTGAATGACTGGGTGCTCTCTCTTGATGGCGATGAGGCTGTTAGTAGCGAACTTCGTGAAGAGATCAAAGCAGTCTTGAGCACCTGGGCACGCGGCGAAAGCCAAGGGCATTTCAATGTCGATGGTTTCCGCATGCCGCGGCTTACCTGGAACCTTGGTCGCTGGATTCGTCATGGCGGTTGGTATCCGGACTATCAGTTAAGACTCTATAATCGCACGCGGGCAAAATGGGTCGGGGGTCAAGTGCATGAGCACGTGCGAGCCGAGCGCATTGAGCGCTTAAAGAGCCCACTGCTTCATTACCCATTTCCGCAGCACGCGGATCAGGTTGCGACCAATAATCGCTACTCAGGGCTTGGGGCAGAGGCTCTTGATTCAAAGGGCGAGAAGTTTCAACTCTTGAAGCTGATCTTTAAGCCGTACTCGAAGTTCCTGGAGACCTACTTTATCAAACGTGGATTTCTTGACGGGCTTCCTGGTTTTATCATTGCGGTTGGCGCGGCGTATTCGATCTTTCTTAAGTACGCCAAACTCTGGGAGATGCAGAATCTCAAGAAAGAAACCAAGCCAGTTGGCGAACTTGCGCCTATCTTAGAGCGCGAGCCGTAGTTTAAAGCTAGCCGCTCGGTTGTCCGTTGGTGGCTTTGGGTGGAATGAACTCGCGCGCCATTTTAAAGAACTCGTCACGAGCACTGGTCGGTGGTTTTACATCACGACTCTCGCCGAACAAAATCAAGATGTGATCGCCGTGTACGGCCGCATAGATCCAACGCAAACCTTTGCCTGATTTTCCGAACTCCATTTCGACGGTTGGAGTGTGTTTAAGAATTTTAGATTGTTTGAAGCTGGGTTTTTCTTTTTCTCGTGAATCTAAAAAAGCACGAGTCTCTTTTTCAAGACGCTCAAGTTGAATCGCATGCGAGCGTGTGGAAAGGCCGACGGCGCGACGAAACACGACAGGCACTGTAAAAAAAAGAGATGGCGATTTCTCTTCATTGAGTACGCCAATCTGTTCGGCGTGAGCACGCAGCAAAGAATCAGGTCCTGTTTTTTGGAACTTCCAGCCTGGCGCCGCGGTTTGGGCAAAGACCTGAAAGCTCACGACGAGTATCGATGTGGCCGCGAGGGCGGCTTTTAGGTTCATCGCGTAACGCCTCGAGAGCCCGAAGACGAGCTTCCTAGGCCACGAACGGCGACTCCGCGACCTCCGGCCTTTTCTCTTGCCGAGGCGATGTGTGAAGGCATCGAGCCCTCGCAGAAGGTGGTGCGGGCGGACGAGCCGAACATGATATGAAGTCTGAAACAACCATCGGGCATTGAGAGGTTCACGGCGCCAAACGTAGGAGCGACCAATTTCAAAGCGCCTCGCCCGTTGTCGCAAATTTTCGCGGAACCATCGGCAAGCTCGTAGTCGCCGGGATCATTTGGGTCATCTGTCTTTGTCGTCGAATGGAATTCAAACACCATGCGTCCCTCTGGACCGTCGGGCGATTTGAAGACGATGTGAGAGGTGCGTGTCTGGTTGTTGAAGCCGCCCTTGCCCGCGGCGGCGATTTTTTCGGCGAGGCTCTTGATGCCGGCTGATTTCGAATCCTGCATTTCTTTAAGCGTTGTGGCGCAGATCTCGTCGTCGGCGACCGCAGCCTGTGTAAACAGGAAGACGATGCCAGTTAGGCAGTAAGCGATAAGCCAGCGTGTGCGATCGGACTCTCGTCTCAAACTGATACGGGCGTTTCGTCCATACTGTCTTCGCACAATTCGCCTCCTAAAAAAACAGATCAATCGTGTTGCTAAAGGAGTTCAAAAAGGGGGCCGCAGGAGAAGCAATTGAGCGCTATTACGCAAGGGAACGCTGTCAAAAGAGTCGACGGTTTGTTTTGGGAAATGCAGTTTCGAAGAGATTAGGCAGTCTAGGTCTTAGGTCGAGTTGCCGATAAGAGCTATCATGCGGAACGTCGGATGGCGGACCTATAAAAACATTCCTATGCAATGGCTGCCGCAATTCCTGATGGCGATCCCAGTAGGTTTCTGGGGTTTTGTTTTCATCCTGTTTTCCGTTGGCGTCGTGCACGCGACCGATGAGGTTTCATGTCAATGTGAGCCGGTTTCATGCGGTGCCTGTGAAGTGGAGGACGGTCTCGATTTTTACTCGGCCAAATGTGGACCTCGTGGTGCAAAAACCAAATCATGCAAACGACCACTATGCCGGCCAGTGGAGAATCAAAACGTATGTTTATCTAAGCTTCGGCGAAGTTCGGCGTCGAATTCGCTGGCGACTACCGAATCGCCCGTGCAACAAGCTCTGGCGCGTGCGCCGGCTTCTGCCGAATACGGCGAGGGCAATCAGTCGGCGGAAGTCGTACTTGCTAGAGGAAGCGTCAGTGTTGTCCGCTTGGCTAATCTCGGGCGCGCAGCCGAAGGAAGACGTTTGGGTCAGCGCGAGGCGGAGTCGGAAAAGTCTCCACTGCGCGAAGGGGAGCGTGTCCAGGTTGGAGATCGTATTTTGACCGGAGCAGACGGTCGCGTGCGTCTGCGGTTTGCGGAGCTTTCGGAAATTTTCGTGAGCCCCAACTCGGGAATCGTCGTGGAAGAAGCGTTGCTTGAAAAACGAGTCGGCCCTCCGAAGCGAACGATCATCATCAATCTCAAACAGGGGCGGCTTCGTAGCCGAGTTCAAGGCCGTTACGATGACGGGGAGTCGCGCTTTCAGGTTAAAACCCGTTCGGCTGTCGCGGGTGTCAGGGGAACGGATTTTGTCGTCTCGTTTTATCCGGGCGAGCAAGATTGGAAAACAGAAGTTCACACCCTAAGCGGGCAAGTCTGCTTTGGTCGTGATCCCGAGTGCGAAAAGCCATTTCTTGAAACAAGCGCACCTATGAACTCCGCGAAGTCGGTCGTGGTCGGCGCCGGCCTATACGCTTCCTATGTTTCGCCGGCTCCGCCGGAGGACGCCACCCCTGAAGAGGCCAAAGACATTCTTGATCGCGGTCTCTTGTCGCCGTTGTTTCGCATGACCGAAGAGGATTTTGAGAAGTTGAAAACGCAAACGGACATTCGGTACGACTTGCAGGCCGCCAGAGGCCCATCGGCAGCCGGCACTTTTCCTAGCGGAGTGTCTTCCGGCGGTGCCGCAGAAGAAACGTGTTCGGCTCCGGCCGGCGCCTTTAACAAGTGCTCTTGGAGCTGCGAAGGAAACCCTAAAGGAGCTTCGAGCTGTCGTACGGATTTGCCAGGAGTTCATTGCGTGCGTCGTCTTTGCCGGGCAAACGGGCAGTGGGCGGAGCCAAGCGTCTTGCCTGCTCGGCGCGGCGCAAAGGAGTGCGAGTCCGTACGATCGATCGTGAAGGACTGCGGAGTTTACTGGTAGCCGGTTCCGTCTGATTGGTTCCATCTGTTGGTTCCAAAGGTGGACTCTGGTCCACTCTCGGTACTACTGCTGACAGGAATGCAGGGACTGCCGGGTTGCATTGCTATCGCTTAGCTTGGGGCCGCTCGCTATTGGATGTTTCCCAAACTCGATTTATTTCTCGTTCAGCATTTTGGCACGACGCGCATTCGATAACGCATAAGGAAAATCTTTGGCCGGCATTAGTTGGCATCGAGTTTGTATTACCTCCCTATGAAATCACTGAACTAGGGGGAATCAATGACAGCAGTAATGAACATCACTTCGCAAGTTCGATCGAACCGCGTGCTTCGCGCAATTCTTACGGTCGCAGTTAGCTACGTCGCTTTCGTGGGCGCCGTGTTTTACTCGATGGGAGCGCAGGCTTCGACGGCTCAATCAATGTTCGTTGCTGCAAAGTGTGGCGAAGTCGTTCGTGCAGAACAAGCTGATATCGCTCTTGCGCAAATCTGCTTTGGCGACATCCAGGGGCTCCCTACGGCTCAAAAAATGAGCGCGGTTCAATTCACGACAGAAGACGGTTCGACGGCTGTTTACCAGGTAAAAGAAATCGCCAATCTCTACGTGAAGCTGATGAACGGCGCGGTTCGCTCGAACGTGATTATGGTAGGTCCTCGTGGTGAAGAAGCTTCGATGAAAATCGTTCGCCAAAAAGACGGCTCCATCCAGATGGCTAACGGTTTCTTGAGCCGCACGTCGTACCAAGTTCCAGCTTTCATGTAAGCTTGCGACCTGTATAAGGTCTCGACAGTTGTTAAGCGCTGGACAGCGCAACCAGAAAGCCTCTCCTCCCCCGGAGAGGCTTTTTGCGTCTAGAGCCCCTTAAATCGCAGCTGGCGATCGGCTTTCTGGCGTGGGCTTTGGATTATACTCTTTTCGGAACTGGAAGAGAGGTCCGAGATGAGATCGACAAAACGCAATCTCGCATTCGTAGTGGCAGGTGTTCTGGCCGGCGCTCTCACATACGGAGCGTTTGTCCAAGAGCTCTCTGTGGACCCTGTCCGCGTGAACGTACTCAGATTCCCGGCTTCCGGTTCGGCTCAGGTTTTTCGCTCAGGCGATGGCACGGCTCGCGTTGTTTTCACGCCTGTTTCGCGTGGTGATAAAGTTGAAATCTACGACCACACCGGTAAGCCACTGGCGGCCATCAATTGGACGGGCGCATTTGAGGTGAACGTTTCTGAAAGCAGTATCCGTGAATCGACGACAGATACAGGGATCGATCTCAACAAGCTTTTAAAAGATGTCGGCACTGTTGAGTCATCAACAGGTAGCCTCATGGTTACCGCGGCACTTCCGATGGGAGTGACGGGTTACGATGGAAATGAAATTCAAGCTGGTTCAACCGTTTACTTCGGACTCGAACGCCTTGCGAAAGAGGGCGCTATTGCACCAGTCGGTGCGTGGGGCGGAGCCTCCATGGGTCCAGGCGGAGCGGTGAACGAATTCAACGATCGTCTGATCGACCATGGTGTAAAGGGCAGCCGTGCACGGCAGGCGGCGAATCCGCCGAAGCCAGCTGCGAAACCAGGTACCGCGCCGACTAAAAAAACGGTGGCGACGGATGCCCACGGCGACCCAAGTATACCGCGCGACGCGAGCGTGGTCGAAGGTCAGTGGACAGATGATTCAAATGGCTTTCTTTCGTCTCCAACATGTACGACTCGCGGGAGCACATTCCGCACGACTTCGGAGTATGGTCGTCGCCGTAGGTTCCGCACCGATAACGGACGGCTTTCTAGCGGCTTTCATCAGGGCTTGGATATCGCTGGCCCATCGGGCTCACCCGTCGTCGCGGCGGCTTCCGGTTGTATGAAGATTCGTGATCTGAGTATGAATCGTAAAACAGGGTACGGGCTTGCCGTCAAGATCGACCATGGGAACGGACTTGTGTCGCAGTACGCTCACATGCACAACTTCACACCCGAGATTCGCAACTTCATCCGCACAGCTCGTCGTGACGATGTCTATTGTGTGAAGCGTGGTCAGCAAATCGGCACGGTCGGACAAACCGGAAACAGCACTGGGCCTCATTTGCACTTCGGTGTTTTCGAGGATGGTAAACCGGCCGATCCAAGAAAGTATCTTCGCCCTCGCTCCAATGGCGATTTCTCTAAGCAGTGTTCCGTGTTGCAAGCCGAAGCGGAAGCGTTGAGCCCGCTAGATCAAATGGCGCAAGAGTATTCTGAGACAGCGGCAAGTCGCCGTGCTCAGCAGCCGCGCGCAACCGCTCGTTAAGGCTCGCGCCGCACGCGACCATATCCGTCTTGGGCGGCATCTTCTAACATCAGGTACAAGGCTTCGCGACGTGACTCCAAGAGCACGTCGCTTGCGCATTCCATATCCGGAATGGTGACTTCCCATGCATTCTTGGCTGTCGAAGTGAGGACATCAAATGCCGCATCGAGATTGCGACCGAAGGTCGCCGAACTAGCCTTGGGCCAAAACTCGGTCTCGATCCAGTCGTAGAAGTCGGCCTCTGCTGTCTCGCAAGTGAACTCAAAGCTCAGCTTGGTCGAAGCATTTGCTGAGGGGGTGGCATGGGCAAAAGCCATAATGGTCATCGCGATGGCGAGTTTGATGAAGATTTTCATGCCGACGGGTCTAATCGTGCCGAGGAGGTTTGTCATTGTTTCAGCAGCGATTTTCACACTCTCAGCGCTTGTTCCGGCTTGATATAAAAATAGGCATCAAATTGCCTGGGTTTAACTATTCGCTAGAGGGGTTCAAATGAAAGTTCTGCTCGCTACCATGATGGTCTTCTTCGCTGCTCCCGCGTTCGCCGTCCCGGTTTTGGAACTCGACTGTCGCATCGACAGCTCGCTGAGTTCGTTTCCGCGCACGATCAAATTGCGTGACGGCATGATCGAGGACGTCGACTGCAAGACCTATCCAACTTGTAAAAACTCGATCTACGAGATCACGATGAACTACAACAGCTCCTACGAGCAAG
Organism: Bdellovibrionota bacterium; assembly: GCA_963170185.1. Lineage (GTDB taxonomy): Bacteria > Bdellovibrionota > Bdellovibrionia > Bdellovibrionales > JAMPXM01. The sequence goes on from CAUJGS010000045.1 coordinate 37,260, forward strand.
TCACAGTCGTCGTGGTGGACACAGAGACCAAGAAGACGTTTTCAACCGAGCACGTGCTGGCGCCGAACACGACCGGCAATAGCCTCAACAATGCGATGTTGAACATCGGATACGGCGATGTTGTCGCCAGCATGCAAAACGCACATGAAGCCATCGCCAAGGGCCGCGTGCTTCGCATCAACTGCGACCGCGTCAACTAGCGACGCAAGCCCTGCTGGGGCTTGCTGCTTTCCGCGCAGGGGCGCGGAAAGATTTCTTCTAGCGTCGCAAGCCCCGCTGGTTTTAGGTTAGTTTTGGGAGTTCGCCTCGCATGCGGTCTTCGAAGGCTGCGAGGGCCGCTTTGGCGCCTTCGCCCATCGCGATGATGATCTGCTTGTAGGGCGTGGTTGTGACGTCGCCGGCCGCATAAATTCCTGGAATGCTGGTTCGACCTTTTTCGTCGACGATGATCTCGCCGAACTTCGAAAGCTCCAATGTTCCTTTTAGGAATTCACTGTTTGGCAAAAGTCCAATCTGAACAAAGACGCCGTCGACGTCGAAAGACTTTTTCTCATTGGTCTTGCGATCCACGTACTCAAGCTGATGAATCTTTTGGCCATTGCCTTTGAGTTCAGTTGTTTGAGCCATGGTGATGGCCGACGTGTTTGAGAGGCTGTTTAACTTGTCGATCAGCACTTGGTCGGCGCGCATCTTTTCGCCGTACTCCAATAACACGACTTCACCTGCGATTCCCGCAAGGTCAATCGCGGCTTCGACACCGGAGTTGCCTCCGCCGACGACCGCAATCTTTTTACCTTTGTAGAAGGGCCCGTCACAGTGAGGGCAATAGGCGACACCGCGACCGATGTAGTCTTTTTCGCCAGGAACACCGAGCTCGCGCCATTTGGCTCCGGTGGTAATGATGATCGCTTCGCCGCGAAGGAACTCGCCACCTTCGAGCTGGATCTCGCGCTCTTTGGAAATCGACTTCACTCGGCGTTGATTGAAAAGTGTCACGGGGTACGAAGCCAAGTGTTTGGCCATGTCTTCGGCAAGTTTGGGGCCTTCCGTGTAAACGATGGACACGAGGTTTTCGATGCCTTTTGTGTCTTGGACTTGGCCGCCCATGCGTTCGGCGAGAAGGGCCGTTTTAAGACCTTTGCGGACGCTGTAAATCGCCGCCGAAACACCTGCGGGTCCACCGCCGACAACGACCACGTCGAAGGTGCCAAGATCACGCGCCGTGGTTGCAGCTGCCGCGTCCGCGCCAAAGGTTTCTTCCACCTTCGTCAACAGATCGAGGAAATGAATGCGGCCCGAGTGAATCATTTTGTCGCCGACGACAACACTTGGAACACCTTGAATGCCCAGACGATCGATTTCGTCTTGCGCGTAAGCGCCGTCGATGACTTCGTGTTGGAAGTCCGGGTGAATGAGAGCCATTTGGTTCAAGGCCTGAACGACTTCCGGGCAGTTTTCGCAGGTGAGCGACATGAAAGTTTTAATGCGCACGGGGCCACGCACGGCACGAATGCGAGCTTGCATGCCGTCGTCTGGCATCTTGCCCTTGCCGTCGGCGTTGAGGATGCCAAGCACAAGCGAGGTGAACTCGTGTCCTCCTGGGATCCCGGTGAAACGAATGCCGGTTGAGGCCTCTTTTCCATCACGGGTGCGGAAGATTTCAAAAGCCGGAGCCGGCAGAGTTTTGCCAGATTTTCGAACCAAGACATGAGGCGAGGTTTCGGAGAGGCCTTCGAGCATCGCCGTCAAGTCGCTCTGATTTTCGTGAGCGGACTCGTCATAGACCAGTGTGATGTTTGATTGCAGTCCTGCAAATACGCCCTTGAGTTGTTCTTTGAGATCTTGATCCAACATGTCCGACTCCTTTTTAAAACTGGGTACAAAAAGGGGGCTAATCTAGCCCCGCGTGCTAACAGAATCGCCGGGCCCTTGGGCGCAAGCGCAAGCTGACGCCGCGCTTGCCGAAGGGAGCGATACGATTAGATTTTGCCTACGAGATCGAGTCCTGGCTTGAGTGTCTTTTCGCCTGGACGCCATTTCGCTGGGCAAACTTGGCCTGGGTTTGAAGCGACGTATTGAGCCGCTTGCGTTTTGCGAACCAGCTCGTCGGCGTTGCGGCCGATGCCGTTGTCATGAATTTCCGCGATCTTGATAAGACCTTCTGGGTTCACCAAGAAAGTTCCGCGGTAAGCAAGACCTTCTTCTTCAATGTGTACGCCGAAAGCGCGCGACAAGTGGCCAGTTGGGTCAGCAAGCATCGGGAACTTGATCTTTTTGATCGTTTCCGAAGTGTCGTGCCAAGCTTTGTGTGTGAAGTGCGTGTCTGTAGAAACGCCGTAAACTTCAACGCCCATTTTTTGGAAAGCTTCGTACTTGTCAGCCATGTCGCCAAGCTCTGTTGGGCAAACAAATGTGAAGTCCGCAGGGTAGAAGAAGAAGATCGACCACTTTCCTTTCAAGTTGTCTTGAGT
>CAUJGS010000046.1 GCA_963170185.1 Bdellovibrionota bacterium
AACCCAATACTTACCGCCTTTTTTTTTTATTTGCGGGGCCACACACCCCCCCCAAAAAAAAAAACAAGGCGGTACCTCTAGACGATTTCGCCTACGAGATCGTAGTCGTGGGCGTCGGTGATCTTCACGTTCACGATTTCACCAGGCTTTGCGGTTCCGTCGTTGATGAGAACCACGCCGTCGATTTCGGGCGCTTGTTGCGACATACGGCCCTGAAGCAAGAGTTCTGTTTCCTCGCTTAAGCCCTCAACCAAAACCGGCACGGTGCGACCGATGAACGCGCGATGTTTGTCGCGCGAGATCTCGATTTGCAAAGCCATTAGCTCGTCATGGCGACGCTGCTTCGTCTCGGCATCGATCTGCCCGTCCATCTTTCCGCCCGGAGTATTGTCCTCGGGCGAATACTGGAAGCAGCCAACACGGTCAAAGCGCTGCTCCTCAATGAACTCAAGAAGCTGCTGGAAATCCTCTTCGGTTTCTCCAGGGTAACCCACGATGAATTGCGTGCGAATAACAGCGTCTGGAATTTCCGCGCGAATCTTCGCCAGGCGCTCTTCGATTTCTTCGCGAGTCATTTTGCGATTCATCGTTTTCAAGACCGAATTCGAAATATGCTGAAGTGGCATATCGAAGTACTTCACGATGTTCGGGCTTGTTTTAATAACCTCGATCATCTCGTCTGTGATTCCGTCTGGGTAGAGATACAAGAGACGAACCCAATCGAGTCCCTTGATTTGCGAAAGCCCGCGAAGAAGCTCTTCAGGGCGCTCGGTAGCCGCTTCGTCTTTGCGACGAAGATCCCAGCCATAGTCGGTAAAGTCGTGCGAGATGATGTTGATTTCACGGACTCCGCCAGCCACCAAGAGCTTGGCTTCGTTTAATACCGCCGAAAGCTTTCGCGACTGAAGGTTCCCACGAATTTTTGGAATCGCGCAGAACGAGCAGCGCTTTAAGCAGCCTTCCGAGATTTTTAAATAAGCGCGATACGAAGGCCCCGAGTTCACGCGAGGTGTGTCTTCTTCTTGAAGATACGTCGGAAGATTGAAGTAACGCTTCTCGGTTGAACCAAGCTCGCGCGCCTTTAAGATTTTCGTGATGTTTTGAAATTCACCCGAACCGACAAAGAGATCGGCTTCAGGAAGCCCATCAACCAATTCATCTTTGTAGCGTTGAGTGAGGCAGCCTGCGACAACCAGGTTTTTTGCAGCGCCCGCCGACTTATAGCCCGCCATCTCGAGAATCTTTTGAATCGATTCTTGTTTGGCGTCTTCAATGAACCCGCACGTGTTAACGACAATCGTTTCCGCCTCTTCTGGCGAATCCGTCACCGCATAGCCGTCTTTCATCATGTGGCCAAGCATGATCTCGCTATCGACCAAGTTCTTGGGGCAACCCAGAGAAACAAAGTGGACCTTCTTATTAGCCACCGATTCCGTGTTCGTCGAATTTTGTGGTGTAGACATAACAGCTTCCTCGCGCTTTCAGCCAATTAGCTGCGCATATTGATAAATTGGAGGGGCAAGCCGAAACGCTGACCACGTACATACGTGATCGTCGACTGCAACTCATCGATACTCTTGGATGTGACGCGAACCATTTCGTCCATGATTTGCGCCTGAACTTTGAGTTTCGAATCTTTAATGGATTTCACGATCTCTTTGGCTTTCTCTTTTTCGATGCCTTGAACGATCGTGCCCGATTGTTTGAGCATCATGCCGCCAATCGGTTCGGGCTTTTCAAACTTCACACTCGAAATCTCCACGCCTCGCTTATGCAGCTTGCTCTGCAAGATGTCGCGAACCGCATTGATCTTCATCTCATCGTTGGCTTTTAAGACGATCGTTTTTTTATCCCAGACGATTTCGCACTTGCCGTCACGCAGGTCGTAACGATGCGCGACTTCCTTGGTCGCGGTGTTCACCGCGTTGTCGACTTCCTGAACACTGACTTCAGAAACAATATCGAATGATGGCATGCACGATCTCCGTTCCGCCGAGATCGCGAAGTTTCCGCTACTGCGGAACCGTCATGATATCGGCATTTTTCGGCGGCTTGAAATCGAACTTCCCGGCTTGCGCTTCTTCTTTGGAAAACTTCACGTCTCCCAAAGTGAATTGCGTTTCATTGTCCTGAAAGTCCCAGATCTTGATTTCTCGGAAATCACGAACGCTGGTTTTTTTCGACTTCCCGAGTTCAGGTCCCAACGCCAAAAGTGCGCGCTTGGCCTCAACCCAGTCCGCTTTAGGTTGCAGATAATACCGGATTCCTCCGTCATTATCGAGTGATACTCCAGAAACGGAAAAAGACTTCAGGAATCCATCCTTGCCTAAAATCGCCAGGAACCCCGCAGACGCCGTTTTCTTGGATTTCACAGGCCCCGTGACCACCTGAACCAGCGCCCCTTCGAGGTCCGAGGGAGGGTAAGTCGCCGCCCAAAATGCCTTAGGTCCCACCACAAGCAAATGCCGCTCACCCGTTTCCGGGGTCTTAAGGTCCATGCGAACACGGCCCTTCGAAAGAAGCAGATCTCCCGCCGCTAGCTTTTCCTGCCCCAAAAGCCCGATGACTGTTTTACGCTTGAGCTCGGCCTTCACCTGCCCGGCCCCCGTTAAACGAGCCTGAAATTGCTCGAGAATTCCAATCTGTTCCTTGGTCGCCGTGGCGATTTTGGGAAGCGCGTCCACCTTCTTGGAACTATCTTTTGATTTCGCCGAATCCCCTTCGCCCCCCGCAAATGCCGGGGATACCAAGGCGAAAGCCGCCAAAACAAAGAGCGTCCAGAACTTCCGACTTAAAACTCGATTCGAAGCCATATCCCTCCATTCTCTCACGGCGCCCCCCTTGGTCCGCAAGTCCGCCAGACCATGGCCCACGCCTCAAAGTTCCGAGGTTTACCCAAAGCCTTCCAGGCGGCGATCGCGGTCGAGCCCGTCGCGATCACGTCGTCCACAAAGATGTACCCAGGCGCATCCAGGACCCGCGTCCTTACGGCCTGACTCATGGCGGACGACAAACTCATGTCTGACTCGAGTCGTTCGATTCGAGTCTTGGTTTTCTGAGTTCGGCCTCGGGCCAACAAGCCCGTTCGTCTTTCGAATACAGCAAATTCCGGAAACTCATTTCCCGCAAGCATCGACAGCTCGCGCGCGAGGTCTTTTGCGTGACCATCGCCCCGAAACTGAACCGAGGGTGGAACAAGAACCAACCAGTCCCGCTTTGTTCGTATATGTCCGCCCAGAAATGCACGTTGATAAATCTCAGACGACCAGACACGCATCAGATCGGGGTTCGGTCGCCCTTTCGCCATCAAAACGGACTGCCGAATGATTTCCGAACGCGACACCCAACCGCCACCAGCCTGCGGTTCTTCTTCCCAAAGCCAAGCGGCACGCATCGGAAATGGAAAGTCCGTGATGAGATGGAGCAAATCACTCTGCTCCTCGGCGCGATGCAGTTCATACCAGCAGCGCGAGCAGTACACACGAGCGCTGGCTCCACACCCAGGACATCTGTTGAAAAACCGAAGAAGCGAAATCATCTCGCCTTGCTCTGCAAGGGCGATACTCGTACAGGTACCCACGCCGCCTCACTGTGCGGCGTTCGATCTGCGTACGACTAACCTTCGTTGTGGTAGGGGAGATTCTTTTGAATCGAGATCGCGCGATACACCTGCTCAAGAACAACTGCCTGAGCCAGATGGTGATTCAAAACGAAGCTCGAAAGCGAGACCACCTGGTCGGCCCGCGAACGCATTTCCTCGTCAAAGCCAAACGCGCCACCAACACAAAACACGATGCGCGCGCGTCCGGCAGCCAACCACCGCTCCATTTTTTTTGAAAACTGAATCGATGTGAAGTTCTCGCCACGTTCATCAAACACGACGACGTAGTCATTCGGCTTCAGGCGATCGAGAAATAGTTTAGATTCGGATTTTCGTTTTACATCACCTAACGCACGATCGTCCTTCGAAGGCTTCATGCGCACGATTTCCGTCTTGTAGAAGCGCGAAACCTTTTTCTCGTACTCGGCTTCGAATTCGCGCATCCACGGCTCTTTATCGCCGCCGACAAAGAGAAACTGCAGGATCATGGCGCAAGCTTATCTTTGATCGCAAGCTCGCGCGAATCTCTCCAAAGTTCTTCGAGACGATACTCCTGACGAACGAAATCGTAGAAGATGTGAACGATCAAGGAGCCGTAATCGAGAAGAACCCAGCGGCCTTCCGAAGCACCCTCTACGCTCTGCGGGAAGACGTTGAATTCCTCTTTCACCGCCGCCTGCACGGCTTCGGCAAGAGCCGCCGTGTGACGCGTGCTCGTACCAGAGGCGATCAACGCGAACTCTGTCGGAGCGGTCGTCGGACGCAAGTCGAACCCACGAACATTAAGTCCTTTTTTCGAAAAGAGCGCATCCGCGCAGAAATGAGTGAACTGTTCGTAGTCGCCCACGCGAGCACCGATTGGTCCATAAAGCCCTTTCGACTTGATGAACTCCTCGACTTCAATCGACATGTACTTTTCGACCGAACGTCCCGTGCGCAAGCGCTTACGCAAATCCGTCGCCGACACATCCGCATCGGGCATACGCACGAACTCGATATGGCGACCCGTTGTCAGTTGGCCAAAACCTTTTTCGAAGTCCGAAATGTACTCGCGAAGTCCTTCGGGAAAATCCAGGGAGCTTGTCGGAAGACTGTGACCCGTACGCGAAACCACGACCACATTCGCAAGTTCCAAGATGCGGTCAATGCGGTGCCAACGATCGAGCTCTTCAAACTGATCCATCCCGATAATCAAATGAATGCCGGCCGAATCATACTCTTTCGCGTACGACTCCAGCGTCGTCACCGTGTAGGAAAGTCCGCCGCGTTTGATTTCGCGATCGTCGACCGAAACATAGTCTGCATCCGACTGAAATCCGATACGACACATCTCCAGACGATCTTCGTCTTTTGGTCCGTCCGTACGTGGTTTGCGCGGATTCTGCGCCGCTGGAACGACAAATATCTTTTCGAGATTCAAACGCGAGCGAACCGTGCGCACGCAACTCAGATGCCCGATATGCAGTGGATCAAACGTTCCGCCAAAAATTCCAATACGTGCGTCGCTACCTGTTAGTTCGCTCACTTTAAAACCCGCTTTCCGATTTCCGTCGCCAGTTCCTTCAGGCCCTTTTTCGCGGCGGCCGAAATCACCATCGTCTCAATTCCCGCACGACGGAAGCGCCCTTGCAACTCTTCCATCTCTTCCAAGCGAAGCGCGTCCGCTTTGTTTAAAACGACCAAGCGATCGCGCGTCGCAAGCGGCCGATATTCGGGATCGTCTTGCTTCACACGGTCGTACTGCCGGAGTTCGTTTTCAATATCCAAATAGTCCTGGTACGGATCTCGCCCAGCCGAGCCACTGGCATCGACCAGATGAATGAAAAGCCCCGTGCGCTCGATATGCCGTAAGAACTGAATTCCAAGCCCCACGCCTTGATGAGCTCCAGGAACCAAACCCGGAATATCAGCCATAACAAATGTCTGCTCATCGTTGGCCTTCACGACTCCGAGATTCGGCGTAAGCGTCGTGAACGGATAGTCCGCAATCTTTGGTCGCGCGGACGACAACACCGAAATCAATGTCGACTTTCCTGCATTGGGATAACCGATAACACCCACGTCGGCGATGAGCTTAAGTTCCAAGTGCACAACGCGCGACTCACCGTCTTCACCTGGCTGCGCAATTTCAGGAGCCTGATTGACGCTGTTGCGGAAGAACCAATTACCCTTACCGCCGCGACCACCTTTAAGAAACATGACATCGCCGGCTTCTTCGAGATCCATCAAGACCTCGTTGGTCTCGGAGTCACGCACAACCGTTCCCGGCGGAACGCGCAGATAGAGATCTTGCCCGTCGTGACCCGTCATATTGCGGCCCTTACCAGGCTCGCCATCGGGCGCCCGAAACTTTCGTTTGTAACGAAAATCGATCAGCGTGTTCACTTGCGGCGTCACGCGAAAGTAAACGTGGCCACCGCGGCCACCGTCACCGCCGTCGGGACCACCGCGCGGACTCATGGACTCACGCCGGAAACTGATCGCCCCCGCGCCTCCGTGCCCAGAGCTTACCGTGATACTGACCTCATCTACGAACTTCATACGTCCTTTGACCCAATCGCCCCATCCTGACCGAAAACCTACGAGGGCTGAAAATACAAAGGGCTGGTCCCAGACCAGCCCCCTCTTAGCAATCCCTAAGCAACAATGCTTCGTTTATGCCGTAACCGCGTTATGCGGATTTTTGAGCAGGATAAACGCTGACCTTCAAACGGTCTTTGTTCACGCGCTCGAATTTCACTTGGCCAGTTGTTACGGAATAGATCGTGTGGTCACGGCCCATGCGAACACCTGTTCCGAGGTGGAACTTCGTTCCACGTTGGCGAACGATGATCACGCCTGGTTGCACAGACTCGCCACCGAAAGCTTTAACGCCAAGGCGCTGCCCTTTACTGTCCCGACCGTTCCGCGTACTACCTGCTGCCTTCTTACTTGCCATGACTTAAACCCTCGCTCGCTAATTACTTCTTCGATGTTTTCTTCGCGGTCTTCTTCGTAGCTTTTTTCGCTCCAGCTTTCGCTTTCACTTTCTTAGCTACTTTCTTTTTAGGAGCCGCAGTTTTCTTCTTTGCAGATTTAACCGCTGCTTTTTTCTTCTTCGCTGCAACAACCGCTTTGCTGCCCGAAGCTTTCAACGACTCAGTGTACGCTTTTTCACGCGCTTCTTTTTTCGCTGGATCCACAACCTGAGGCTTCGCATCTGCTTTCGCAGTTTGGCCGTCTGGCGATGTGATCGCTGCTACGAAAAGCTCTGTGAAGTCTTGGCGATGGCCGTGTGTGCGGCGATAACCTTGACGACGCTTCTTCTTGAAAACCGTGATTTTAGCTTCGCGGTCTTGGCGAACAACTGTCACTGTGACTTTTGCGTTTTTCGCTGCCGAACCGATGAACGACTTGTCGCCGCCGACCATGAGAACGTCTGTAAGGTCGAATGTTTCGCCTGGATTCTTCTCAAGCTTCTGAACACGAACGACGTCGCCGGCCTGAACACGATATTGCTTACCGCCGGTACGAATGATGGCGAACATTTAGAACTCCTTAACCAAGACCTCTTGGTCACAAATAAAATAGGAAGCACACGTTGATGCCATGGCGCCCTAGGCATTGTCAATGAAATCAGCAGTTTGAAACGAGGGAAAACCCCCTGCTTAAACCGCTGGCGATCGCGCCGCCCAAGCCGCCGATCGCCCTCTTTAAAAAAACCGCACCAGCCGATAAAGTCCTGTTATTTCAGGTCTTTAGACAGCTGAGGCCCGGAGCGAAAAATTTCGTACTGCTCTCGGTGAAAGCTCGGCTCCAGCTTAAAAACCACGCTCTGGCCGATCCGTCTTTCCACATCCTCGAGAGCTTCCGTCTCTTCCGCGTAGATATAATCCCCGATTTCCGCGTGGCAGTGAACCACCAAAACCGAGTCCACCCCGCCGCCAGCCGGTTCGCGCTCGAGATCCCGGAAAATCTCGCGCGCCACGGTCGACTTCGTCTTCACATAGGCTTTGCCGTCGCAGTGACTGCACGGCTCGCAAAGCGTCTTCACCAGGCTTGGGCGAATCCGCTTACGCGTCATCTCGACAAGCCCGAGGTTCGACATCGCGACCACCGTGGTCTTCGCGCGGTCGCGCGCCAGCTCCTCGCGCAGCGACTCGAGCACCTTTTCACGATGCGCCTCGCGCTCCATGTCGATGAAATCGATGATGATGATCCCGCCGCAGTTACGAATGCGAAGCTGATGGGCGATTTCACGCACAGCCTCGAGATTGGTTTTAAGGATCGTGTCTTCAAGATCGCGTTTTCCAACGTAACGTCCGGTGTTCACGTCGATCACGACCAAAGCCTCCGCTTCGTCGATGACGATGTAGCCACCCGACTTGAGCCAGATCTTGCGCTCAAGCGAACGAGAGATTTCGATATCGATTTCGTATTGATCAAAAAGCGGACGCGCCTCTTTGTAGAGCGCCACCTTGTTTTTAAAACGCGGCATGAACTGCGAAAGAAACGCCAAGATTTTTTTGTGCGTCTCTTCGTCGTCGGTCACGACGCGGTCGACGTCTTCCGTGAGACTGTCACGAAGCGCGCGCAGTTCGACATCCGGTTCGGCGTGCACCAGCCCCGGCTTGTTGCGTTTCTCATAGGCCTTTTGCACGTCTTGCCAGAGACGATTGAGGTAATCCAGATCGGCCCGCAGGCTGCCTTCGGTTGCTCCTTCGCCCGCCGTGCGTACGATGACGCCGCCCTTGGGGTCGATGGTTTCAACTAATTCACGCAGACGCTCGCGCTCGGCAGGGTCTTCGATGCGGCGAGAAACACCGCGATGGCTGAGCGTCGGGAGGTACACGACATGACGACCAGGTAACGAGATGTGGGTCGTGATCCGGGCTCCCTTGGTGCCCAGCGGATCTTTTGCCACTTGCACCAAAATCCACTGTCCCTCAGTGAGAAGCTCCTGAATCTTTGGGCGATCAGGGGCATCGATGGCCGCCGCTGCTGCCGCGGCCGAAGCCGCCGTGCCCGGCGCGATCGCGGCTTCGCCGGCATCCGTTGTCTCGTCGCCCCCGTCTTCCTCGAGAAGGTCCGGGCTATCGCCATCAAGATTGGGACGCACGTCACCCACGTAAAGAAAGGCCGCGCGATCGAGCCCGATATCGACGAATGCCGCCTGCATCCCGGGCAAAACCCGCAAAACCTTTCCTCGGTGAATCGACCCCACCAAGGTCGGGGATGTTTTTTGTTCTATTTTGAGATCGTTCAGGACCCCATTTTCAATGTAGGCGACCCGAGTCTCACTAGGCCGGACGTTGATCAAGATTTCTGTCGCCATAACTCAATTCCGATTCAATTCTGAACGCCGAAATTCCGAAAAGTAACCATCATGGCAAAGATCGATGAGCTTTTCAAATTGATGGTTGAAAAAGGCGCGTCAGACCTTCACTTGGTCGCGGGCGCACCTCCCTATTTGCGCGTCAGCGGCGAAATGGAGAAATTGGATCAGCCCGCGTTAACCGCGCAAGAGGCCCAAGACATCATTTTCGAAATCTGCAACGAGAAGCAGAAGAAAGAATTCATCACCAACTGGGAGCTCGACTTTGCCTACACGAAGGAGCCAATCGGCCGCTTCCGTGTAAACGTCTTCATGCAGCGTAAAGGCATCGGCGTCGTTTGCCGTGTTATTCCGACGAAAATCAAAACGGCCGAAGAGCTCGGCTTACCGCAGTCGCTAATGGAGATGATCAACTGTCACAAAGGTTTGATCTGCGTCACCGGGCCCACTGGTTCCGGTAAATCGACGACGCTTGCGGCCCTGATCCACCACATCAACGCCACTCAGCGGTCGCACATCCTCACGATCGAGGACCCGATCGAGTTCGTTCACCCCAGCTTGAAGTCATTGGTGAACCAACGCGAGGTTCACAACCACTCGAAGTCGTTCGCAAACGCCCTGAAGGCCGCACTTCGCGAAGACCCGGATGTGATTCTCGTGGGTGAGATGCGCGACCTTGAAACGATCTCGCTTGCGATTTCGGCAGCGGAAACAGGTCACTTGGTGTTCGGAACACTTCACACCAATAACGCGCATAAAACCGTCGATCGTATCATCGACGTTTTCCCTGGTGATCGCCAGGCGCAGATTCGTGTTCAGTTGTCGGAATCGCTTCGCGGAGTTATCTCGCAGTCTCTGCTCCCAAAAGTGGGTGGTGGCCGGGTCGCCGTTCAAGAGGTGATGTTCTGCAACAAGGCGATCGCGAATTTGATTCGCGAAGGCAAAACGTTCCAGATCCCATCGACCATGCAGACCGGAAAAAACCAAGGCATGGTCACGTATGAATACGCGATCGATCAGCTCATCAACCGTGGATTGATTTCACGAGACACTGGCTACGAGTTCCTTGGAAAAGCCACGGCCGAAGAAAAACCAGCACACCAGCCGCAGGTTCAAACCTCAGCAGCTGTTGTTGGAGGCGCCGCGACCGTACCGACGCCACCACCGTCGGGCATCACGATGCAACCTATGCAAACAGGTGCCGCAGCCGCACTTGGCAACCTCGCCAACCGCTTTAAGAAAACCAGCTAGGGAACAACGTTTAGAACGATAGGACCGGGAGCTCGAAACCCACCGTCGAAGACTCAAGGGACCGTGCCGCAAGCACGGTTCTTTCGTTTTCAGGGCCTAACAACTCGCGATTCGAAAGCGGAAGCTGCGGACCGCCGTCTTGAAGCCCATAAAAATCATCGGGGTTCGTCGCCGCGTTGTAAGTCACCGCAATTGTTCCGACGATCACGCCGACCGCGAAACCAACAGCGATGTTGCTAAGCTTGTCTTGCGGACGCCCGTAGAAACTTAGCGTGCTGAGACCGAGAACCGCACCACCAAGCCCTGAGTAGATGATGGTCGCAAGCTGACGACGAGGCCCACCCGAAGACGGACGATCCCCTTCCAACGAGCCACGGCCTTGAGCAAAAGCCACGTTGGTCGGAAGTGTCGTCGCCATCACCATCGCCAAAGCCACAAAGGCCGCCATAGAAAACGAAGTTACTGACTTCCATGCCATCACGACTCCTCCCCGACCCAAGGCTTCTCGCCATCCACGGCGATCGAAAACAATCCTGTTTTCCAATCCGTTTCCAAATCCTCTTTGCTCGAGATCGGACGCGCAACGACTTCGCGCACGGCCGAAAGCATTGGGCCGCGACGGACCGCTCGTTCAAATTCCTGAAGGCCTTCATCCGACCCTTGGGCAAAGCATTCAACCCGCCCATCTTCCAAATTGCGTACGACGCCGCTAAGGCCGTAGTGATGCGCCTGTTTTTCTACAAAACGGCGAAACCCCACTCCCTGAACGCGACCTGATACGAGATAGTGACGCAAGCTCATACCTATGACATTAACAGGGATTGCGGGCCGCCGACACGACCCGAATTCTCTTTGTGAGGAGTGGAGCAATGCATCAATCGTCTTCAACGCCCGGTCGCCGCCTGCCGCCGCCCAAAAGCCCTGCGGAGCTTGCGCCATTCATCGACCACACGCTGCTACGCGCCGATGCCTCTGAGGCCGATATTAAAAAACTCTGCGAAGAGGCTGTTCGCCACCACTTCTTCGCTGTGTGTGTGAACTCCGCTCATGTTGCGTTTTCATCAAATCTCTTAGCGAAGATCGACCCCTCCCATAAGCAAGACTCGAGAGTAAGAGTCGCTGCGGTCGTGGGTTTTCCACTGGGTGCATGCACCACTTCGACGAAGGTTTTTGAGACCGAAGAGGCCCTTCGCCTAGGGGCAGAAGAAATCGACATGGTGGTGAGAGTCGACCTCGTGAAAACAGGTGAATTCACCCGCGTACGCGAAGATATCGCAGCTGTGGTGCAAGCAGCGGCTCGCGTGAAGCCTCATGCTTTGGTCAAAGTCATCCTCGAAACAGGGCTTTTGACCCTCGAAGAAATCGCTCACGCATCGCGTGCGGCCGACGAAGCCGGAGCCCAGTTTATCAAGACATGCACAGGGTTTTCCACAGCAGGCTCGCCCGCCGGTGCGGCGACTGTGGAGCATGTGGCTCTGATGCGCGAAAGTGCTCGTGAGCACGTACAAATCAAGGCCAGCGGCGGAGTGAGAAGCTTCGAAATGGCACGCAGCCTCATCCTTGCCGGTGCCGACCGTTTAGGCACAAGCTCGGGCGTCGCGTTGGTCTCAGAAGGCTTAAGCAGTAGATCGGGGTACTAAAGCATGAGCACGCAAGGTTTGTTGGCTCCAGAGATTATTAAAAAGAAGCGAGATGGTGGTGAACTCTCGAACGACGAGATTCGCTTCATGATCGACGGTTTTGTTCGAGGCACGGTGCCCGACTACCAGATGTCGGCATGGCTCATGGCCGTTCTCTTTCAAGGTATGAACGATGTCGAGACTTGGACTCTCACCGACCTCATGATGCGCTCGGGACGCGTGCTGGATTTCTCTCATCTTGGCGTTGCCGTCGACAAACATTCGACCGGAGGCGTGGGTGACAAAACCAGTTTGATCCTAGCACCCATCGCAGCCGCAGCTGGTGTTCCGGTACCGATGATCGCAGGGCGAGGCCTTGGGCACACCGGCGGAACCATCGACAAGCTGGAATCGATCCCCGGCTTTAGCTGCGAGATCTCGATCGCGGAATTTGAAAAGCAAGTCGCTTCGCTTGGTTTAGCGCTCATCGGCCAGACCGGCGAAATCTGCCCAGCCGACAAACGCATCTACGCACTTCGCGATGTCACCGCGACCGTCGAATCGCTACCCCTGATCTGCGCGAGCATCATGTCGAAAAAAATGGCCGAAGGCATTCAAGGGCTCGTGCTCGATGTGAAGTGGGGGTCTGGCGCCTTCATGAAAACCAAAGAGCGTGCCGAAGAGCTCGCGCGCCGACTCTGCCAAATCGGACGCGCCGGCGGCAAGGACGTCGTCGCTCTCGTCACCGATATGAATCAACCTCTTGGTCGCTTCATCGGAAACTCTCTTGAGATCGAAGAGTGTCTCGGGATCTTGCGCCGGGAACCGGTCCGAGGCCGAGCGCTTTCAGAGTTCCACGACTGCGAAGAACTCAGTGTGATTCTCGCGGGCGTTATGATCTGGCTTGGCAAGAAAGCGGCTACAGCGCGCGATGGCGTCGCGCAAGCGCGAGAAATTTTGGAGTCCGGAGCAGCCGCTCGGAAATTTGAAGAGTTGGTGAAGACGCAAGGCGGGCGAATCGAGGCGCTGCCGAAAGCCGTTGTCACCGGCGAAGTACTTGCCAAAGAAGCCGGCTTTGTTTCTTCGATTGAAACAGAGCAAGTCGGCTACGCCGCGCTCGTGATGGGCGCGGGACGCCGTGCTGCCAGCGAGAAAATCGAACCCATGGCCGGTATCGAATGCCTTGTTCGCCTAGGTGACTCGGTCGAAAAAGGACAGCCCCTCTACCGCCTCTATGGACCGACACCTGACTACCGCGTCGGTCACGAAGATGCGATCGAACGACTCACGCGAGCAACCCGTATCGAAAGTGCGGCACGCGATAAATCCTTGCAAAGTCGCGAATCGAACGCTTTGATCGCTATGGGGATCGGAGTCGAACTCTAAAGGGGTAGCTTTACGTGAGCAGCATTGTCGAAAGTCTTGAATCGTCGGTGGCATACATTCGTTCAGTCTGCCCGCCGACCAAACTGAAACCGCGCGTCGCCGTGGTTCTCGGGTCAGGACTTGGTTCCTTTGTGAACAACGTCGATGTCGAAGTCGCGATTCCCTACACCGATATCCCTGGATTCATTCCGCCTTCGGTCGAAGGCCACAAAGGTCGTTTGATATTGGGCCACGTTAAAGGTGTTCC
>CAUJGS010000047.1 GCA_963170185.1 Bdellovibrionota bacterium
GTTTCGGAAATCATCGCCGTCGGATCAGGTTTTCGACCTGATTTTTACGAAGTTCTTTCCGCAAAGCAGATTCGGCTGACAGCAATCCACGGCGATCAAGACGAAGTTTTCCCAATCGCTTCAGCCGAAAAGGCCCACGGCCGAATTCTCGACCTCGGCTTTCAAGGCGAATTCCTGACGGTTCCCGGCGTTCGTCACATCGCCACTCCGGAAATTGGCCAAGCCATTTCAAAACGCCTCCAGGCGGAGTCGAAATAATGACGGCACGTCAGATAAAGCCACGGCAAAAGACGCCACGGCAGTTGCAAAAACAAGCAACACGGTCGCGGATCTTAGGAAAAGCGGCAAAGCTCTTTCGCAAACAAGGGCTCGCAAAGACCGGTGTCGACGAAGTGATGAAGGCCGCTGGCCTCACCGTCGGAGGTTTCTATAATCATTTTGCTTCAAAGAATGATCTCATCGCGGAGTCTCTTGGTGCAGCCCTCGAAGAAGCAAAACTTCGCCTGCTCAAGGATCCATCCAAGACAACCGCGATTTATCTCTCACCACAACATCGCGATCACCCAGAAGAGGGCTGCGTACTTGCAGCACTTGCCAGCGAACTCCCTCGGCAAAGCGGTGTCGTCAAAAGACGAATCGAAAACCATCTCGAATCTTGGGTCGCCGAATTCACAGCACGCGGACTTACGCGCGCGGAATCCCTTGATGTCATCTCGCGAGCCGTCGGCTCGCTGATTCTTTCTCGGATTGTGGATTCTGAAAAATTCTCAGATGAGTGGCTAACAAACGGCCGCAATCAGAACTTGTCGTTAAAGCGCTCGCGAAGTTCCGCGTCCGTGAGGTCCTCTAAGTCCAAGAGATCACGATAAGGCTCTTCCAAACCCAGGACTTCTCCAAACGCGGGTTCTGTTTTCACTCCCACACGCCGAAGAGCCATCACCTTTTCGCGAAAACTTTCGCCGCCCAACATCAGCAGGCGTTCTTCCACAAGCATATGCACAACCGCGTTTTGCCGCGGGATCGGTACGTTTTGCGTGAAGATCTCAAAGGCTTCACCACCAAATTCAAAATGCGTCATCAGAGTGGCAACGCCCAAGACGATCCCACGCTCCTGGCGAAAGCCACTAAACCCACCGAGCTCGCGTCGAAATATCTCGCCCATGGCCTTTAGGTCCGGTGCGCAAATGATAATATCGAGATCACTCTCCTCAACAGCCACGTCAATCGGCACACTGCCCGCCAACGTCAAATGCAAACCCATCTCGACGGTCTCGCCAGTCCATTGCGGGATCTTTTCCATCAGACCAAGTTCTTTCAAAACAGCATACGCACGCTGCTGACGAACGGAACCGTCTTTCAAGTAGTCGATGGAATAGAGATCAAAGGACACGCGAGACATCACTTCTCATGAAACCGGGTTTGAGAAATCTTGGCAAGTCTTACGAAACACCACGCGCTTGCCGTCTTGCATCTGAGAGACTTCCAAACCAAAACGCTGCGCGAGAGCCGCAAACGTTTTTGGAGAGTAGAACACGACGTGAGTCGGGTCGCGCCGGTAGTACCAATTGTCAAACTTCTCCAGGCCGGGAAAAAACTCGGTCTGAATCGCCAACACTCCGTCCACGCTCAAATGCGAAATCAGCTTTTCAAACTCCGTCATCGGAGAACGAAAGTGCTCGATGACCTCACACGCCACGATCACATCGTATCGACGATTCGCAAGGTCCATTGGACGAAAATAGGGATCATAGGCATCTGCAGCCAAGCCTCTTTCACGAAAGAACTCGCAAACCACCGACTCCTCACCGACCTCAAGAGGGCCAGATCCAAAGTCCAAAGCCCAAGCCATATGAGCCGGCGCTTGCTTACCCGAATTGAGGTCCCTCCAAGCCTTCCACGCCAAATCCAAGACCGGAGTCAGATAATTTCTGTATCTCGGGTCTGATGGCGAATTTTCGTGAAGTCCATAGAACGTCTCCTCGTCTGCCAGACTCAGATGCTCGCCCGGAACGACAAAAACCGCCTCGCAGTTTTGACAATGTAGGTAGGTACGTGTCGGCGCCGTCGCGACCAGCAGCCTAACTGCCGCCGCTTCCGTGCAAATTCGACATGTCTCCACGAAACTCTCCTCGGTAGCAAACCGGTGCGGTCTTGCTAGCCAACCCAGTTTTTTCAAGACCCTACTTGGCTATATCGCTCGAAAGACAATGGCGTTAGTCATACGGCGTCAACAAACCGTTTAAAACGACTTCTCAAGGAGTTCCGGATGACCATTTTTACTAAGATCATCGCCGCTCTCGCACTCACTTTCACAATGGCTGCAAGCCTCGGCGCTCACGCCAATGAGACCGCTTCGGAAGAAGCCGCTCCTCAGCAAATGGACGCCGCTACACAAGCTGAAATCCACAGTTTCTTGTGCACAGGCCCTCAGGCCGAGCAGCTGCAGGAACCAAAGATCAAAGAAATCCGCGATCAAGTCGTTCGCTTCCTCGCAAACCCAGCTCAAACAGCGCAAGAGCTTCTCGATCAAGGCATCAAAGACTACATCGGTCCATTCGGTCTTCTCGCAGCATGTGCGATGGTCATCGGCCTCGAAGACACTTTGACAGCGAAAGGCTGTATCGCAGACGACGGCACAAAGCTCGAAGCTGCACCAGCGCTTGAGCTCTGCAAGTCGATGTTGACTCAAATCGCGAAGTAAATTCAGTTGGTTGGAGTGTTAAAACTCGACGCTCCACTGATTCATCACGCTGAACGTGCATTTGGCCCGTCTCAAAAGGACCCGAAGACATTCGAGTCCGCTTTGATGCCGGGCCATTTGTCTTTGTACGGAATCGCGCGAGCAATTGCGATGATTGCAACTGCCCACGCAGAGCTCTTACAGATCAAAAAAGGCTTCGACCTCAATCGCAATTCGGGATGGGTCGTGGTTGGACTCCGACTGCGGACATCGGGAGCGATTCCGCTTGATGTCCCGATCAGGTGCTCTACTTGGGTTGCGACCATCGACAGCGGGCGACTGATCCGCGAATACGAACTCAGTCTCGACGGCCACATCCTAGCCGTAGCCACTCAAGACTTCATCTTGTTCGATCGGGATAAGCGTCGAGCGATGCTTCCACCGAAAGCCGCACGAGATTTCTTACGTGGTCTCGATCGCAAGCACTCGTACAGCATCGACGTCTCTCGTCAGACCGAAAACTTCTTCCCGGCTTCCCAAGCTTGCGACATCAAGACAAGCTCACCGTTTTTCATCGACGAGACGACCATCGATGACAATAACCACCTCAATAATTCGGTGTATCTTCGCTGGCTCGAAGAGGCTCTCACGATCAAACCCCAGGCAGGCCTAGAACTTGGACTCGAGTATATCAACGAAGCCACTCTCGGCCAGTCCATGCAAGTCTGCTCTGCGCCAGCTCTTAAGGCATCCGAGATCAGCCATCTCCGCTTTTGTCTGCGAGATGACGAAAAAAACTTTGCCCTCGGCGAAGTACTTCTGCCCTCTTAAACCGGTCAGTGACCGAACAGATGGATCGAACGGCGCCCCGCAAGTTTCGAGAGAACTACGACAAACGCAACCGAAGCAAACCAGAAGCCGATCCACGCAGCAAAGAAACCCCAGACAACATTCTTCGACGGTGCCGGTAAATAGAAGTACGCATAGAGGCTCATCAGATAGCCGTGATAGAGGTGAATCCCGAAACAATAGGGCGAATACCACTCAAGAGGTTTAAACCAACGAAGCGCCCTCTCGGAAATCGATAGGTAATAGTACGCCAGAAAGAATACCAACGTCTTTTGTATCGCCGAAAGATCCCACACCTTCCACGTCACGTCGGCAAAGCCGCGATACGTCTGATACCCGCGCCGCGTTCGCAACTCGGGCCCGATATCCACCTGCCAAACCACAACCCCGATCAGCGCCGCCAGTACTAGCCAATGCCCGTTTCGCATGAAGGAAAAAACCTGCTTCTCATATCTGAAAAGCGCCATGCCCGCATAGTAAGGAAAGAGAAAGTACAAAAGCGAGTGGTGGAGTCTTTCGACATAAGTCGGCCGATGCACGAGAAACGAAACAATCATCGACACAAATACGACGACCAGGAAAAGCTTTTCGTGCCGATAAATTCGGGCAGAGATCGGGCTGATCAAATAGAAACTCAAGATCAACGGAAAAAACCAGAGCGCCCGGTTAACGAAGTTCGCACCTGTGAAAATCAACGCCAACCACGCCTTGATATCTGTTCGATATTTGGCATCCAAGGTGTAGATCACCACCATTGGAATCAGGCAGATCAGGTAAGGCACCATCACCGTCCGGAATCGCTTTTTCCAAAGAGCTTTGAAGTCGAAAGTCGGAAGCCCTCGGGCAAACAGGTAGCCCGACATAAACATAAAGAACACCGTCGAGTTTCGCACAAGCGGCAAAGTCCAACTCGCGAAACCTAAAGCGTATATCCAGTCGACGACATAAATCGCGTGCGACCCGACGACAAAGAACTGCGAAATCACTCGCAGCACATCAATAACTCGATTGCGCTCTTCTATGGCGTTGGTCACATCTTTTTCCCGTACCAACCAGAGATCATAAAGGCTTGAAAGAACCGAACCGGCAACGCGATCCCGCTTTGGCGCATCAAGCTCTCGACCTCGCTAGGCGGAAGAATCGTCAACGCCTCTCTCATCTGCGTCGGAAGTGCCGCCAAGGATTCCGGCGTCGCTCCCATCAGCGTTTGAACCTGCTCCCAATTCTTCAACATCGAAGGGAATTCCGCCGAGGCCAAATCAAAACTGATTTCCGTATTAACGACATAACCGCCCTTAGCTACCCGCGCGGCAATATGTTGAAAAAAGCCTACGCGCTCTTCACGTTTAACGAAATGTCCGACCAGAACGCTCACCGCCGCATCAAACTGCTCGTACTTCTGACCGTTTGCCAGATCCTGGATATAGCCGTGCACCAACTCGCAACGACTTAGCACACCGGCCTCTTTCAGTCGTTCACGGCAAACATCTAGCATCGAGTCCGACGGATCAAGACCCACGAAGGTCCATTCCGGATAGGCACTCGCCAGCGAGAGAATCTCGGCACCCGTTCCAACACCTACACACAAGATGCGGGCCCGAGTCGGCAACCCTTTAAGCACCAAGCGAATGAGAAAGTGCATATTCCCCGAGATCGGAGTCAGTTTGCTATTTCGTTCGTCATAGCTTTGCGAAACTTCTTTGGTAAAAAAATTCGCCATCACACCTCCAAAACCCAACCAGCGCGTCGCCAATTTAGGGTAGAGGCATAAAAACGATCCGTCACGAAAGACTAAAGAACTTTGGGAGAAGAGATGGTGCCCGCCATCCGAGGATGGGAGAACCGCTGGTTAAGGTAGAAACTTACCCAATCCAGTGGCGGGAGCCAAGAATTGATCTCGCGGAGCTGGCGCGACTGCGATGGATCGAAGGATATTCCCGAAAACAACTGGCCGAGAAATACGGAAAAACGACTGTGGCGATCCAGAATTACTTTCAGGAGCTACGGCGATGTGATTTTCGTATAGCCGGTCTTTCAACGGTTGAACGACGCCGGATTCATTTTTGTTCTAGACGATAGTTTCAGCTTGGTTACGTCATACTGAATTGTCCAGTTGAGTTGCACTTTCTAAAGCTAAGCCTGCCCTTGGTGGGCTTTTAAGGAGCACTCATGAAAACAACGGATAACCCTATTAAACGCCGAACGGCCCTCTACGCCCGAGTTTCGACGGCAGATCAAAAAACTGGCTTAGAGTCACAAATCCGCGCCTTGAGAATCTTTTGTGAGCAAAACAAGATCGAGAATTACGAACTCTTTGCCGATGAGAATCAAAGCGGAACCAAGGCATCGCGACCAGGTTTAGACCGCCTTATGAAAGCTGTCGAAAACGGTGAAATTGAAACCGTGGTTGTCTTCGCATTTTCCAGATTCGCTAGGTCAGTTTCACATATGTTGAAAGCACTGGAAGTCTTTAAGAAACACAGTGCGAACTTCATTTCGTTGACGGAGAAAATTGATCTTAACACCAGCCTAGGCCATGTCGTATTTGTGATTTTGAGCGCCATCGCCCAGCTCGAACGGGATCTTATCGCCGAGAGGGTGCGAAATGGTCTTGCCAATGCGAAAGCTAAGGGCAAGCGGATCGGCAGGGAGCGCAAACGCAACTCAACGTTGATCGAATCACTGCTGGATGCGGGTCTTTCTTACCGAGAAATTGGCCGGATTGCGAAATGCAGCCACGGCAGCGTTCATGCGCAAAAGAAGGAATGGCTTAAAAAGAAGGAGGTACAGAAACCGACGATGGCGGCAGTTTTCCACGAGGAGTCAGCCCTACAGCAGACACCAAACGTGGCAGTGTCCGACACAACATCAACCGCAGCCTAAAATCTGAAAAGCGCTTCAAAAGACGCAAACTGCAAATGCAAAAGGCCGCTCATCCGAGCGGCCTTTGCTTCATTGACAAGTGTCATTATTCGGATGATTTTGATGGGAAAAGTTTGAGAATATCGACGTTTGAAGTTTTAAGGCTCATGCTCTCGTACTGATCGGCAATATAAATTAGAGCCGCTTCGCCGTATCGCCGCTTAGAGTTTTTTCGAGTTTGCTTTGAGCATACGTGACAAAGTTGAGTAATTCCTGGTGCTTCTCGGCGAGACGATCAGGCGCTATTCCTAGATATCCATTGCGGGCTTCAGTGAGGAGCTTGGCATGATGTATCGGCACCTGCGGAATGAGCCATTCTGCGGCCTTGTCCTTCGAAGTAATGGTCCCGGTCAAGGCCGTAAACCAAATGCGAGCGATCGCCAAGGCGATGGTTCGCTCATCCCCCCGGAGCTCGTTTACTGACTGCCATTGCTGGAGGGTACTTAGCAAAGCCTTTTTGAGGTCCGCCTCCGGAACCTCGTCGAAGATTTCCATCGCAGATGGGCCGTGAAGAGCGATGCTGGACTTTCTAATCTTGGTGATCAGGATCGCCAGGTCCGGATCAGCTTTTGGAGATTCGAATGAGCCAGATTCGATGTCCTTACGGAGCCATTCTCCGAGTTGAAGCTCCCGTTTTGGTGGGTAAACCCAAGGTTTAAGAGTTCGAGCATCGACGACCGTGACTTCAATAGGTCGAATGCCATGTGCAGCAGGATATGAAGAAACTGACAGCATTTCAGTCATGAGCTGCTTGCGATTAGATTCTGACAGCGAGTTATTGACGACAACGAATAGGTCGATATCGCTCTCAGGTTTCAGGCCTCCATCAAGAGCAGATCCATATAGATAAGTAGCTATCAGGTGTCGTCCGAGATGCTTCCGAATAATTGAAGCAGCTTCATCGACTTGTTTTTGGATGGATGCGGGGATCTCGGAAGTCATAGTGTCTCGCAGAAGGGGATGCAAATAAAATTCCTAACTACATATCCCAGCTCTAGATCGGCGGTCAATAAGGAAATGCCCCTGATGCAGCAGCTGCGGAACATTTGGCGCGTATTCTGGATACCATTGAGCGCTTCAAAAGACTCAGGAGCTCCTTATTTACCCCTGAGGGGGTGTCCCGACCGCTGCCGCGCCTG